>DASTMV010000169.1:0-14666 GCA_035713885.1 Candidatus Udaeobacter sp. | reverse complement strand
GAAGCGCAGCGTGTGAAACTCGCGAGCGAGCTGGCGAAGAAAGCGACTGGTCGCACATTCTACATTCTGGATGAACCGACCACCGGGTTGCATTTCGCCGACATCGAAAAATTGTTGCAGGTGCTGATGAAATTGCGCGATGCCGGAAACACGCTCGTCGTGATCGAGCACAATCTTGAAATGATCAAGTGCGCGGATTGGATTATTGATCTTGGACCGGAAGGTGGAGAGCGCGGCGGAGAAATTGTCGGCGTCGGTTCGCCGGAGAAAATCGCGCAGATCGAGCAAAGTTTTACCGGCCAATATTTGCGTCCACTCTTGAACGGACGATGAAAATTTCGCGCGCGTTTCTGCTGCTTATTTTATTCGTGATTGCGAATCTTTGTCGCGCAGATGAACCGCTGAATTTCCAAACGGCCTCCCGACCACTCGAAGAAGGCGTGCCGGAAGTTGCGGTCGATCGATTGCAGCAACTCCTGCGGAAAAATCTTTCTCTGCCGGAAAAGCGGCAGGTGATGTGGAAACTGGCAGAAGCGCTCATCGCCGCGCATGATGGCGAGGGCGCGCTAAAGATTTTGGGCGAAGCGCCACTGCGTGATTTTCCCGCCACGAATTTTTGGAAGGGCCAGGCGTTCGCGTCACTCTATCGGTGGCAGGAAGCTTTGATTGCGTACGATCGCGTCGTGCAGACCGAAAAAGATCCGGTTTTGCGTGCCAATGCGTTGTTTGGCAAAGCGGAGGCGCAGCGCGCGCTCTACGAAAAAGACGACGCGCTGCAAACGGTGATGACGCTAGTCGACGATCCGCGCTGGGGTTTGCGCGCGCGGTTTCGTGCGACGGAGTTGTTGCTTGATAAACGCGACCCGACCACGGCGGCGAATATCTTGTCCAAAGCGCAAGCGCAATCAGCGCTCGAAAAACAGGAGCGCCGCTTTCTCCGCGGTCGCATCGAAATGGAGTTGCAACATCAGGATAAAGCGCAGGCGCTTTTCGAAACTATCCTGAAAAAATCCGAGCCGGCGCATCATTCGTTAGTCATCGCCGCCCTTTTCGCCATTTCCGATGTGCAACTGCAATTGAAAACGCCCGAAGCAGCCGACGACGTGCTCGAAGATTTCATTGAGCATCATGCGAACGATCCCGAGCTGGGCCGCGTTTTTGCGAAGCTGGATCAGGTCTATCAATCGGAACGGAAACCTTCGCGCACGGAATTAACGCGCTGGAGCACCGATCCGGCGCAGCCGCGTCGCGCTCTTGCGCAATGGTATTTAGCGCGGGCAGAATTGCGCGTCGGCCATCGCGCGGCGGCGATGGAAAATTTTCGCGCGATGGTGAGCACCGCTCCGAAACAGGGAGATTTGCTCGATGGTTTTCTTGAGTTTGCGCAATTGCAAAAAGACGATCGCCGTTTCGATGACGCCATCGGCGTGCTCGAGGCGGCGCGTTCGCTGCGTCCCAACGCGAATCAACTCGCGAAGATTGGCTGGCTGATCGCTGAAGTTCAGTATGAGGCGAAGCGTTTCGATATTTCCGCGCGCGAATTTGAAAAGGTTGCGCAAATGAAAAGCGGCCCGACAAATGAGGCGCTGTTCAATGCGTCGCTTGGCTGGTTACAGATCGATAACGACGCTCGCTTTCAGGCGGACTACAAAACCTTAGGCGCCGGCGAAGAGGGAGGGGATGCGAGCGATCTGCTGCTGGAACAGGGAATCGTGCAGGCCGCGCAGAACGATCCGAAAGCGTCCGATTCGTTAGGCAAATTCCTGCGCGATTTTCCGAAGAATAAGCGTGTCTCGGAAGCATGGGTCGCCTTGGCCGAGCTTGCCTTTCACGCTTCACCGCCGCGCCTGGAGGAAGCGCAGGAGAATTTGAAACGGGCGATGGATGCACAGCCGACCGACGTCGCGCGTGAGCGGGCTGATTATCTGAAAATCTGGATCGAAGACGCATCGAGCAAGAGCGATGAGAAGCAGATTGTTTCGCTGGCGAATCAATTTCTGCGCGATCATCCCAGCTCCCCCTTTATTCCGGACGTGCGCATGAAACTGGCGGAGGCGTATTACCGGGGGCAGGATTTCGCCAATGCGCAAACGCAATTCGAACTACTTGCAGCGAAGCAGCCAGAAGGACCATTCGCGGAGAAGGCGCTTTTTTTCGCGGGAGAATCAGCGCTCGCGAGTATGGGCTCGAATTCGCTCGAGCGAGCTCTGACCCTTTTCGACAATGTCGTGCACAAGGAGGGCGAATTGAAATGGGCTGCGCGCAACGAACAGGCCGTGATCGAACGCAAGCTGGGAAAACCCCAGGACGCGCTCGCGCTTTATGACGAAGTATTGAAGGGAAATGCAAAGCAAGGGGAGAAACGCGAAGCGCTTTGTGGGAAAGGCGACGTTTATTTTGAAATGGGAACCAGTGCGCCGGAGAATTTCAAGCGCGCAATCGAAAGTTACGATCAACTGATTGCGGACAACGATGCGCCGCCTCATTGGAAGAACCAAGCCCAATTCAAGAAAGGGGTTTGTCTCGAGAAATCCGGCGACGCGGCGGGCTCGCTCGCGATTTTCTATCGCGTGCTCGAGAGCGAGACGCAGCCTAACCGACCGCGCGAGTTTTTTTGGTATTACAAAGCCGGATTCAACGCCGCGCGTTTACTGGAAGAGCAATCAAAGTGGGATTCGGCCGCGGCGATTTACCAAAAACTGGCGGCAGCGGAAGGGACGCGCAGCGACGAGGCGAAAGCGCGCCTCGCTCAGTTGCGCCTGCAACATTTCCTTTGGGAGCAATGACCGGTCGGGCCGGTTTCTTGTCCTGAAAATCGAATTGCATTGCGCGACAAGCGGGCGCAAACTTGCGGTATGAAAACAACCTGCAGGCTTGCCCGCCTGTTTTGTGTTGGAACCGTGCTGAGCATGGCGCTCTGCGTCACGGCATTCGCTGATTCCGATCATAAGAATGTCGTTACTCAGCGAGAAGATCAGGTAGTACAAAAACCGAGGAGGGTCATTTACTATGTAAAGACGACTGCCTCGGCTGTTCCGCAACCGATTGAACGGCTTGGCGGAATTCCGACTACCACAATCCCGATGCTAGTGATCGGCGATCCACGGATCTCCAACAACTGACGGGCCTCGGCATCGCGACCAAAATTCGCGACGCGTCGAAACCGGTACCGCGCCGGTTCAGGCCCGGGTTTTTTTCTGGTGCCTTTTTTTCCAGGTCATTCTCTCTCGCAGCCGCGCTCCTGTCGTTTCAATAGAGTGCGAATTTGCCCGGAGCAGCAACGTTTTGAGACAACGACGACCGTCGTCCATTTCGCGGAGGAGTCCGCGCGCAAATTCGCCGCTCTGAATTTTTCGCAATGCGGCCGCCATTTGTTGCTTCACACGACGATTGATAATTTTCGGACCGACGGTGAGCTCACCCCATAGCGCTGTTTCCGAAATGAGCTCACGCATTCCCGCGAGCCCGCGCTCGTGCATGAGGTCGACGATAAATTTCAACTCGTGCAGACATTCGAAATACGCAATCTCCGGTCCATAACCGGCGTCGACCAGCGTTTCAAAGCTACTGCGAACGAGCGCGCTCATGCCGCCGCACAACACCGCTTGTTCGCTGAACAAATCGGTCTCGGTTTCTTCTCGAAACGTGCTCTGAATCACGCCGGCACGGGTCGCGCCGATCGCTTTCGCCCAGGCAAGCGCGGTTTGCTTCGCGCGACCGGTGAAATCCTGATGCACAGCGATGAGGGCTGGCACGCCGCCGCCATTTTCAAATTCGCGCCTAACCATTCGTCCCAGACCGAGTGGCGCAACCATGATGACATCGAGATTTTTCGCGGGCCGAATCGTGCGATACAAGATGGCGAACCCGTGCGCAAAAAGGATCGTCTGATTCTGTCGCAAGTTCGGAGCGATCTCGCGCTCGAAGATCTGCGGGATTTTCGTGTCCGGTAACGCGAGAAACAAAACGTCACCGCGCCGGGCGGCTTCCGCAGTATCCAAGACTCTTAGGCCAGCTCTCCTTGCGACCGCGCGAGATTTGCTGCCACGGTACAAACCGACAACGACATTCACCCCACTGTCCTTCAGGTTGAGCGCGTGCGCGCGTCCCTGCGATCCAAAGCCGATAACGGCGCAGGTTTTGTGGCTCAATTCCTTCAAATCAGCATCGCGATCGGTGTAAATGCGAGCGGCCATGAAAACGGAGCAAGCGCCCAACTCAGCGCTCCGTCAAGTCAGTGATACTGCCAGCTCGTTAGTTTACGATCGGCTGCGGTGATCGGGCGAGCGCCTGCAACCGACTCACTTGCGCCATGGCGGAGCGTGCCTCGTCGGTTCGCCCCATTTTCTCCAAAATATTCGAGAGCATGGCGTACTGTCGTGGCTCATCCGGTTGTCGCGCCACGGCGCGCCGTTGCGCTCGCCAGGCTTCCTCGAGATGATTTTGTCGAATGTTCATCGTGGCAATGAGGTTCAACGCTTCGACGTCGTGCACGTCGAGCAAACTGGCGTGGCGAAATGCTGCGCTCGCCCGATCCAAAGCACCGGCCTCGAAATACAAACGGCCGAGCGCGATTGATGCCCCGTGATGCCACCAATTTTCTGTCGTGAAATGCTGCACCAGATCGAGCGCCGCGCCGGGACCTTTCGTTAGGCGCAGGATTTCCGCTTCGAAGGATATGATTTCCCACGTATGCGGATAATCGGTGCGGGCTCGTTCGAGAATGGCCAAAGCCTGCGTATCATTTTTCGCGTCATGATGAACACGCGCCAAATTAAGTGCGGCTATCCAAGTGCGCGGATATTCTTTCCGCGTCATCACTGCCGCACTCGTCGTCGAAACCAGAATGGCCTCGGCTTCAGCTTTCTTGCCTTGTCGATATAGAATCTCGGCCAGATTCGTGCGCGCGATCGGATAATCGGGTACCATCGCGAGGACGCGGCGGTAGATTGATTCCGCTTTGGCGTATTCGCCGCGGTTTGCATAAATCTGCGCGAGATTGACCCCGATCCGCGCCGTCATCCCGCCAGCCGCCAGCGTGCGTCGATAAAATGTTTCAGGGGTGAGCCAATCGCTGCTACGAATCGCGCTGCGAATGCCAAGGCCGATTACGGCAAAACAGGCGAGTGTAACCGCTGCTTTGCGACAGGTCGCCGGCAGGCCGATAGCGCAACCGGCAAGGAATATGAGAAATCCAACGCTCGGGAGATAAAGCCAGTGTTCCGCAACGGTCGCGTTTAGCTCGATGATATTGGAAATGGGCAGGTAACCGGCCACGAACCACGTGGCGCCGAAAACTCGCATCAGTCGTCCGGGTGTTTTGCGGATGCAGCCAAAGCCCATCGCCGTTGCGACTGCCAGCCCGAGAATAGAAAGATACTCGTTTTTCACCGACTCTCGCCAGCTTAGGTTGGTTCGGTAGTTGTTTGGATCGATCACGCTCCGCTCCATGTGCAGACTGGTGGGAAGAACCATGAGCCGGCCATAATCACCCAGCGCGCGCAACATCAGTACGGCGCGCGTCGAGGGACTCCATTCGGAGGAAGGATTCTGCGCAGGACGTTGTTCAGGCAAGTGCCGCAAACCGGCGTACGATAGAAGCAAGGCGACACAACAACCTAACGAAACGACTTTGAATCGTGCACTGGCTTCCCGATTGAAAACGAGCGTGTGCACGAGGAAGAGCGCACACCAAACACAGGCAATTTCGCGAGCACAAAGAGCTAGCAACCCACAAACAAGCGCCAGAATGCCAAAGAGGATTCGCCAGGATCGCGTCCGAGCTTCTTGCGCGCGGAAAGCCAACAACCATGCGCTACATGCAAAGGCAAAGGCCAGGCTGTCGGCGCGGCCGGAAATGTAATCTACTGCCGCGCTATGCACGGGATGAACAATCCAGAGCAGGGTTACCAAAAAGGCGGCAAGTGAGGCGTTAGCCGCTCCTCCCACACGATTATCCCAGGGGAGAAACAGTTTCCGGAGCAATAAGAACAGAAGGAACCCGCTCGTTAGGTGTAGTAAGACGTTAGTCAGGTGAAATCCGTACGTATTCGTATTCCAAACGGCGTAATCGAAAATGAACGACAGGTTCTGCACCGGCCGGTAGTGGGCGGAAAATGAGTCGAGAAACAGATGATGACGGAACGCTTCCAGGATGAGGAGGGGACTCTTGATGAAGGGATTGTCGTGCGCCAAATATTGATCATCCCAGACAAACTCACCCTGTAGCGCGGGCGCATGCACGACAAACCCGCATATCGCGAGAATGGCGCAGACAACCCACTCGCGTTGCAGATAGGCGACGGCTCGGGCGAGTATGCCCGCTGGAAGAGCCTTAGTGCCCTCCAAGCTTGTCATTTGTGGGGTGGGCGACTTCTAGTAGTGCCCGAAGGGCGACCAGAATTCTGAGCCTGCTACATCGGACAACGTTTCCCACGACAACTGCGGAGCTTTTGGCAATGAATCCACGCTTTGCGGGCCGTAGTCGTGACCGAACAAGTCCTGTCCGGTCACATACAGGGTGCTGCCCTTCTTGACGTAATTAGTCCAGTCCTCAACCCCAACCGGATCACCCGTCTTTTTCCCGTTCTCGATCGCGTATTGGTCGATCGCAGAATCGATCATTCGCAGATCGTTTAGGATTTTGGATGCCTGGGAACGTTTGCGCGCGCGCAGGAACCCGGGAACCGCGATGGCCGCAAGCAGGGCAATAATTGCGACGACGATCATGATTTCCACCAGGGTGAAACCAGCTCGTCTATTCGATTGCTTTTTCATTATTTAGAATTTTATCAGTTCTAAGCCGTGACCCATCGTGCCCTTCTCACGACTCATTCCCTGCCACCGCGGCAGCGCGATGACAGGAGAATGAATCGTCAGATTCTTAGTAGTGGCCGTAGGGCGACCAGAATTCCGAGCCGGCCACATCCGACAGCGTATTCCAGGCGGTCTGCGGGCATTTGGGCATGTTATCTACACTTTGAGGCCCATAACCGTTGCCGAAGAGGTCGGCGCCCGTCATGTAGAGGGTGGAGCCTTTCTTCAGGTAGTTCGTCCAGTCAGCTGTATTGACCGCGGAGCCGCTCGTCTTGTTATTCTCAATCGCGTATTGGTCGACGGCAGCGTCGATCAAGCGCAAGTCATTGAGGATACGGCTGGCTTGCGAGCGTTTGCGGGCGCGGAGGAAACCCGGCACGGCAATTGCGGCAAGCAGCGCGATGATCGCGACCACGATCATAATTTCCACGAGGGTAAAACCCCCGCGGCGTTTGTTGATTTGGTTTAACATGTTATTACTTTCGTTTATCTCTTGTTTGTTTGACTGCGACCCACGACATCAATCGCGGATGTGGCGTTTAAAAAGCAGTGTTGGTGCCAAACCGGTCTGTTTTTAGGTCATGGAAACGCCCAAAAACGTGTCCAAAAATCGACAGCGTTTTCCCCTCGGGATTTACGTTTTTACGACAGTCCTTCTCCTGCGCCTCTTCGTGCTCGCGCGCCTAACCGGGTCGCCTTTTCTCTTTCCTGCACATGGTGACATGCATTTCTACAACGATTGGGCCTTGCGCATCGCCCGCGGTCAATGGACGGACCATTTCGCCTTCTACGGGTTGCCGCTTTACGCCTATCTACTGGCAGCCATCTACAAAATATTTGGCTATAACCCGTTTCTGCCGGCGTTTCTTCAAGCGTGTCTCGACAGCGCAACCGCGTTTCTCATCTACCAGATTGCGGTCAGGCTTTTTGGAGACCGGAAATCTGCCGGCTGTGACTCGGGAAAAATTATCGGCGTCGGTGCTGCGCTGGGATGGGGACTTTGCCAGCCCGCGCAAGCGTATTCGGTTATTCTCATGCCGACTTCGTGGTCGATCTTCGTCTTTTGGTTTCTTGTCTGGCAGGTCATCAAACGGGAGAAAATGCCCACATTCGGAGCGGCCTTGTTGTTCGGTCTCCTCATTGGTTTCACCGCAATGGGCGTGGCTACGGTCCTTTTCGTGATCCCGCTTCTTCTCGGCGCGATCTTCTTCCGATGGGAAGCCTCGGTTAGGTGGTCGCGAAGTCTGGCAGCAACTGGCCTGGTGATCGCTGTCTTTGTCGGTGCGTCGCCGGCATTCCTGCATAACTACTTCGTTGCGCGCGATCCGGTTTTCCTTTCCGCGCACAGCGGCGTCAATCTCTGGATCGGCAATAATCCATGGGCCAATGGTTATCCGCGTTTCCCCGCCGGTCTTCATGCAGGCCAGGAAGCAATGTTGCAGGATTCGATTCGCGGCGCCGAAGCGGCGGCTGGTCATTCGCTCAAACGCTCGGAAGTTAGCGCCTACTGGTCAGGCAAGGCAAAGGACTACATCGCGCATAACTTTGGCGAGTGGTTGAAGTTGATTGCTTTGAAGGTTCTCAACTTCTGGAACGCGTTTCGTTATGATGACTTGAGTGTCATTACCACGTTGCGCGAAGAAGGTGTCACTCTCCCCGGTATCACTTATGGATTGATCGCGGCGCTTGCCCTTCCCGGCTTATTTCTGGGGTGCAGCCGCTTTCCGCTCAGTCGCTGGGTGGCTGCGGCTATTCTTCTGCACATGCTCTCCTTGTTGAGTGTGTTTGTGACTGAACGTTACCGCCTCGCCGCTGTTCCGGGCCTTTTGTTGTTCGCTGCGTTCGGCCTTCACGAATTTTGGCAAAGCTGCGTGAATCGACGCTTTCGCGCCGCGATCGCGTATGCCTGCCTTTTGTCCTTCGCCGCAATCTTTGTCTCCATTCCCAAGCGTGATCCTTCGCTTTGGGCGCTCGACAGCTACAACACGGGCTTGCAAGCGCTCGATCTCGATCATCTGCAAGCAGCGGAAGAAAAGTTCGCGCGTGCCTACGCCTATGTTCCCGATAACGCCGAGTTGAACTTCGCCATGGGCAACTTGCGATTAGCCCAAGGCCATGCTGACGCGGCAAAGTCGTTTTACTTCACCACCCTTCAGCTCGATTCTAGGCACGAGGGGAGTTACAACAACCTCGGAGTGCTCGCTCTCGAAGAAGGTCGCGCAGAATTGGCCGCGAGCTTTTTCAGCAGGGCCCTCCAACAGAATCCCAAGGACCCCAAGACCTATTACCTGCTGGCCCGCGCTCATCTCAAATCGGGGGATTCGCAGAACGCGCGCACCGAGATCTATCGCGCCATTTCGCTCGATCCAACCCAGCCGGAATTCCAGGAATTGAAAGCAGATTTGGAGCGAAAGATCGACCTTCGCTAACGCGCGCTCTTCTTCAGGCACTAAAGTTGCTCAAGGCTCCAAGGTGTTTCAACCTACACACGCCCCTTCTGCCATTGCCGGTTCGTTCGCGTCGGATGCAGCTGCCTCCGGTAGAGCATTCCTCGTTAGCACCGCCGCTAATAATCGAAAGCAGGAATTGTTCGTTATAGGAGCTGGGCTGATCGCTTTGGCGCTAAAATTGGTAATTGCCAGCAACACCATCGGGACTAATGACGTCATTGCCCTCTACCACTTTGGAAATAGCGTCAGCCAGCATGGCTTGCATTGGACCTACCAAAACACCATCGCCTTTAATCATCCGCCGCTCTCGGCGTACCTCCTGCAAGGTATCTATCGGCTTTCCAATCTCCCTTCGGTACAACAGTTCGGATTGACCTTTCCATTTCTGGTTCGAGTTCCGGGTATCATCGCCGATTTCGTATCTGTATTGGTAGTGTTGGCCATCGTTCGCTCTTCCGATTTCAAAGTTCCGGCATGGATTATCTACCTGTTCGCTCTAAGTCCGGTCTCTCTCATGGTCACAGGATTTCATGGGAACACCGATCCGATTATGGTGCTGTTCTTTATTCTTGCCGTTTACATGGCCTTTAAGGAGAGAGCGGTCGCCTGTGGTCTTTTCTTTGCCCTAAGCTGTCACATCAAGATTGTGCCTTTGCTTTTTCTTCCAATCCTGGTGTTTTTTTGGATGGCCCGCGGATCATTCCTCCAGTTTTCTCTGGCGTTTGCAGCGTCCATGTTGTCGCTCTGGTGCTATCCACTACTCGCGTTTCCATCGTTGTTTGTTAAAAATGTTCTTTCTTACGGAAGTTTTTGGGGCCTTTGGGGCATCACCTACTGGTTAAGATTGACAGGTTGGTCGCAGTTCGCCCGAGTTACATTTCATCACTTTTCCGAGGCTCAGGTTATCGTCGCGACGTTACTCAAACTACTCATCATTGCGGCGATAATCCTGATTGGCTGGCGGCGACGAAACGGTTCAGCCGAGACTTTGTGCCATTCAATCGGCTATGCCTGGATCATTTTCTTTGTCTTCTCTCCCGGGGTTTGCGCGCAATACATGGTCTGGCTGGCGCCTTTTGTTCTCTTACTTTCCTCGACCTTGTACAACTGGCTCACGCTCGCGAGCGCACTCTTCCTTTTCTTCTTTTACAACACAATCGCCGATCGTTTTCCGTGGTATCTCGGGATTTCAGGGGGAGAACACAACGAAAAATGGCTTCCATGGTCAATTTGGCCGTGGGCCATCCTTATCGCAGCGTTGATACTTATGTGGCGAAATGCGTTTGCCTTGAATCCAGCATTATTGTCAGCCCAGACAAGAAATGTCTGCCACAACAGCTAGCCCACTACCTTCTGAAAAGGCAGCACCGGGGCGCCTCTACCTTACGGTGCTCATTGCAGTTCTCAGTGTAGGCCTGTTTCTTCGGCTGCCTGCTTACATCTTTCGGGGCGACGCGGCGCCACTCCACTTCGCCGAAGCAATTCATTTACAGCCCATGTTTTCGGGGATTGGCTTTGATGAGGCATTGTATCGGAACTACTTAAATGGCCTTATCCATGAAGGACTCGGTAACTACTGCTTTGTTGTCGATCGCTACATTGATGTGCAGAAGGGTCTTCCAGGCTCGATTCTACCGCCTGTTCGCTTTCTCTTCATTTTCGCGGGGTACGTTTGGCATTTGCTTTTTAGAAGCGAAGCGTTGGTCGCTCTTCATAATGTTGCGTCGCTCTTCAGCATTCTCACGCTGCTTTTATCCGCTTTCTTTGCCTGGCGCTTAAAGGGTCCGGCGTTCGCGCTCGGTGTCGCCGCGCTCATGACGTTTGCACCGACACAACTTCATATGTCACAACATGCGCTAGTCGACGGTTTTTTTACTTTTTGGGCGCTACTTGTTCTGTTCTTACTATGGGAAAACCTGCAGGCACCGGGCAAACCATCATTAGCCGCCACCTATCTTGTGACTCTGAGCTGCTTGATTGTTACGAAGGAAAATTCTTTCTTCGTTTGGGTCGCATTGCTCACGATTATTTTGAGCAATCGCTGGTTGAAGTTTGGAACTGTGACAAAGGAATTGTGGCTCGCAACGTTCCTAGGACCCCTGCTCGGTGTCGTCATCCTGATTTGTCTGGCAGGAGGGCTGACAACATTAATCGCAACCTACCAGCTGTCAGTAAGCAAGAATTACACACTCGCATTTGCAATTTTGACGGGGGACGGGCCGTGGCATCGCTACCTGGTAGACCTATTCCTCGTTAGCCCGATAATTGTGATTCTGGCTGCAACGACGATTGTGAGATTGGATCGAACCCGAAAGCCCGAATTATTTCTGACTTTATTTATTGCGGCCAGCTACATCGTAATGTGCAATGTAAAATACGGAATGAACCTACGCTACGCCAATATGTGGGACATGCCGCTACGTTTTTTAGCTGTTAGCCAGCTGCTATTGCTTTGCTCGGCGATGATTCGCCATCGAACCACCATTGTGGCGTTGTCCATAGCTTTGTTGTGTGCGTATGAATTTCGCCAAAGCGTGATATTGCTTGCGCGTTATCCGATGCACGAATTAGTTACAGATGGCTTGTTGCGCTCGCAACACATCATCAAAGGGCCTGCTCGATAGCGGCGCTCGACGGCGATCTTAAGGCAGATTGGTCTGGAGCGGGGATTGCCTGAGGGCCGGACTGCTTCAATTGACGTGTCCCCTCGATCGTTTCTTGCAAAAGATTGTGAATGGTCGGCTTGGCGTAGGCGCGGACAAAGATCTGATAGGAAAAGAGGCCGGGACTTAGTTGGATGAGAAATTGATTCAGACGCATGAGTAAACGGGAAATGAAATTGTCCCCAATGGAACGTGGGATGGGCGCGGGGATGCCTTTGGTATCCACGATCACATAGCCGGATTGGCTGAGTAACTCGCGTAAGGAGCGAAAGGTAAACAATCGCGTATGGCTGGAATCGAGAATCCCTTTCCGGCCATAGTTAAATTGTCCGAAGAACAGCATGAGGCGAGTCGCGAGAAAGCCAATATTTGCGGTGGTGAGAACTATTTCCGGACGTCTACAACGAGTGGCAAAACGTAGCTCGTCCATAAACTCTTCCGGCGCCTTCAAGTGTTCGATGATATCGAGTAGTAATATTTGATCGAACTCCGACGCATTAATCGGAAATTCTTTTCGATCGAGATCCCATTGGATGAATCTCATCCGCTCATTCGTTCTATTTGAGACCGGGAGATAACGATCGATGCCGGTAACGAAACAACCTTTCTTGGCGATTTCAGCTCCAACGTAGCCTTGCCCGCAACCGACATCGAGAACGTGAGTACCCGCTTTCGCTGCAGCAATGGCCATGGTGTGCGACGATTCGAACTCGAGCTTCAAGTCGTAGCGTTGCGCGGGTAGCCCCACATCAAACTTGCGGTCAAAGAAGAGATTCCTTTGATGGAATTGTGCGCGCCACATCGTCTTCATGACGTCCCAGGCGTACTTCAATCCGTTTACATGGCAGATCTCGTCGCCGTAGTAAGTCGGGATAGGAAGCTCGACGATCCGAAATTGCTTGAGCACCAGCTGAATGATGATCTCAGTATCAAAATGGAAAGCATTTGTGTTGCGCTCGAACGGAACCTGCGAGAGCGCCTTGGTCGAATAGAGACGGTAGCCAGAATGGAACTCTGACAGCTGCGTCTTTAGCATCTTGTTCTGGAACCTGGTGAGGATTTGGTTACCAATCCACTTGTAAAACGGCATCCCGCCTGCGCGCGCGGCCTTCTTATCCAACATGCGAGAACCGAAAACGGCATCTGCCTCGCCTGCAATCAATGGCGCGAGCAACATTGGCAATTCTTCCGGCGCGTATTGGCCATCACCGTGCACCAGCGCGACGAAATCGAAGTTGTTATCAATCGCGTAACGGTAACCGAGCTTTTGATTGCCACCGTAGCCCTGATTTTCCGGTGTGCGGAGCACTGTAATTTTGAAAGATGGCAAGTTCTTCTGACAGCGCAGTCCGAGCCAGAAAGTGCTATCGGCCGACGAATCGTCGATGATCAATACTTCAACGGCTTCGCTGTGGAGGGCGACCGGAATGCGGCTGAGAACTTTTTCAATCGTGCTCTCTGCGTTGTAAGCGACAATGAAAATAAGAAGTCGTTTGCCGCGTAGGTCCACGCGGTCATATTCGAGTAATTGGTCTCGCTCGCAGCCCATGCCGGCTGTTTTTAGCAGCTAGTAATGGGCCAGTCGGGTCGAGGGAGGCGATAGTTGAAGGGAAAAATTTGGCTTTGGATCAGAACGATAGATCCAGAGGTCACCGTCTGTAACCCTTTCGATCATCGAAAAGCCGTAGGAGTTTGCGCCTTTCCATTCGGCCGGGAAGACGACATAATTGTAGCCAGCTTGCTGCAAGAGCGGAAGGTCCGGTGGTAGGAAAAGAATGTAAAAATCGGGATAGACCAATCCTCCTTCGACCCTGTTTTCATGCCTCGGGAGTTCGCAAGCAATATTGGCATAACGGTTGTAAGTGAACTTGTTGATTCCGTCCGGATCCAACTGCCGGAAGAAATCAAGGTCAGGAATGATCTTGGTTCCGTTGAAGATCGAAACCCCGGTCGCCTTGGCAAGCTGGGCGAAGTAACGCGTATGAAATACAATCCACTTCCCTTTAGGATTATTCTTTCGCAGTCGATCGATCGATTTGAACGCGGCAGAATCAATCAGAGGGGATAGACCTCTCATTATCGGATTGATTCCGCCATTGCTCCAGATCAACAGGGTCGCCATGACCGCAGGGAATAACGGTCGCGCACGTTCCCAGAAAAACAGTGTTAAAAGCGCACTGCTAAGCGTGAGTGGCAGCATGAACTTGAGTTTGTCGCTGAAGAAAGTTGGATCTTGTCCATCGAGCGACAACAGCAAACCGAGAAGGCCAATCCAGCAAACAAGGCCAGCTGCGATATTCTTCTTCTGGCTCACTACAGCTTCGCGATAACGGTCCAGAAAAAGGCAGCAAAAGAGGATATTGGCTATTCCTAGCGCGAGCAGAGTACGGCGTTCCGTTGAAAAAGTGAGGAGTGTAGCTTGTGCAACCCATCTTGGCAGTGGCGTTACGCAATAAAGACTGAGGCCGATGAGAAAAAATCCGATGCTAAGGAAGAGCGGTTTCGGCTTCGTCCGACCTCGCCATGCGCTTAGAGCAGTGATCAACAAGGCTGCGGGCCAGAGTGGATAAAAATTGCTGGCCTCCGCGATATTATCGTAAATGCGCGGGCCCACTTGTTCGATTTCGAAAAAGCCAAGGACACCGGAAAAAAGTTTGAAGAACGAAAGTGCGCCTCCTGTGCTGCGTCGAATGCCCGGATAAACAGTTTGCGCGACCAATTCCAACGTCGACCGGGT
>DASTMV010000168.1:0-32961 GCA_035713885.1 Candidatus Udaeobacter sp. | reverse complement strand
CTTTGCGCGATCGATTGCCAACTGCTCAGCCGTATCGACGTTCTCGCACCCGCCATACCACCGTTTTCCCGGATAACCTTCCGCGTACTTATTGGTCATCACGCTTCCCTGAGCTTCCATCACTGCTCGGCTGGTGAAATTTTCAGAGGCAATCAACTCGATGTTTTCCTGCTGCCGTCTCTCTTCTGCCGCGATGGCTTCGAAAATCTCCGCATCTGTTTTGCGCAATGCATCGCCGCGGCACGGCGGCGGCTTCGAGGCGACCGATCCAGGTTCAAAGTGGCGAGAAACGTTGTCCATGGAATACAATGATAACTCGGCGGAGCGGGTCGCACCAGGGCGTACCAGTTCGCCCTGTTCCACAAACGCCAGTACACTGGGCAGAGCATTCTTAATGATGCGCGCGCAATTCTCGTAAATCTCGCGGCCAAGACCGATCGGATCGGGCACATCGCGCCACACAGTTGTGCCGGGCTCTTCAAATTCGCGGAGTAAAAACGTTTTTTCCGCAGTTTGGGGGAACAAGGTCTGGATGATTTCGAGGTGTGCGCCGGTCATGGCAAAAATATGCGAGGCCTGATCAACCAACGCCGCAGTTAAGGGCTCGCTACGGAGACTACTGATGTCGATGTTTGCATCTGCGCATACCTCGACTGCGTAGAGGCTTGGCGGCTGGCCACGGACAGCATGCACTCCTGCGGAAGCAACTTCGATGTCTTTGCGGTTCCCAATCAGTTGACGAAATAACCCTTCTGCAATTGGGCTGCGACAAATATTTCCTGTGCAGACGAAAAGGACGTTTTTCACGGTTCGAGCCGCGCAGCGAACGCGTTTCCCAACCTAGAAGCGAACCTTACCAAGTCAATTTCAGTGCTTAAAAAGCATCGACGTTTGATGATTTCAGCGGACGAAATTTCCAGCTGCACTGCGCTGTTTAGCCAGCCAACACGACACAATCAGCGCGAATAATTGGCGCTTCTCCGCACCCCGCATTGCAGTTAATGTGATCGGCGTCCGATCTGTCTGCTGCAAATGAACGTAGAAAGTCTACGCCATGTGCCATTATTTGAGTCGCTCGACAACGATGCGGCGCACGAGCTATGCGACTTGCTGGAGAGCTTGGATTGCAAAGCCGGCGCCGTTTTGTTCCGGACGGGTGACGAAGGCGACGCGATGTATTTGATCGAAGATGGGAAGGTGCGCATCTGCATGCAAACGAAGGACGGCACCGACGTGACGCTTACTGAATTAGGCCGCGGCGATTTCTTTGGCGAAATGGCTTTAATTGACGGTAAGCCGCGCTCGGCGGATGCGCGGGTCGCCGAGCATGCACGACTGGCCGTGCTTTCGCGCGACCATTTTCTTTCTTTTATGCGGAGCAATCCAAATGTTGCGCTAGAGATGCTCACGGCGCTGGCAAACCGCTTGCGGCACACGGATGAACTGTTGCGTTACACTGCCACGCGCAACCTAAATGCAGAGGAGGCAGCGCAGCTTACCCTTTCCGATCGCGCAGCGGATCTCATTGCTGAATTTGGTGGTAGTTGGAAATTTATCATCGCCGCAGTTCTCTTCTTTAATGTGTGGGTGTTGATCAATTCTTTTCAGATTAGCCGGTTTGATGCTTTCCCTTTTCTGTTATTAAGCACCGTCGTCAACATGCTGGCCGTACTCCAGGCGCCGATCATTCTGATGTCGCAGA
Source organism: Candidatus Udaeobacter sp. (assembly GCA_035713885.1). GTDB lineage: Bacteria > Verrucomicrobiota > Verrucomicrobiia > Chthoniobacterales > UBA10450 > Udaeobacter. Next base: position 31,259 of record DASTMV010000168.1, on the reverse strand, counting down.
ATCGGCAATCGCACAAGGACCGGCTTCGCGCGGAAATTGATTATCAAGTCAACTTGAAGAATGAGCTCGCATTGAATGAGATTCTTAAACGTTTGAAAACACTTGAGCGCAATTACCACGAGCCAGAATCAGACCAATACGATGTCAGAAAAATGCAATAGTCGGATGCAGTTCTGATGAAGAGCTTGCTGCATTTTAAGTGTCGATTATTCTGTTCGTTCTCAGTTCACATGAAGAAGGTATTAGCCGTGGCGCTGTTGGTTTCGACGCTCCTTACATTGCTGGGCTGTGCCTCTCCAGGCCCGAGCCCTGAACAGCAAGCGCGCGATGCGGATCAACAGAGGGAATCTGAGCGCCAGCAGGCGGACTTCCGCAAGAACTTGCCCCCCGTGAGTAACCCTGGTCAGGGTTGGTAAGACGGTCCCTTCGGATCACATGGAAGGCTACCTGTTTCTATCGAGCTGATTTGCTGATCCAGTCTCGAGCGCTAGCACTATCACCGGTATTGATCTGTCCAACTAGCGTTGAGGCTTGAGGCATGCTTAAAGTCCGCATGCGGCTGCGCTGGAAACAAATCCGATACCGGCTGGAATGGATGGGGCTTCTTCTTGCCACAAAAGTAATACCAGCCTGCTCTCGTACAGCCTGTTACCGCATCGCTCAGTCAGCCGGAGCGCTGCTTAGTCTTATTGATCGACGTCGGTATGAAGTAGCGATGAGCAATTTAGAGGTGGCATTTGGCGATCGGTTCTCACTCGAGGAGCGCAAAAGAATTGCGCGGGATTCATTCCAGCATTTCGCGCGGACGATGGTCGACCTGTTCTGGAGCCCACGAATGACAAAGGAAAACTTTTCTCAATACGTTGAGTTGGAAAATCTCGAAGAGACGGCGCGTGAGACGGGACCGGACCGGAACGTCATGATCGCCTGTTATCACTACAGCAACTTTGAATGGCTCAGTCTCGCCTGCGGTTTCCTCGGATTGAAAGGCACAATCATCTCGCAGGAATTTAAGAATTCCTTGCTCGATCCAATTTTCAAAACATTGCGCGAGCAATCCGGGCACCAGTTGGTTCCACGCGAGCGCGGGATCATGCGGCTTTATAAGGTTCTTCGTCGAAAAGGGCGTACAGCTTTGCTGGTCGATCTGACAATACCGCCAACCCATGGTGCGGTCGTAATCGATTGTTTTGGATTAAAGACGAGCGTCACCTCCGCGCATGCATGGCTGCACGAGCGAACCGGTGTTCCGATTATTCCCGCGCATTGCGAACCACAGCCAGACGGACGATACCGCCTTATCTTTCATCCAAAGATCGCAACGACGACTACGATGACTCATCAAGAGATCGCACAGGCATGTTGGAATTCATTTGAGCCATACCTGCGCAAGAACCCGGCGCCCTGGCTGTGGATGTACAAGCACTGGCGCTATCGTCCGGCACATCCCGACCGCCTCTATCCGTTCTACGCCAATTTTTATCGGCCTTTCGAAGACTTACTGCAATCCAATAAGCCTGACGCCGACGATGAAGTGAGCCTGTAGAGGCTGCTTATTGCCGCCAACGCTTCGTTAGGCCTACTTCACTGTGAAGCGCAAGGCTGCGGTAATCTTGCCGGTAACGCCCCTCTCCTGCGATTCAAGCTTGCGACACACCAGGCAGACGAATAGTTGAACCACATTGTGGAAGCGATCCGGCTCCTTAAACTCCTTGACCGTGATCAACGTGCTACGTTTGTTGCATGTTTTCTCGGCTGGGCGCTCGATGCGTTCGATTTTTTTCTGCTGACGTTTGTGATCGTGCCGATGGCGCGCGATTTCAGCATGAGCGTCGCCGATCTCACGTACGCCATTACCATCACGCTGGCAATGCGCCCCGTGGGCGCGTTTATCTTCGGGTTGCTAGGCGACCGCTTTGGGCGGCGTATTCCGCTGATGATCGACATCATTTTTTATTCGGTAATGGAGTTGTTAACTGCGTTTTCTCCGAATTACACTGTCTTGCTAATTTTCCGGGCACTGTACGGGGTTGGCATGGGCGGTGAATGGGGCCTCGGTGCCTCGCTTGCAATGGAAACGCTGCCGATCGAGGCGCGTGGATTGTTCTCCGGCATTTTGCAGCAGGGTTATGCCTTCGGTTATTTGCTGGCGGCTATTGTGTATTGGATTGTGTTTCCGTTCTTCGGATGGCGCGGGCTTTTCGTCGCTGGCGCCGTACCGGCTGTTCTGGTTCTTTACATTCGAGCGCGCGTGCCGGAATCCGGGGTGTGGTTACGCCAACAGCACGCGATGACTGATTTTTGGAAACAGCTGGTCATAGTAATCAAACGTCACTGGGCACTCTTTTTGTATGTGATGTTGCTGATGACGGCGTTCAACGCCATGTCACATGGAACCCAGGACATGTATCAAACATTCCTGGGGGAACAGCGGCATTATGGCATAACACAAAAGGCCGCGACGGGAATCATTTACGCCTTCGGCGCCATCTGTGGCGGAACGTTGGTCGGCCATCTTTCGCAGAAGTATGGCCGCCGTCGTTCCATTATTCTATGCGCGGCGCTCGGGATTGTGCTGATTCCGGCGTGGGTGTTTTCGCCAGGATACGCGCTGCTCGTAATCGGCGGATTCGCCATGCAATTCATGGTGCAAGGCGCGTGGGGAATCGTGCCCGTGCATCTTAATGAATTGTCGCCGGACGCCGTGCGTGGGACCTTTCCCGGTTTTGCGTATCAATTGGGGAATTTGTTCGCGGCAAATACAGCTGTCGTAGAGGCCCAGTTAGCTAATCACTTTCGCGATCCAGCAGGGCAGCCGGATTACGCCAAAGCGCTGGCGCTTTTCGCGCTGCTCATTTTTTTAGCGCTGATTCTGCTCGCCGGATTTGGTCCGGAAAAACGCGGGAAGGAATTTTAGATTCGTGATCTATCGGGAGCCGGCTGGCAAGAGGCCGGTGCCTCCAGTAGGAGGTGCGCTCTCTCTTTGCGATTGGGCAGCAAGTTGCGGAACTGATCGGTAAATGCCAGGCCCGTAACGCGCTTCAACGATCGCCTCAGCGATTCTATCGGCGAGTAATTCGCGATATTCGGAGTCACGCACCTGGTTGCCTTCGGCGCGATTGCTCAGATACCCGCATTCTACCAGCACAGCAGGACAGTCCGCGAGCCTGAGGACACGAAAATTTGCTGTGTGAATTCCGCCGTTTGCGGAATTCGGGATCGTCATGAGTTTTTGCTGGATTCGATTCGCCAGTTCCACGGATGCGCCGGAATGATAATAGGTCTCGAAGCCTCGGGTCTTCCTTCGGCGCGAGTCGTTGAAATGAATGCTGACAAAGACTGCATTCCTCTGCGCGTTCTCCATAGCGACGCGGTCGTTCAGAGGGATGAACACATCCGTATCCCGAGTCATAACGGTTTTTAATTGTGACTCATGGAGCTTGCGTTGAAGACGCTGCGCTACGTCAAGTGCGACCACTTTTTCCGGTGGACCGTAGCGGCGGTACGCACCGCTGTCTTTTCCCCCATGTCCTGCGTCGACGACTACAGTATTAAAGCTTTTGCTCGTGTTCTTGACGGTGGGAATTCGAACCGTGCTGCACCCAGCGAGGGACCCAATAAATGCCAGTGTAACGGTGTTATTGAGCAGACGATGCATTCTACGTAATAGCAAGAAACAGGTGCTCTATCAAAATTTTTCCCTCAAACCCGAAAGCGAAACCAACTGTGTCAACGATTCGCATGTTCTGATATCGCGTATAGAATGCCCTTGTATTTTGCGCGGCCGCGCTTAATCCCTTAGCACGCCTATGATGATCCGATTCGTAATACTTCCATTACTGCTGGCATTTAACCTTTCGATGTGCAAAAAGCAGGAAACCGCTGCTGAAAAGGCCAAACCTTCCGGCACGGCATCGCTAGCAGCGACCACGGAAGCCGCCGCTCCCGTTGCAGCGGAATCTCCGAAGGTCAGCAAGCCCGTGATCGATCAGACTGCGCAGGTTCTCATTTTCTGTTATCACCGGCTCGTGGACAAAGTTCGCTATCCAGGTACCGAGATTACGCCTGCCGCGTTTGAGGCCCAGATGAAGGAGCTAAAAGACAAGGGTATTACGGTAATTCCGATGCAGGACTTACTCGCCTGGAAGCGCGGAGAAAAAAACATACCGCCGCGTTGCGCGGTCATCACGTTCGATGACGGCTGGAAATCGCAATATGAAGTGGCGTGGCCAATTTTGAAAAAATTCGGGTATCCAGTCACGCTGTTCATTTACACCGAGGGTGTGCGTGGCGGTGTTTTGGGCGGAGGAGAGGCTATCACCTGGGAACAGCTCGCTGATATGCGCGACAACGGCGTCGATATTGAAGCGCACTCCGCGACACATCAGGATTTGCGCGAAGGGCATAACATTACCGTCATTGAGCCCGGCGGCAAACGGAGCAGAAAGAAATTGACCGGTGCCGACTATGAAAAATGGGTCCGTAACGAGGTCGTGGGTTGCAAGGAACTGTTGGAACAACGCCTGGGGATCAAGGTAAATTGTTTCGCGGTACCGTTCGGAAATTACAACGAGCATGTCAAGGAACTTGCGCGAAATGCCGGTTACGAAGCGATGTTTACGGTGTACGGCCAGCCGATTACTTTCACTTCTCCCATGGATGCACTCGGCCGCTACGCTATTGAAGCGAACAAGCCCAAAGTTTTTGCAGACGCATTGAACATGATCGGCACCTCTGCCGGAGGCGGGACAGCAGTTGCTGAAGTCGGACCAAAAGATCTGACGACACAGCCTGCAGACGGCGAGACAGTGCGCACGCCGTTGCCGCTTATTAAAGTGAACCTTAGCAGCGTAGGCCAAATCGAGCCCGGTACTGTACAAATGCGGGTGAGCGGTCTTGGACTTGTTCCGGCTAATTACGACGCCAAAACCGGCACAGTATCCTATCAAGTCCCTCAAAAACTGCGCGATAAATCGTGCACGGTTATTGTGAGTGCAAAATCCGCGGGTAAGAAGGTGGAAACGCATTGGACGTTCGGAATTGAAGAGGCGGCGGCTGTAGGTGCAGCATCGCCGGCGGCGCTGAAGAAGTGATAGTAACCTGGCGCACGCCATCCCGCTTCCCGGCGATGCGCGTACGCGCGGACTTTGTTAGCGCCACATGTTTTCACAACTTAGCGACAAACTTCAGGAAGTCTTCAAAGAACTCCGTGGCCACGGCGTTATCAGCGAATCCAATATCGACTCTGCATTGCGCCACGTTCGCATGGCGCTTCTCGAAGCCGATGTTGATTTTCAGGTCGCCAGGAAATTCGTTGCCCGGGTAAAAGAGAAAGCGGTCGGCGAGGCTGTGCTTCGCAGCATTACGCCAGGTCAGCAAATCGTAAAGATCTTTCACGACGAACTGACAGCGTTACTAGGCGGCAATGCAGAACCGCTTCGCCTCGAACACAACACGCGGATATTGATTGTCGGGCTCAACGGCTCCGGCAAAACAACGTCAGCGGCGAAGCTGGCCCTGTTGTTAAGGAAACAAGATCGACGGCCGATGCTCGTCGCGTGCGATTTGCAAAGACCCGCGGCTATCGAACAGCTCGCAACTCTCGCAGCACAGATCGACGTCTCTATTCATGTTCCCGAACCAGGCGAGAGAAATGTTCGACGCGTCGCTGCAGCGGCTCTCGATGGTACACAAAGCGGCGAGGACGCGAGGGTGCAAATTTTCGATACGGCCGGGCGACAGGAAGTCGACGAGGCACTCATGGAAGAGCTCAAGGCGCTAAAGGAATTTCTGCAGCCACACGAGATTTTACTGGCGGTGGATGCAGCCACCGGACAGCAGGCGGTTAGCGTCGCGAGCAGTTTTAATGCGGCGCTCTCGATCACAGGAATTATTCTCACGAAGCTCGATGGCGATGCCCGCGGCGGCGCAGCCTTGTCGATGCGTGAAGTTACCCATCGCCCAATCAAATTTGCAGGCACGGGGGAAAAGCTCGATCAATTTGAATTCTTCATTCCGGAGCGTCTTGCGGGACGAATTCTCGGGATGGGTGATGTGGTTGGTCTCGTCGAAAAAGCTGCCGAAGCGGTGGAACTTGAAGACGCTGCCAGCCTGGAGCGTAAATTGCGCACCGCTTCGCTCGATTTCAATGACTTCCTAGCGCAGTTTAAGATGATGCGTCGCATGGGTCCTTTGGAGAATATACTTGGCATGCTGCCTGGTATGAGTAATATCCAAGGCCTCTCGATTGACGAGAAGCAGCTAAAGCGCACGGAAGCGATCGTACTTTCGATGACAAACGAAGAGCGCACGCGTCCCGACATCTTGAATGCACGGCGGCGTCAACGCATCGCGCGCGGCAGCGGTTCCACAGTCACGGAGGTAAATGATTTGCTGCGGCGCTTCGATCAAATGCGGAAGATGATGAAGAGCGCGGGCAAAATGAAAAAAATGTTAAAAGGATTGCAACAGTTACATCGTTGAGAATTGTGTGGGCTGTTGGTTTGTTCCTCTTTCTTAACTTTGTAACTATCTAACTTTTCACCTTTTAAAATCATGGCAGTCTCAATCAGATTACGCAGAGAAGGCGCGAAGAATCGGCCCTACTACAGAGTGGTGGTGACTGATAGCCGCAGTCCACGCGACGGGAAATTTATCGAAATCATCGGCACGTACGATCCGAAGCAAACCGGTCAGAACACTTCGTTGGATGTGGAGCGTGCGGAGTATTGGATCAGCAAAGGCGCCCAACCATCCGACACCGTGCGTAGTTTGATTAAAAACCAAAAGAAGAGCGTTGCGGCGGAACCAGTAGCCCAATCCGCGCAACCGGTCTCGGAATCGACTGAAAAATCCGCATAGCCGCCGTGAGATCCTGACACGGTAATCGTAGTAACGCCGAAGGTTTAGCCGCGTTCCCGGGCTTTTGCTTGAAAGCTGGCGATAATTTGAACCGCGGGTCACTCGGCCGTCAGACACTTGGGAGCGTACCAACGCCCAGTCTGGATTGATACGAAACTGTATGCCCGCTCACGGAAGGTGCTCAGGACAGAGCACGCACCGTATTCACCTGCAATTCGAGTCGTATTAATTGTGTCTGGTCCTGGTGAGATTCGTTGCGGAGTTTAGAATTGGCGTTTCATAGAAACGGCCTCCAAAATGTGCGGCAATGGCTGACACAGCTGATCGACGAATGAGCACCCGAGCAACGGGCGTTGTCGGCGTTGCCATTCTGTCGAGTCGCGTGCTCGGTCTCGTTCGCGAGACGGTGTTTGCCGGCCTGTTCGGCGCCGGCAGAAATCTCGACGCTTTTCTTATGGCTTTTCGATTGCCGAATCTGCTGCGTGATCTTTTTGCCGAAGGCGCGCTTTCAACGGCATTCATCACGACATTCGCGAAAAAGATCGCGGTTGAAGGCGACGAATCGGCGTGGCGTCTGGCGAACAAAGTCGCCACGCTCACAGCTGTTTTCATGAGCGCGGTGACATTGCTCGGCATCGTTTTCGCTCCGCAACTCGTGGAACTTTTGACGTGGGGGAGTTGGTCTGCCGACAAAACAGAACTCACCATTTTGCTCACCCGGATCATGTGGCCGTTTATGCTGCTTGTGTCGCTAGCCGCGCTGGTCATGGGCATGCTCAACGCGAAGCATGTATTCGGTCCGCCGGCCATGGCATCGAGTTATTTCAATATCGGCTCAATCGTAGCCGGGGTTGCGGTCGGTTATTGGCTCGACCCCCACTTCGGTGCGCGATCGCTCGTCGGTCTGGCGATCGGTACGCTGATCGGTGGCGCCTGGCAACTGATAGGACAATTTCCATCGCTGTGGAAGGTGGGCTACAGATTCCACCCTGATCTTCACTGGCGCGATGAAGGTGTACGGACAGTGCTGAGTTTGATGGGACCAGCGGTCGTGGCGGCGAGCGCGGTGCAGGTGAACGTTTTAATCAACAGCGGATTCGCCGCAAGCCTTGGGAACGGTCCCGTTAGCTGGCTGAACATCGCGTTTCGGCTGATGCAGTTACCGCTGGGAATTTTTGGCGTCGCAATCGGCACTGTCACATTGCCATTGGTATCAAAGCACGCTGCGCTGGGAAACACGGCTGAGTTACGCGCGATCCTCGCACGCGGGATGCGCCTGGCATTCTTGCTCACCATTCCCTCAGCAATTGGACTGGCGATGCTTGCGTCCCCGATCATCAGCGTGATTTATCAGCACGGGCGGTTTACTGCGGAAATGACGCGCCAGACTGCCGGTGCTTTGCAATTTTACGCGATTGGTCTGGTCGCATACGCGGCATTGAAAGTGTTAACCCCGGCATTTTACGCGGTGGGCAAACGCAACACACCGATGGTGGTGAGTTTTCTCGCGATCGGCGCTAATCTATTTCTCAATTGGCTATTCACGTTCCGCCTCGGTTGGGGCCACCGCGGCCTTGCGTTTTCGACCAGCCTGGTTGCAACGATCAATTTCCTTCTGCTTTACCTCCTCATGCGTCGGTACACGCGTCGGCTTGAAACGCGCCAGATGTTGATCGGGCTCGGAAAAATTTGCATTGCAGGCGCGCTACTGGCGTTGATCTGCTGGGCTGCTAATCACTGGTGGCTGGACACATGGTCGAATATGCGGTTCTTCGAAAAATTAGGCATATTGCTGGCAGTGATTACATTCGGCGCCGCGGCATTCTTTGGTGCGGCGTTCGTTCTGCGCGTGGGCGAGGTGCAGGACATCATGGATGTCTTTCGCCGGCGTTTTCATTAATCTGGTTTCACCTGCTTACGAACACCAGGAGCCGTTTGAAGGATGCCTCTCCTTTATTGGCCCAAGGCCTGATCGAGATCCGCAATCAAGTCCTCGGCGTTTTCCAGCCCGATCGACAGGCGCAACAAGCCTTCAGGCGATGTTGTGCCCGGACCTTCAATCGACGCGCGATGTTCGATTAAGCTTTCTACGCCGCCCAAGCTCGTCGCGCGGACGAAAATCTTCGTTTTGGCTGCGACGCCCTTGGCGGCGTCACAACCGTCTCTTACTTCAAACGAAAGCATCCCTCCGAACATCGACATCTCCGCTGCTGCGATCTTGTGTCCTGGATGCGATTGTAATCCGGGATAGTGTACGCGCTTCACTTTCGGATGTCGCGCGAGGAACTCCGCGATTCTCATCGCATTTCCCGAGTGCGCACGCATTCGCCATGGTAACGTGCGCATACCGCGCAGGATCAACCAGCAATCGAAAGGCGAGGGAACCGCGCCGCCTTCGAACTGAATGCTGCGGATGCGCTTGAAGAATTCGTTGTCTTTTTTGGCGACAACGATTCCTCCGAGAACATCGCAATGCCCGCCAAAATATTTCGTCGTTGAATGCAGAATTAAATCGGCGCCGAGATCGAATGGCCGCTGCAACACGGGGGCCCAGGTGTTGTCGCAAACGAGAAGCGCCCCTGTCCCGGCAACGATTTGAGCCACGGCCGCAACATCGACAATCTTAAGCAACGGATTAGATGGTGTCTCAGCCCAGGCAAGTTTTGTGTACGGCCGCAGCGCTTTTTTCACCGCGGCGAGATCGCTCATATCTACGAAATCGGCTTCGAGTTTCCAACGGACGAAGATTTCGCGGATCAATCGGGACGTGCCGTAATATGCGTCAACATGCGCAACGATGTGATCGCCCGGCGACAGCGCCTGCAAAATAGACATGGCTGCGCCGGTGCCGGATGCGAACGCGGCCGCTGATTCGCCACCTTCGAGCATGCTCACGCCGCGTTCTAATGCCTCACGATTCGGATTATTGTTACGGGTGTACATGAAACCGCGCGAGTAGGTCCCTTGGACGTCACGTTCGAATGTTGTGGAAAGATAGATGGGCGTTGCGACGGCCCCGGTCGCGGGATCCACGGCGTGCCCCGCATGAACGGCTATGGTTTCAATCTTCACTTGTCGATGCCAGCTTACTCTATTCCGCGCGCGCTTGTCGATGTCGCCCATTGGATTTTGCGCATGTGCCCGATGTTTTCGAAAGCAGCGACATGTCAACGGACTCAAAGTTTCGGAGTTGACGACTTCACTTGACCGGCGCAAATAGCAACTTTCCCATGGACGATAAGAGTTGTGCTGAGGCAGCGATGCAGACGATTTACGACGATGCAGTTTTCCAGATGGCTTGCGAGCAGTTTCGCGTCATCGCCGACTACCTGAACATCGATAAAAACGACCGCGAATGGGCAACGTACCCGAAACGTGCCATCGCGGTGACGCTACCAGTGCACATGGATGACGGCACCACGAGAGCTTTCCAGGGGTACCGCGTGCAGCATCATATTGCACTCGGACCCACCAAGGGCGGCACTCGGTTTGCCCCTTCGCTTTCAATGGGCGAAACGGCTGCGCTGGCGATGTGGATGAGTTGGAAATGCGCGCTGGCACAGTTGCCATATGGGGGTGCCAAAGGCGGCGTTGCAGTTGATCCCACCAAGTTGTCACGCACGGAATTGGAGGCAGTCTCGCGCCGTTACATGCAAGAAATGATTCCGTTCGTCGGGCCGCATACTGACATCATGGGGCCGGATATGGGGACCAACGAACAGATCATGGCCTGGTTCATGGATACTTATTCCGTTTACATGGGCTACGCGGTCAATGAAATCGTCACCGGCAAACCAGTCGCGATTGGCGGGACCGAAGGCCGGCGCGAAGCTACCGGGCGCGGCGTGGTTTATCTTGTCGAGCGTGCCATGAACATGCTGAAGATGGATCCAGCCAAATGCACCGCCATTGTCCAGGGATTTGGCAATGTCGGTTCAGTGGCAGCTTTGGAACTCGCGTACAAAAGCGGCGTTAAAGTCATCGGGATCAGCGATCATACCGCTGCGATTTACAATCCGAAAGGCATCGATGTAAAAGCTGCAGAACAGCACATGGCCAAGAAAGGAAACCTTCGGGCGTTCGCTCAGGATGATCACGTAAATCCAAACGAGTTTCTTACGCTGCCGGGCGACATTCTTGTTCCAGCCGCCGTCGATCGCGTAATTACCGGGAAAAATGCCGGCCAACTCAAGTGTCGCATCCTTGCCGAGGGCGCAAACGGCCCTACGACACCCGATGCAGATTTGATTCTCGACCAGCGCTGGGACGAAGTTTTCGTCATACCCGATATTTTGTGCAATGCAGGCGGCGTCATCGTCTCATACTTCGAATGGGTACAGGGTTTGCAGGCGTTTTTGTGGTCGGAGACGGAAGTGACCGACAAACTCTTCCGGATTCTGGAGCATTCGTTTGCACAGGTGATCAGGCGCGCAAAAGACCACAAGGTGTCGCACCGAACCGCCGCCATGGCCACCGGTGTTGAGCGCGTCATCAAGGCCAAACAAGTGCGCGGCTTATTCCCGTGAGCAGCGCGACATTTCCAAGCAGGGGCGATTGACCGCAATCGCCTGTTGTCACCCGATAGAACTACGCAGAGGAAGGCGATTCCGGTGAACCGCCGCTACAACCATGAGCTTTTCGCACTCTGAAGAAAAACGAGACAACTACCATCTCGACGTTTTAACCGATGACGAGAACGGGCTTCGGATCGTTGTGTCGCGTTTCGGTGCGGAATTAATCAGTTTGGCGCGAATGGATCAAGCCGGCCGTTGGATCGGCTTCCTTTATCGCGACAACGATGTATCGGCGCCTTCCGAAGGTTGGGCAAATCACGCCACTGTAATGGGCTATTACATCCATCGCTTGAAAAACGGTCGCAGCCTGTATCGCGGTCACGAAATCAAAGGCGGCACCCACGGTTTTCTTCGGCGGAAAACATGGCGTTTCGCCGGGTCGACTAAAGCAAACGGCGCGTCATTGAGGTATCAGGTCACGCCGGAGGATTTTTCCTCAGACGAATATCCGCTGAAAGTAGGTGTGCAATTAACTTACGAGATGGACGACGGCAAACTGTCGGTCCTTTTTGATTTTCGAAATTACGAGCCGGAACTGACCGCGCATGTGTCGTTCGGGTTGCACCCGGGATTCGGCGCGACTTCATCCGAAAGTTTTCATTTGCAGATGCCGCGAGGGTGTTATCGGCGGTACCTTGCGCCAGGCAATTTTCTCTCTGGACAAACGCGTGACTTCGAGTTTGCCGGTGGCGAAATGCCATTCTCAAAAGACGAACTGCCCGGTGCCGTCCTTCTCGAGTTAGTAGATGTTCAGCGACCACAATTCTCGTATGTTGATCCGCCTAGCGGCCGCTGGGTAGTGCTGGATCTGGCCGGTGTTCCGAACATGACGTTATGGTCCGATGGCGGTCCGTTCCTGTGCGTTGAGCCGTGCTGGGGTTTGCCCGACCATCATGACCAACGTGCATTCGAGCATAAGGAAGGAATTCAAACCATTCTGCCCGGCGGGAAATTGTGTGGTTCCTTCAGCATGACTCCGCAGCTTGCTTCGTGCGATTAGCAACAGGGAGGAGCGATTCGATACATCCGCTGCGGCCAGACACGCGGTGCTCCATTTGTCGTGCCTCCGGAAAATCTTCGTGTCCATTGTGTTCATTCGTGGTTAGTTCCTCCCCGCCATGGCCGCGCCCACTTCGCTCCGAGCTCTTCTCAACCGTTCAATTGACTACGCCGGTATGTTCCCGCCGTGCACTCTGGCGCTTGAACCAGCGTTGCGGAACCAGGCGAGTTACGTGCGTTCGCCCGAAGCGTGGATGCTGAATGGATTTGTTCTACCGATCGAACAATTCCACGCCACAAGGCAGTTTCTCTTACAATTCGATCCCTCGCATACGCTGCGCGTTGCAGCACTCGGACCGAAGACCGCAACCGCGGATGCGTTTCTCGATGCGGTCTACGAAGCGGACGCGGCGATTCGTTCCTTCTCAAAATACGATGTTGATCTCATTTCGATCAGTCATCTGGAGATGTTTTTGCCCGAGGATACGGACCTCGCATCGTTGAACGAAGCCAGAGCGATTGTTCGGGATCTGCCGGTCTTCTGGGAAGCGCCGCCCCAGAGAGCCGAGAAAACGATTGCCTTGCTGGCAGAGCACAATTCCGATGAGGACGTGGCGACGTTTGGTTACAAATTACGCACCGGCGGAGTTACGGCGGATGCATTTCCAAGCTCGGCTGAGATCGCGCGGGCGCTTGTAAAACCGGCGACGCATCAGCTTCCGATCAAGTTTACAGCCGGGTTGCATCATCCAATCCGGCAATTTCGCAACGAAGTGAAAACGAAGATGCATGGATTCCTGAATGTGCTTGGAGCCGCAGTGCTCTCGGCGGAGCACCAATGGGATGCAGACCAGGCCGCAGCAATGCTCGAGGACGAAGACACTGGATCATTTTTGTTTACTCAGGACTTCTTCGCGTGGCGCGATTGGAAAATTGATGTGGAACGGCTGCAATACCGGCGCAAATTCGTCAGTTCATTTGGCAGTTGCAGTTTCGATGAGCCACGCGAGGACTTGCGCGCGCTCGGTTTCCTGTAAGGTAGGGGCGTCACCTAAATAGCCCGCTCGGTGTAAACAGAACACGCTTCTGGCGATTGAGGTTGATCGCCGCTATTAATTATGCCGCTCAGAACATTTGTTGAGGTCGCACCAGATTCCCATTTCCCGTTGGAGAACCTTCCCTTCGGCGTTTTTCGTCCAAAGCAAGGCACACCGCGCGTAGGCACGGCGGTCGGCAATCTGATTCTTGATCTTTCAGCCTTGGAGGAGCTGGGTCATTTTCGCTCAGCAGAATTTCAGAATCAAAAAGTGTTCTCGGCGGATTCACTAAACTCGTTTCTCGCGCTTGGGCGACCAGCTTGGCGAAAGGTGCGCGGCATTCTTCAACATCTTCTCTCGGCAGACACGCCGACACTGCGCAATGACGCGCGGCTGCGCGAAAAGGTTTTTTACGCGCAAAAGGATGTTGCCATGAAATTGCCGGTTCACATCGGCAATTACACCGATTTCTACTCGTCCTATCATCACGCACACAACGTCGGCACAATGCTGCGCGGTCCGGAAAACGCACTCATGCCGAACTGGAAATGGCTGCCGGTGGCATATCACGGGCGCGCCAGTTCGGTAGTCGTTAGCGGGACTGACGTGCGCCGGCCCAGCGGCCAGACAAAGGCGGCCGATGCAGCCGCGCCGGCATTCGGTCCGGCAAAGAGCCTCGACTACGAATTGGAAATGGCGTTTCTCGTCGGACCAGGGAATTCGTTAGGCGAACCGGTGCCGATTGATCGCGCCGTCGATCATATCTTCGGCCTTGTTTTGATGAACGATTGGAGTGCGCGCGACATTCAGGCGTGGGAATATCAGCCGCTTGGGCCCTTTCTGGCGAAGAACTTCGCGACGAGCATTTCGCCATGGGTTGTGACGCTCGAAGCGCTGGAGCCATTCCGGAAGCCACTTCCGTCACAAGATCCCGAGCCGTTGCCGTATTTGCGCGCAAAAAACGATTTCACATTCGATATTCAGCTTGAGGCGCAACTCCAAACATCATCAGCGGACGCGCCGCACGTAATCACGCGTACGAATTTTCAAAATCTTTATTGGAGCATTTCCCAGCAGCTTGCGCATCACACTGTCAATGGCTGCAATTTGGAAGCCGGCGATTTGCTGGCAAGCGGCACGATTAGCGGAGCAGGTGAGGAATCGCGCGGCTGCATGCTGGAGTTGACCTGGCGGGGCGCTAATCCATTGAAGCTGCCGAACGGCGAAACGCGCAAATGGCTCGAAGACGGCGATCGCCTGTCGATCACTGGCTGGTGCGAGGGTGAGGATTATCACGTTGGTTTCGGTGAAGTGACCGGACGGATTGTGCCCGCATTGTAAGACACCGAGCCAAGGTGGATCGGCTTGTCCTCAAGGACATGCCAGTTGTTTTCGCCGAAGGCACAGATATCCGCCGGCTGACGCGGCAAACCATAGTCAACGCATTGAGGATTACGCGTTCTATCGTCAGCATCCTTGGCGACAATCCTTACTGTCTACGCACTGCCAGGCTTCATGACGGGAATCTTGGCCAAATCGGGCGGGACTTGGTTCGCCGGAAATGTCTCGACATTCATTTGGATCAAACTCACAAACGGGCAGGCGAAGTTGGGCGTGTTTGACCCGCTTCGATCGACGATAACGCCGACGGCGGAAACAATGCCGCGTCTGGCGCGCACGATGTCGATTGTTTCCTGTACGCGCCCACCACGCGTGACCACATCTTCAACAACAATGAATCTTTCATCAGGCGAGATCTGGAAACCGCGGCGCAGGACGAGCCTGCCTTCTTCCTTCTCGGCAAAGATATGGCGTTTGCCTAATGATCGGCCGACTTCCTGGCCCACAATGATTCCGCCAAGGGCAGGGGAGATAACTCCGTCGCAATTGAGATCGCGCAGCTTATCAGCGAGCCATCCACAAACCTTTGCGGCAATATCGGTGTGCTGAAGGAGAAGCGCGCATTGGAAATATTCGCGGCTGTGTAACCCGGAGCGCAACACGAAGTGGCCGTCCAGCAACGCGCCGGTTTTGCGAAAAAGCCCGATCAAATCCTCGCTCATCGGGAGCGCGGGCATATTGCCCGTTGTGTGCGGTATGTTGCCGGCCAATTCCGGTGGCAACAACGGAACCTCAGCGAGAGCTTTGAAACCCTGGAGCGCGAGGCACGAACACGCGCTGGCAAAATGCCGGCGTAGACGAGCCGAATGCTCGCGCGTCCTTCAACGCTCTCAATTCTACCCCGAGGTATCATACGCAGTTTGGCCGCTCTCCGCCGCGACGGCAATCACTTCAACTTCCACATTGGCTCCCTTGGGCAGCGCGGAAACCTGGACGGTGGAACGGGCAGGGGGATCTTGTTTGAAATATGAGCCGTAAATCTCGTTTACCGTCTGAAAATCATTAAGATTGGTGAGAAAGATCGTGGTTTTAACAATGCTGTCGAAGGTCATTCCATCAGTTCTTAGGATTGAAGCGATGTTGTCCAGCGCTCGCCGCGTCTGGGTAGCGATATCGCCGGCAACGATTTGGCCAGATTTTGGATCAAGGGGAATTTGCCCGCTGCAAAAGAGCAAACGGCCACAGCGGACCGCTTGCGAGTACGGACCAATTGCGGCCGGCGCTTCGTTGGTGGAAATGATCTTCTTCATGTGGCCGATTGTAACTGGAATTCTAAGACGCACAATCAGCGTAGTGGGGAGCATGCTGTGAAGCATAGAGCGTCGCCGCCTGATGACAGCCCCCGCTTGCCCTGCAATTACATTGCTGCATAGTGAACACTCACGACGCGACGCAACATCCGCGCGAGTCACGGCTGGGTAGCTCAGTCGGCAGAGCAGTGGACTGAAAATCCACGTGTCGGCGGTTCGATTCCGCCCCCAGCCACGCTTTTTCGTCGGCGAAGCCACCGCCGAAAAGACCGGTTCAGCGCACAAACCCGATAGTCGCCGTGTCCTCGTTAATGGTTGATCTTTTGGCCCACGGCTGCGCGTGGCGTGGGCAGCTTGTGATGCTCAGTTTGCGTGATAAGGCGAAGACGGTCGCACTTCAATCTCTCCCAACTCGGAGCGATCGGTATCGTAGAAGATGAGCGGAGCCTATGCGCTGTGTATTCGAATATGCTGTGCCCGATCGACACCGGATGCCCCGTAGGATTAGCTCTGATGGATTTCACAATTCAAGGCAATGATTGTGACAACGCCAGAAGATTAAGCGCGCATCTAAACTTGCGCGCTAACATCATTCGAAGTCTCAAGCTGCGGGCCTGTAATGCAAACGGGTTACCTGAAAGTCACAGCGGATGGTTCATTCGAATAGTCAGAATTAATCGTCCCGTTGGTGGCTCGAATCCTGTAGTAATATCTTGTATTAGGGTCGAGATCATTGGTGTCTCTGTAGCTTTGCACATTTCCCCATACCTGATCGATCTGCTCATAGGTTCCATCCGCCGTCGTCTTTCGTTCAATCTTATACCCTGTCGCGGAGGTGGAATTATTAGTCCAGATCAGATCGATGCGACTTGAGGACACTGCCGTCGCATCAGCAGATGTTGGTTTCGCCAACGGAGTAGTACAGTTGGCTTGATTTGAAAAAGTAGAGTCTCCTGCCGAGTTGGTAGAACAAACCCGGTAATAATACAGAGTACCATCTATAAGCGTGGTATCGCGGTCGGTGTAAGATGTTACGTTAGGCGCTGTTGTTCTGATATCGACATAGCTTCCTGTGGCGCCTTGTTTACGCTGGACTTTGAAGCCGGATTCATCGTTAGAGTTATCATTCCAGGAAACACTGACTTGATCTGGCAACAGCGACGTGATTGTAAGCCCGGACGGCGGATCTGGAATATCGTAGAGGGTGGTAATCTGTTTTTCGTTCGAATAGTCTGATGTTGCATCCGAATTGTAAGCTCGAACTCGATACCAATACTTGCTGGCTTCGCTGAGACCCGAATCAGTAAAAGACGTTGTATCGGGACCGACTGTGGCAATCTCAGTGTAATTTGTATTTGTGTCCGGGCTTCGCTCAATTTTGAAGCCGGTTTCAGTCGCAGATCTATCGATCCAAGTCAACGTCGCTTGGGACGATGACAATGCATCGGTGCTCAAACTTCCGGGAGAAGTCAGCAGCGTCGTGATAGATTCCTCATTGGAGTACGCTGAAACGCCGCCTGCATTAACTCCCTGGACCCGGTAATAGTACTGAGTGCCCTCGACCAGACTGGTAATGCTGGCGACTGTTGTGTTTGGTCCGACTGTGGTGACTAATGCATACGTTCCAGTTGCTCCAATCTTTGACTCAATTCTGTAGCCCAGTTCAACATTTCCATTGTCATTCCACGTAAGATCTGCCGACCAGGGATCGGTCGATGTTCCATTTAAGTTACTCGGTGCCCTCGGAGGATTCGGAGTTGTTGTAAGGAGAGTATTGGCAATGTCGATGACCGGACTCATGGTGGGATCCTTGAGGTCAGCTTCATAAATTTCCTGATACTGGGTTCCAAAATGTGCGCCAATCGCGATGGCGTTAAGCAGAATAATCTGCTCATCATCGGGAGTTCCACCGTTCATTCGATACGTATCATCTCCGCTCACGAACCAGAGCATTTGCGCAGCCACGTTCGGACACTGATCAAACAGAACTTGCCAGTTAAATAATAAAGAAATATCAACCCCTGGGTCAGGAGTGGTCGCAGCGAGTGAGTTCTTTTGAGTAATGAATCGACCGTAAGTTGTTGCGGCATAATTAACGACTGTTTCTGCCAGGTAATCTGAGGTTGGATCCAGATTGCCGGCCCCTCGCGCGACGGATAAACTGACATTCTGGTTTGGAAAAGCAGCCATTGTCGCGTCGATAATCATTTCGCCCGCGGCAACCATTAGCTCTGTGGTATATCCCGCCTGCCTCCAATTCGCGATGTCTTGTCGCGTGTCGGGTATGTCCCAGTCACCCGTGGTCGAGTTTGCAAATGAGCAAGCCACAACCTGGACGCTGGAGTGAGAAGAAAAATGGGTACCCGCAGCCTGAATCAAAGCGATTTTCTTAGCCAGGAAGATCGGATCCCAATATACGGGCATCGTCAGTTGCTCTCCGTAGGTCGAATGATATGGATTGGTGTCGGTAAATGTGAAGGTTTGCACATTTGGATTGCCAAGCAGCCAGTCAGGAACGTTGATCCCACCTGAGACGATCCGAAGCAGAACCTTCTTCCCGTGAGCCTCTGCTTTGTCAAGCTCGCTGTCGATGGATGACCAGTCATAGACGCCTTGTCTGCTTTCAATATCAGGCCAGCCCCCTACCAGATCGAGCCCTACGATTCGTGGATCGTTAAGGATTTGACTCGGAAATCCATTGGCTTCCGCAGCAGGCATCGAAAAGATCCCCTTCGGAATCGGGGGAACGGTAGCCTGCACGATGGAAATAAACGACGTGCTCACAAGGCATATGCTTGCCCGGAAATTAAAGATTCGAGTGCGGTTCAAAATGGATGCTCCCTAATATTTTAGATGACTCGTAAAAGGGTTTTGACTAAGGAATATTATTTACCCATGTCAAGAAAAAATGAGGAAGATACAGTCGCGTTTTTCTTTCTAATGAAACGTCCTCTGGAACATGCCGGCGTCCGCCATGCGAAGATCATGATCGGGAATTCGGCGGAGGATGTGAGCTATCCGTCAACGGCAAGCCACCTCGGATCATGCCGTTCCGAGCAAGCACTGCGATAATGCTCCTAATGCTCCACGATTACGCGATTTGGCGACGCGCTTGGTCAAATCTGACAATGCAATACCGACTATCCTGTGGGGTCAGAAGCATTCGATTTGCACGGATCGCGGTTTGGCGCGATCCGAATGATGCTTTAACTTGTATGCCATAGGGATTTACGTCGGATGAACGCAACTGAAATCGGCATCGTCATGCTTCCATCGCAGAGATGGAGGGTGGTATTTGCAGTACGGCATGATTCAAGATCCGGTTGAGATTCGTCACTTGCGCTACTTCCTGGCTGTTGCTGAGGCGGGCAGTTTTAGCAGGGCAGCAGATCGCCTCGCAATATCTCAGCCAAGCGTCTCCCAACAGATGCGTGATTTGGAAGCGAATCTGCGTGTTTCCCTGTTTCAGCGTCGAGGCAAACGGATTCTGCTTACTTCCGCCGGTTTGATTTTCCAAGAACACGCGCGTGCAATTCTAGAACGGGTCGAAAATTTTCTCGAGGAAGTCAGCAGCGATTCGGCGCAATTGCGTGGGTCTCTGCACATCGGAACCGTACCGTACCTCGACATGGCGTTAGTCCCGCCGCTGTTGGGCCTTTTCGCTGCCAAATATCCAAGTGTCCATGTTACTGTTGCGGAAATCTCCTCCGATGACATTGAAACAGCTTTAGAGGAGGGTCGATTGGATGTAGGACTGGGATTTCTTACGCATCACTCGCCCAATTTGTCTTATGAACTTCTCTGCAGCGATGAGTTTGCCTTGATTGTCCCTACAGGGCATCCGTGGTGGAAGCGGCGAATAGTTCCTTTTTCGGAGTTGCACCAACAACGATTTCTCCAATTACCACGCAGTTTTTCCGTGCGACGAATGGCCGATGAGATTTGTCAAAACCATCGCGTTCGCCCGCGAACCGTGGCGGAAATTAGCGCAATTGAAGCGCTGCTCCGCTCGCTGGCTCCATTGAACGCCGCTTCGCTGTTGCCAAAAGTTGCATTGCGAGGCGCTAGAGGCCTGAAGCCAATTCGGCTTCGGGGAAAGAACCTCCGGCTAGAGATCGGATTATTACGTCTCAAAGATTCTTCCAGTAACAGTCTGGTGGCGGCATTTACTGAAATCGCCAAAACGATCGTTCCGAAGATGGTTAAGAAGTGGCCCCACGATCAAGGGCGCTAGCCAGTACTCGGTGCATCGCTCTTACTGAATAGCTGGCAGGGACGTCAGAAGGTCTGTTCCGAAGTTATACGTGTCCGGGATGGGATTGCTGTCTCAAATCCGAAGGCTTGCGGATGCCACGAGTCGGTACTATTGGAAAAATCAATAGTTCCATAAATCTAACCTTTACTTTATGGGAATATCCCTATACTCCGGGAGCCTAAACATGAAACCAGATTGCGTACCCGGAGCGACACATGATATTTCCAAGGGTCGAAGACAATCGTGTCTCGAGTCATCTTGAGGCTGCCCGGCTTTAGCACCATGAAACAGACAGCCCAGTTGTATTTGCTAATTGTCAGTGTTGTTAGCCTCGGTATCTTGTTCATGCTGCACGCGGGAAATAAATTACCGCCACCCGTTTCTCGACTTTCAACGGAACCTGCGGCGTTCGCTACTCCGGCGACTTCGTCCCTCACCGGCGTCGGCGACTCATCGTTTATCGCTTCAGTGAAATCTAATCTATGGCAGAATGTGACGACTCCGCTGAGCCGGCTTTTGCTGCAGCTCTTTATTATTATTTTCGCATCTGCTGTGCTTGGCTGGCTTTTTATCCGGTGGGGACAAACCGCCGTTATAGGAGAAATGGTGGCGGGCATCCTGCTGGGTCCATCGCTTTTCGGTCTCCTTGCTCCGCACGCATTTCAATTCTTCTTTGCTCCATCATCTCTGGAGGCACTAAGACTGTTGAGTCAAATTGGAGTTTGCCTGTTTCTTTTCACTGTGGGTATGGAATTGGACATATTACAGGTACGCCATAAGGCGCAGACTGCGGTGGTTGTCAGTCATTCGAGCATCGTCATTCCTTACTTTTTAGGTGTAACTCTGGCTTTATTCCTGTACAGCCATCTTGCGCAGCCTGGGGCTTCATTTCTCGCCTTTGCTCTTTTTATGGGCATCTCGATGAGTATCACGGCCTTCCCTGTTCTTGTCCGCATATTACAAGACCGCGGTATTTTTAAGACGTCGCTCGGAAGCACGGCGACGGCATGCGCCGCGGTGGATGATGTGACCGCTTGGAGCATGCTGGCCTTCGTCGTGGCTATCGCACGAGCAACCAGCGTAGCCGGAGCAGCTTTCAATCTGGGTCTCGTCGTCATCTTTATTGGGCTCATGTTACTTGTTATCAAACCAAAACTACCAACGTGGATTGGACGTCCGGCAATGGAACGTGCAAACCCCAGCAAGACGGTACTAGCGGTAATTTTTGGAATAGTACTTGTTTCTGCGCTAGCAACGGAACTCATCGGGATTCATGCGCTCTTCGGAGCTTTCCTAGCAGGGATCGTGATGCCGACGGCAGGACAGTTTCGCGAGAAATTGGTTGTACGCGTGGACAACCTTAGTGCGGTCCTGCTTTTGCCAGTGTTCTTTGCTTTTACCGGTCTGCGCACACAAATTAATCTGCTTAATGGCGCTCAGGATTGGCTTATCTGCTTGGTTATCATCGCGATAGCGACCGCGGGAAAACTCGGTGGAAGTGCTCTGGCGGCGCGTCTTACAGGAATGAAATGGGGCGAGTCGCTTCAACTTGGCGCTTTGATGAACACGCGCGGACTGATGGAACTCATCGCGCTGAATATTGGTTACGATATGGGCATCCTTTCACAACGTATTTTCACGATGCTCGTGATCATGGCTCTTGTTACTACCATAATGACTGGCCCGCTCGTCACGTTTTTCGGGAGGGTGCGTCAGGTTACTGGGGTCAACGACCGGAGCCGAAAAGCAGGTCATGCACAACCTGCCTGAGATTGACTTCTCCGTTTTCAGGGAGACAGCGTGGCTTTATGCAGCAGTTGTTGGTGTAGTTGGGGCAGGAATTCTTTTTTCACTCTATGCAGAGGCGCATCTTCTGCCACCGCCAACTGCTTCCTCGCACGTTGCGATTGAGCAGGAAGGCGTCCACCGCGCAGACGCAATCCGTTCCCCATCGCCCACCGTTATCGATGGGCTTGAGCACAATGCCAGTACTGGACTTAGCCGTCTTATCCTCCAGTTGGCCATTATCCTCAGCGTGCTGCTGCGGCTCTTCTTTGCCTTTATCGGCCTGCGTACCCAGATTGGTCTACTGGATAACTCATGGGACTGGCTAATATGTCTTGTGATTATCGTGGTGGCTACTGTGGGCAAGCTGGGAGGAACGTCGGTTGTTAGCCGAGTGATGAAGATGTCGTGGCGGGAGTCACTGCAGCTAGGCGCCTTGATGAATACGCGTGGCCTGATGGAGTTGAGCGTGCTGAATATCGGCTATGATCTGGGTATCCTTTGGCTGCGGAGCTCTACCATGCTGGCTATCATGGCTCTCGTTACGACTATCATGACCGGTCCGCTGGTCACGTTTTTTGGTAAGACCCACACGATCGTCAGGCGGTAATCGCCGTCATTGATTGAAGATCTGCGAAGCTAAACGATCGTTCTGGAAGAAAGCCTCAGCTTGTCATATCGGCGCGCCGTTGTAGGATCGATCGCTTTCAGATGAACAAGCTTTTTTGGGGATGAAACGCACGGCTTTTTATTACCTTCTGATGGTGATTATCTTGGGCTTGGGCATCTTCTTTGCCCTGCGAGCGGGAAATCAACTCGCTGCGCCGGCTCAACCGGCTTCAGTGCAATCCAGCTCGCAAACCACTCCCCACAGAACCGGAGCTGACGACTATTCGTTCTCCGTTGCGGTGGAGTCCAGCCTGCGGGACAACGCTAACGATCCGTTAACGCGACTCTTCTTGCAGCTTTTCGTCGTTATCTCGGTTTCCTATCTCGTTGGGTGGATTTTTATACATTTCGGGCAGCCTATGGTCGTAGGAGAAATGATGGCGGGCGTTCTTCTAGGTCCATCAGTTTTTGGGGTTTTGACGCCCACAGCATTTCAGTTTGTCTTTGCTAGCTCGTCCTTGGGAGCGCTTAGGCTCTTAAGCCAAATTGGGGTCTGTTTGTTCATGTTTACCGTCGGTATGGAGATGGATGCGGCGGAGCTGCGCCGCAGAGCGCATACAGCCATCGTGGTCAGCCATGCCAGCATCATCGCTCCCTATTTTTTGGGTGTGCTATTGGCGCTACTTCTTTATGGCCGTCTCGCTCAGCCTGAGGCGTCTTTCACCGGATTTGCTTTGTTCATGGGAATTTCCATGAGTGTTACCGCTTTTCCTGTTCTGCTCCGAATCTTGCAGGATCGGAATATGCTTAAAACTTCTCTTGGCCGCACTGCAGCTGCGTGCGCCGCAGTGGGAGATGTAACTGCATGGGGCGTGCTTGCATTTGTGGTAGCGATCGCACGGGCAGCCAGCGTTAGCGCGGTGACGCTTAGTCTTGGGTTGGTGTTAGTCTTTGTCGCGCTCATGCTGTTCGTCATCAAGCCAAATCTACCACGGTGGGTTGGACAACCGGCGCTAGAACGGCACAGCCCTAGTAAAGCCGTGCTTGTCGTCGTCTTTGGCATTGTCCTTGCCTGCGCAGTGAGCACACAACTGATCGGGAGCCGCGCGCTTTTTGGGGCCTTTGTTGCAGGAATAGCAATGCCGACAGCAGGAGGCTTTCGCGACAAGCTTGTCGTACGCGTTGAAAATTTGAGTTCCGTCTTGCTCTTGCCCGTGTTCTTTGCCTTCAGCGGTTTACGCACCCAAATCGGTCTTCTCGATGGCGCCCAGGATTGGCTCATCTGTCTCCTTATTATCGCGGTAGCCACTGCTGGAAAGCTCGGTGGAAGCGCTCTGGCGGCTCGTCTTACCGGAATGAGATGGCGCGAGTCGCTTGAACTCGGCGCATTGATGAACACGCGAGGGCTGATGGAGCTTATTGCTCTTAATATCGGTTACGACATGGGCATTCTCTCACAGCGGATTTTCACCATGCTTGTCATCATGGCTCTTGTTACGACTATAATGACGGGACCGCTCGTCACTTTTTTTGGAAGAGGCGAACGTTACCTTCGGAGATAAATCGCGTCGTCTTATAGCCAAGCAAAGTTTGTGGTGGCAAGTGCCCTCATCTTAGGCAAAGGCCGGTGTTGGCAAGCGATAAACGCCAGTCGTGAGCTAAGAGACCGATGAATCTTGCGACGTGAGGCTAACGCTTGGGGCGAGCAACGTCTGCGCTCGCCTGAAATCGTCGGGAATTCCGATGTCGATGAACAATCCTGTACTGATCAATCCATAGATCCCGCTCCCAAGAAGGTGGGGAAAAACCTCCCTTTCCAGTGAAATCGTGGTTCTCGCTGCCAAGTCACGAACCAGCTGCTTTCGAAGCAAATAAACACCGGCATTGATCAAACCCGGACCCGCCCGAATACCCTTTTCGATGAACTCGGTCACGCGGCCGTCTCTGTTGAGCGACACACTTCCATACCGAGCGACATCCGCGACCGCCTGAAGCACCAGGACCAATTCGGCATCCTTCGCCGTAAAGAACTCCAGCATTGGATTAAGATCCCACTCTACGTAGCTGTCACCGTTGAGAACAAGAACTGGGTCGCTGATGAGGGGTTCGGCAAGCTTAAGAGCTCCGCCAGTGCCTAGCGGCTCGTGCTCTCGAGAGTAGCGGATACGCATGGCAAGCTTATCTCCAGATCCGAAATAGCTTTCGATTTTCTCGGCCATATACCCCGTGCCCAAAATCACCTCATCGACTCCCTGAGACTTGAGCCTATGCAGCAATAATTCAAGAAAGGGTGTGCCCGAAATTAGAGCCATCGACTTCGGCCGATCAGTGAGTACTGGGCGCAGTCGGGTGCCGAGGCCTCCACAAAGCACGAAAGCGCCAATGCCGGCTGGGGTGGGGCGGTTACCCTCGGGTCTTCTCATGATTCCCCTCCGCGTAGTATCTTACTGCATTGTCCATTCAACTTGGCTCAATGCCGGAGGATAGAGGTCAGGCTGGTTGCGCTCGAAAACAACCCGCTTGTTAGGTGACTGGCTTCGTTTTTTCTGGTTCGCGCTTTACTGAAAATGTGGGAACACCTTCCGGCGTCGGAGCCTTTGTTATCGGCCCTGTCGGCGTTTTGGTTGCGAGTAAGTCCCCCAGTGCCCGCAGAGTCGCGAAATTTTCTGCTACGAGTTCTTCGTCCTCAATCCGATAACCGAAGTCACTCTCCAAGAATGCGACCAGGCGGATCAGACCGAGCGAGTCAATTTGTAGCGGCTCGTCAGGATCGGTTACTGGTGGCAAAGAACCACGGTTGTTATCTATGTACTCTCTGAGTTTAGGGGGTATTTCCATCATATTTGTAATAGTTTACCACAATTACCGTGCCCCCAGCCATTGCTCGGTGGTACCGACGGGGGAATTAGGTTCCCAGATTGCCGCCCGCTCGGGATGATAGCGGGAACCGATGGGCACAGAGTAGTCATCCTTATCATACTCGCGCGTGCGCTTGAGCAACTTCCTGAAAGCCAAAATAGCCGGTGAAGGCTGGCGCTCAGTTGGATAGATGCGTGACGAGAAGGCATCTGTCAACTCGTCAGGATAACGATGATACACGAAAGTTGCAAAAGCGAACGGCTGTTCCCAGAACAAATCGATCATGTCTTCCAGATTATCGATTGCTTTTTCGCAGAAGATCTGATGCTCGCGAAATGGGTTTCCTCCGTTTCGGTGCTTACCCTCGAGATATTCGCGGACAAGCGGTGCGGCGAACTCCGCTTCACGCATGGTAACTGACACTCCGAAGGAAAATATCGGATCGATGAAACGATGCGCATCACCGATACAGATAAAGCCTTTCCCGCAGAAGCCACGCACCTGGTATGAGTAATTTGGGATGACATGTACTTTCTCGACCAGCTTCATTTCAGGTACCCGGTCCCGAAGCTTCGGGTTGATATCGTAGTACTCGTTCCGGAAGAACTCTTCGGGAGTTTGCTTCTTAGCTAGAAAGTTCGCGTTTGGCGTGACCATTCCGATACTGACAACATCCTTGTCGAGCGGAATAAACCATGACCAGTGAAACTTTTTCGCATAGAAGATGACAGTGTTGTCTTTCGCATCTTCGCCTGAGCTGTCGGACCCACGAACGGCGCCGGTGGTTTGCGAGAAGAACGCCACCTGCTTGTCGTAATTACCAAGATATTTTGGACCGGTGACGCGCTGATTGGCCAAAAATGTCGCCTGGCCCGAGCAATCGAGCACTATCTGCGTTTCGATGTCCTCGGTCTTTCCGTCAGGCCAACGGACCTTTATGCCTCGCACTGTGCCGTCTTCAGCCACCAAGGGCTTTGTGGCCGTGCCTCTCATAACCGTCGCACCGCGCGCCTCGGCTTCCTTGAGTAGCATCGAATCGAAAACGCTTCGCCGCACCTGCCACGTGTGCCCCAATGAGAGATTCCAGTCCTTGTCACGGGCAGAAACAGGCACAAACCAGGAATTCTCGCCGGTCGTCCCGAAAACCTTCACGCCATGCTTTACGGGGAATTCCCTTTTTGCCATCTCATCTGCAAAGCCAAGTCTCCGAATTACCTGGCCAGCTTCGCCCGTTAATGATTCGCCAATATGAAACCGCGGGAACTCTTCCTGTTCGAGAATGACTGGCTTGATTCCTTCCCGCAAGAGGAACATTGCCATTGCTGACCCCCCGGGCCCGCCGCCGATTATTAGCACATCAGTTTTCATTTTTTATTAAAGAATAGAGCAAAGAGGCAGCCAATTTGTTTCAATTCGATACCCTGTCAAGCTCCGCTGCGCTTTGCGCGCGGTTTTTTTCGATGCCCAACGAATGAAAGCGACAACAACCTTTAGCTCACTTGCTGGTGAGCGGCCCCTCGACTAATATTTTTTTTACGGAGCGGGGCGTAGAGAGCATCGATTTGTCGCAACTCTGCCGTCTGGCTTGAACGCGGCGAAGTCGACGAATAACCGAAGCGATCCTATCAACCTTGCGTCGGATTCTAATCAACTCCCGAAATGCTCTGGCGATAACTGTGATGTTACCCCCGGTCGGCTTTCCATGCCGGCGAGGGAAATGGCTCACTGGCATCTCCTTAACCGTCATACCAAACCTGGATACCTGAGCAAAGATTTCTGTGTTAACCATCGCGCCTACCGACTGGATCTGAACTTTGTCGAAAACATCGCGGTTGAAAACTTTGAAGGCGCAGTCAATGTCACGGATCCTGACTCCTAGCACGAGCCGCACAAGGATATTCCAACCCCAGGCAAACAACAGTCTGTGCGGCGGGTCTTGTCGGCGTGCCCGATAACCGGCGACAATGTCGTAGTCATCCGTCTGTGCAAGGAGCGCCGCTGCTTCCTTTAAATCGAACTGCCCATCAGCGTCTGTGAAGAAAATTAGATCGTGTCGCGCCAGCTTGATGCCGCTCTTGAGTGCGGCACCGTAGCCGCGGTTTCGAGGATGATGAACGACGCGCACGTCACGGAACTCCTCGACGAGACGGTCGCAGATTTCACCAGTGCGATCTCTGCTGCCGTCATTCACAACAATGATTTCAAAAACTGCAGCCAGAGTCGGCAAAGTCCGATAGGCATCCTCGACGACACTTCGGATATTAGCCTCTTCGTTAAAGGCGGGAAAAACGACGGATAAAGATTTCATAATCTATTGAACTTTTCATTCGAGCGCTCGCCCGGTCCTGTTCTTTGGGGGAACAAGAACGTCTATTTATACTAGCATTTACGGAACTCCCAAGCTGAAGTTATCGAAAAAGTGGAAAACTTGCTTTCGAATGCGAGTGGACTTCACAGTGCTGCCATTCTGAGCAATTATCATGATAGATTGCAAGTAGAAAAGTTTAGCGCATCCTGTTGTTTTCACAAATGTAACAAACGCAGGCAAATTACGCGTTAAGGAGCGAATGCCGTGAGCTCTAAGGCGGGATCTTCTCGCCGGTTTTAAAACACCGTTTGAAGTAGTAGTGATTGCGGTGGCGGCGCTTTGTGATCTCAGCGCGCGAGAAAACGAATTCATCAAAGGTTGGCGCTCGCCTTTCGAACCTTCAAAATTCGATAAACTGGAAAACCAACTACTCGAATATCCTCTTCTGCCTCGATGCTGAAATTCTTTTGGACCGTCGGTTTTAACTCTCTCCCGTCTGTGACGTGTGGGTGAAAGGCCTCTCCTCGCTCCGCCACATGCTCGTGTCGAACAAAGCGCCGGAGGCGTAACTCTAAGATTGAGAGTGTCTTCAAAGACGTAAACAGATAGTTTTCCAAAGGGTAACCGAGAACCAGCACACCGTTAGGCTGAAGAACCCTCGCCATCTCCTGTAACGCCGCGTCCGGGTCGGGAATGTGTTCGATCACACTTAAGCAGACGACCAGATCAAACGTCTGATCAGGATAAGGGAGATGGCCCAGATCCGCTTGTGCGAGGTTCACGTTATGCAAGCCTCGTTTATTTAGCATCTCTTGGGTATATTTGATCATGGGCGACAGGTCGACCCCGTCCACCTGCCGGCATCGTGCCGCAAGGGCCGGAAGAATAAAACCGGCGCCCGTGCCGGCATCGAGACCTCTCTCCCACTGCTGATCTGAGATAAAATCAAAGGCAATTTCAACCCGTCGCAGGAACAGCCTACGCGCAAAGAAATTCGTCTTGAAGTAGGCTTTCGCGCAACCCACCCGCAACTCTGGGGGTAGATCCGAGCCAAGGATTTCTTTCGGATAATCTGCTTCAACAGGTAATGGGATTTCCATTTTTTTGCGGCTCACAATAGGGCAGTTTCCAAGCAACGCAAGGCTTTAGAACTTTCCTCAAAGAGCTGGTAAGAAAATATGAAATTCAGATGCTTCACAACCTACGAATGAGAAAAAAATTTCGTATTCGCCTACCTTGATTGCCGCGATGACAGAATGCGTAAAGCCTCAGTTTTACTAACTCTGGTCAAGCGCCCTCGGCAACTTATGGTGACATGTGCGCTACCATGATTACCTAAGCGATTGGTACCTCACTCTATTGCGATCGGCGCCGTCTCCAAAATACCGACTGTGACTTCGCCTTCGAGCGGCGCCTCGACCCAGGTTACTTTTCAACGGTTCCCTTCCAAAACATCTCCCGCCACCTGCAAAAGTGTCTGATAACCCGGGTAATCGGCATCATCTTGATAGAGCTCAACATACTTGGCGCCCAATAGGACGCCCGCCGTCAGAGCCTGTTGCAGATTTCCGCCTAATAAGCCCGGATCCTGAAGTGCGGAGCAGAGCATCTGAAAGCCAGTTGGTTGGGTATGGTAGTAAGTGTAAATTGCAAGATTCGGATAATAACCAGCATTGGAGCTGGCATTCAGCGTAGCGTTCATAATCCCGAACCTGCCGGGATAGGCGACGACGGCCCAATCGATGACCGCTTGCAGGTTTAACATTGTCTCCGGTCCTAGAAACGGTCGCGATGCTGTAATCAAGAAGGGGGTTGTAGGAAACGCTTGCGCATAACCGGCGATGATTCGTTGCGCGGCGGACACCCAGGCGGGCGGTCCACCCAGCGCAGTAAGCGCATTGTTGTCGGCAGTGGTTTTGGCCATCACAGTTTCAATGAATTGTCCCAAGCCTGAAATGACTACATAACCAAGTGCTGGGTTGCCATCGTAGCGCTGTCCCATGGTGTTGAGAAAGGCGAGCCAATTTGCTTGAAAAGTACTGTCCCAGGGAAGAGGCATCGACATGCCGGAGCCATCTTGTAAATGATATTCGACAGCGCCGGCGGCGTAGACCCACTGCGGTGTACAAACTCCGGCACTCACTGACAGACCAATAAACTTGCCGTGTTGCGCGGCGAGACCGAGCAAGATGTCAATCGAGCTCCAATCGAAGGTCGCGACCCCCGGCTGAACATCACTCCAAATCGGTCTCAGCCGCATCCCGTCTATGTTGGAGTTCGTCCATGACGGATTATCTTCAGGTCGCGAAACGTGAACGCTAAAAAGCCTGACGACTCCAGCCGGATCGAGTTTTTGCTGAGCTATTGGCGTCGGCGTAGGTCTCTGCGTCGGCGGCGGCCGCGGCGTCGGTGTCGCTCTTGGAGTACCAAGCGTATCTGCGCTAAAGGTTACGAATGCCGATGCTACGACCGCCATCAGCACAGCCGGTGCAATTAGTAATCTTCTCATACCACACTTGGAGGAGACGTGGGCGACAGCGCTCAACAGATGTCGTCTTTGTCTGCGCAGATCTTGATACGACGGATCAGTATTTGCGACGTTATTTTTCATTGCGGGTTTATTGCTTTGTTGTACCGACCTCGCCACGGCCAGACCATATTATTCGTTTTTGCTCATAATTATTAGAAAATATTTGTACATGAAAGACAATAAATTATTCAGAAAATTTTCGCAGGTTACGCTCCAGCATTCGCATTACCCTGGACAACGCGCCGTGGCGCGGATTGACTCCATTCAGGCGCATGCCCTTCAATCGTCCAGAAAATTCCGTCTGCATTGAGGCGGCACAAACTGCGCGCCGATCAAGAACGCCCGCGCGCGATTGAATCATTTGAAGGCCGGACGCATCACTGTGTCTTGATAATTTCAGTTTTGCACATTTGGAAAATGGTTGACCACTCGGCGTAAACTAATTTGAAGACTTTGACAATTTTGGAATATAAGCCATTGTGGCAGCCATCGAGGAGGCCCCCTTCGCTTTTCACCATAAAAATGAGGCGATCTGTCTATCTGCTATGAGAAAATCCATCATTTCAAGTTTTGTCATTGGAATGGCAACAATGCTTGTCCCAATCACGGCACCGAGCAGCAGCCAAGCGCAGAGTTTCGCGGATGTTTCAGACAGTGCCGGAATCGACGGGACTTCGCTGAACAAATCCTGGGGCAGCCCATGCTGGGGCGACATCAATAATGACGGCCACCTCGACGTGTTGGTCTCAACTCACGGCGTGGCGGGACAACGCCCGTTCATTTATACCAAC
>DASTMV010000167.1:0-23554 GCA_035713885.1 Candidatus Udaeobacter sp. | reverse complement strand
TAGCGACCGGGCGACAGTTGTATGCTCGATATGTGCAATGGTATTCAGCGGAACCAACTGGTTGTTAGGCCCGCTGACATAGATTTGATTCAGTTGTTCGGGGTTCAATCGGTCCACGCGCTTGATCTGCGGGATGACCTTGTAGCTGAGGCCTTCCATGTTGAACCAATTGACATAATTTCCGCCGATGCTGGCAGACAGGTCGGCGCCAATTTTCTGCATGTCGAGTCCCATCGACGAGACCTTGTCATGGTCGATGATGATTCGCGCCTGAGGCTGGTCGATTTTCGTGTCGATATCACCGAATTGAAATACATGCGCCTGCATCGCTTTCAGGAAAATCTCCTTCGCGAATTCAAGGATTCGCTCCTGGTCTGCGGTGGACGCGATGATAAAACTGACCGGAAAATTGTCAGAACCAGGAAGCGCTTCCGGCATGATCGGAAACATTTGAATCGCAGGGATTGCAGCCAATTTCTGCTGCACAACAGGCAAATAATCTTTCGTTGGCGTTTTGCGCACCCCCCATGGTTTCAACACCATTCCTCCGAATCCGCTGCTTGG
This sequence comes from Candidatus Udaeobacter sp., assembly GCA_035713885.1. Lineage (GTDB taxonomy): Bacteria > Verrucomicrobiota > Verrucomicrobiia > Chthoniobacterales > UBA10450 > Udaeobacter. The sequence continues at coordinate 22,990 of DASTMV010000167.1, read as the reverse complement.
ATTTGTAATCTGAAACGTGAAACGAGTATCGGGAATATCGTGAAACACCTTCCCAGCTGCGTCGGCGTATCGAATCGTGTCATCAATGGTCGCGTTGGCCGGGGCGGTAATGACCCCAAAAATCACGCCTTGATCTTCCTTCGGCGCGAGTTCCTTCGTCGCTATCTTCGGTATCGCTAGATACATCAAAACCGCCAGCAACGAGATCCCGGCCCAAACAACATAAACAGCAGGCCGGGCCTGCAGCGTGCGATCCAGATGGTTCCCGTACCACTCACGGAAACGATCAAATGTGCGATCAACCCAGCCTTTGAAACCGTACTCGACGTGATGAGGTGGCAACAGATGGGCCGACATCATGGGCGAGAGAACAAGGGCGACAACACCTGAAATGAAAACTGCACCCGCCAGTGTGAGCGCGAATTCGCGGAACAACGCGCCGGTTAGTCCGCCCTGCAAAGCAATCGGCGTATAAACGGCGGCCAGCGTGATTGTCATCGCTATAATTGGGCCTATCAATTCGCGCGCGCCCACCAATGCCGCCTGCATGCGCGATTTACCCTCCGCAATGTGGCGTTCGACATTCTCCACGACGACGATTGCATCGTCGACCACCAGTCCGACTGAAAGCACGATCGCGAGAAGCGTCAGCAAGTTCAGACTGAACCCGAACACCTGCATTAAAAACAGGGCACCGATCAGCGAAATCGGAATGGCTACAATCGGCACGACGACAGAACGGAATGAGCCGAGAAACAAAAAGATCACCACCATCACGATGAGCAGCGTGTCGATCAGCGTTTTTACGACTTCGTGAATCGCGTCATTAATGTAAGCCGTGGCGTCATACGCCATCTCCGCCTGCATCCCAGTGGGCAGCTCCTTCTTAATTTGGTCGAGCTCGACGCGCACGCGTTTAATTACATCGAGAGAATTAGCGTTTGGGAGCACCCAAATGCCCATGAAAACAGCCTTTTGTCCGGAGAACCGCACTTCAGTGTTGTAGTCTTCCGCACCGAGCACGACATCAGCGATGTCCCCCAGCCTAACGAGCGTGTTCTTGTCCTGGCGAACAACCAGTTGCTTGAACTGCTCCGCCGTATGCAGATCCGTGTTGGCCGTTAGATTTACCTGCAAAAGCGATCCCTTGGTGTTACCGACGGCAGCAAGGAAATTGTTTTTCGTCAATGCATCGCGGACCTGCGAAGCACTGATGTTCAATGCTGCCATTCGGTCCGGCTTCATCCAGATGCGCATCGCGAAAGTGCGCCCGCCGAGAATGTCTGCCTTTTGCACGCCGCCGACCGCCGTAAGTCGCGGCTGGACCAGTCGCACGAGATAATCTGTGACCTCGTTAGGCTGAAGAATGTCCGAAGTGAAACTCAAGTACGCGGAAGCAAATTGCGAATCTGCGGACTGAATTGCGATGACCGGGATTTGTGATTCCGGGGGCAGATTGTTCCGGATCGCGTCCACTCTGGAGCTGATATCGGACAGCGCTTTGTTCGCGTCGTAGTTCAGTTTCAGTCGCGCGGTGATCGTCGAGAGCCCCTGAGTGCTCTGCGATTGGATGTAATCGATTCCGTCCGCAGCTGCGATGGCCCGTTCGATCGGTGTGGTGATAAAACCGCGCACTAGCTCGGCGTCAGCGCCAACGTAAACCGTGGTGACGGTGATTGCCGCGATGTCGCTGCGCGGATATTGCCGAACGTTCAACGTCTTCATCGCCTGCAATCCCGCGATGAGGATTACGAAGCTGACCACAATCGCCAGTACCGGACGTTTGATGAAAAGATCGGTGAACGTTGTCATTCGATGAGCGGGGGCATTCTGAACGGAGTCGAAAAGTCCTGCCACGTAAGCAAAGCGTTTTGCAAGGGGGAGCCGTCGGCTTCGCTCGGGATGACAGCAGTTTGCATTACGTTTTCTTCATTCCCATCACGTATCTGCCGGCTTTGGGTTTAGCTCCGGCTTTGGCGCAAGATCGTTGTTTATCGTTACAGCCATTCCGTTGCGCAACTTAAACACTCCCGTGCTCACAACCGTTTGGCCCGCTTTTAGTCCTTGGATGACTGCGACGAAATCGCCACGTGCTTCCCCGACCCGCACAAACTCCTGCCGAAGCACCTCTGATTCCTTCCCGGTCTTTGGGTCCTTCTGTTTCTCAATTAGGAAAACCGAATCGCCATACGGCGCATAAGAGACAGCGGATCCCGGTATCACGATCGTCTTTTTTGTTTCCGCCAAAGCAACTTCAATCTTTGCGAACATCCCGGGATGCAACGCATGATCGGCATTTTCCAACGTGGCCTGCAATGGCACGTTGCGCGTGACCGGATCCACCATGGAGTTAATCGCAGTCAATTTTCCCTTGAACTGGCGGCCAGGGAACGCGTCGGCGCGTACGGTTACGTCCAGACCTTTCGCCAACCTGGAAAGATATTGTTCGGGCAACGCAAAATCAACGTAGACCGGATCAAGCGCGGTGAGTGCGACAACCTGCTGACCTGCGTTGATCATTTGGCCGACATTGACCTGCCGAATGCCAAGTTGTCCGTCGAACGGCGCGATAATCGATTTCTTCGCAATGTTGGAGCGCATCTGATCGACGACTGCATTTAGTCGCGTGAATTTCGATTGGGCAGAATCGAACTCAGCGCCTGAAACGACCTTTTTGATGGCAAGATCACGGGCGCGTTCGAGATCTGTCTTCGCCAGTTGCGCATCAGCTTCTGCCGATCGCAAAAGCGCTTCCTCCTGAGACGCGTCGAGTTTCATGAGCACCTCGCCCTTTTTTGCCCCAGCGCCATTTTCGAAATGGATTTCGCTCACAACGCCAGCAAGCTCCGTGGAAACAACTGCACCCTGAACAGGGCTGACCGATCCGACTGCTGTCAGCCGCGGCGCCCAATCTTCCTCTTTCACCAATGCGCTAGTAACCGTAGTCGAGGGAGGCGCCATTTTAGCGGCCATCGCGCCCATGGCACGAATTTGCAGCGCCTTCAGGTCGATCAGCAAAAGAAACAGCGATAGGAAGGCAAAAACCGCCGCAGAAGTTGTGCGCCTCGAACGAAATCGCCGGGAAGCTACGAATCCAAACCAGACAACGAGCGCGCTCACGGCGGCAATAACAACGATCATCATTGCGGTCTTGACGAAAACGAGACCGATCACTGCAACAACGAACAAAACGATGAAGAGCACTGACCAGATCCAGCCGGTCCGACGCTTTTTCTTTCGTTCGAGAGTAGTTGGCTTCAAAACGTCATGCATAAGCGAGTTCTGTCTCCGGTTTAAATAGCAAGCGCCACAATCTGCGCGTCACTTCCAATTGCCGCTCACGCCGTTCCGCCGGGGTGCTGTGATGGGGCCGCAGCACATCTAACATGAGCATTCCACGGGCGACCGCAAAAATTAACTCTGCCAAATCCTTCGGCGATAAACCATGCGTAGTGTTTTGCGCTTCCGGCGCCCTCGAAATGAGCTCGGTCACACCGTCCATGGCGGTTTGTAAGACCCCGCGCACCAGGTCGGCCACGCGCTCGTTACGCGACGCTTCCGCGTAAAGATCAACAACGAACGCTGAAAGAAGTCGAGGCGCATTTTCACAGCAATGCGCCGTGAACAGGATCTCAAGCGATTCAAGTAACGTGGATGCCTGTCGCGCCCGCTCAAGCATTTCACCGATTTCCTTTTTGTGGCGGTCTGCCATTGCGGAAATCACCGCCTCTTTATTGTCGAAATAACGATAGATCAAACCAACGCTGATCCCAGCCTCAGCGCTGATGTCATGCATGCTGGCTTGGTGAAAGCCGCGTTTGGCAAAACAAATCAGGGCGGCCTCGAGAATTTGAGACCTGCGATCAGGAATGGCGTCTGACTGGGGTTCTGACATAGTTCGCGAAGATGAATGAACGTTCATTCATTGTCAAACCCGAATCTTTCCCTGCTGTATGTTTTAGTGAAGTCCGGAGTATACTCGTTGATACAAAACTCCATGCTCTTTGCCGGTATTCAGATGTCGGCACGACGCGACCCGCCTATGGTCATCGAGACAACCGCGCCGCAAACGTAGTCAGGATTTCGAATCCGACACAGCCTTGAAGGTGTGCGCAACGACCGGAGCAGGTTGCGTTGGTGGCTCGAAGTTAACGAACGGATTTGGAGTAGGTTGACTGATGAACTGAAAGATCGCGGCCACTACACTCAAAATGCATGTCGCGTAAATCGCCGTTTCCATTCCGCTCCGGCCTTTCTCTTCCGAGCCTGTCAGGAGCCCGTAAATTGATTCAGCTTCATCCTTCATACTTTCAAGACGCTGCGGAGTTCCCAGTTTGTCTGTTGTTTGTTGCTTGTTCATGATTGCTTTTAAAGTTGGATGCGCGGTGTTGTGAATTGGATTCAAGCAAAAACAAGGTTGGTTCGAAATTTCCCGCCGAGTGCGCGTTATCTCGTCGGTGTATCGGGCGGGCGTGACTCGGTCGCACTACTACACTGGCTGACTACTGTTGGTTACGATGACCTGATCGTTTGTCACTTGAACCATCAATTGCGCGGACGATCGAGCGATGCCGATGCGCGATTCGTTCAAGATCTGGTGGAACGGTACAATCAAAAATCTGCAGGGCCGACATTCCCCATGTCGCCAACAAAGACGAAGAAAAAGGTTCACCACAAAACGGCAGAGGCGCATCTCCGCATTGAGATTGGCTCGTCAAGTGTTCGTGGGCTCGCCAAGAAAAGAAGGATTTCGATCGAAATGGCGGCGAGAGAGGCACGTTACACTTTCTTTGCTCAAATCGCCCGTCGCCACCGCTGCCACACGATCTTCCTGGGGCATAATGCTGACGATTTGGTTGAAACTTTTCTGATCAATCTATTTCGTGGCGCCGGGAACACTGGTCTCGCCGCGATTCGAGAGATTTCCACCCGGCCAATTGACAATGTCGAGCTAACGATTGTGCGGCCGTTTCTTCAAGTCTGGCGAGGGGAAATCAACGATTACGTGCGAGAGCATGCTCTGAGGTTTCGCGAGGATGGCACCAATAAGAAGCTTGAGCCTCTCCGAAATCGGGTTCGGCACCAGATCATTCCGTACTTGGAGAAAAACCTCAGCAGAAACATGCGCGCAACCATCTGGCGCACCGCAGCGATCGCAGCCGAAGAAGAACAATGGATGGAAAATCACACATTCCCATTGCAACCAAACAATTGCGGTTACCTGCCGGTTGAAAAATTACGCGAGTTACCAGTCGCCCTTCAGCGTCGGGCAGTTCTAAATTGGCTCCGCGCACAAAACATCGCCGACGTCGGTTTTGATCTGATCGAGCGTGTGCGTTCGCTACTCGATCACGACTCGCACATCGCGAAAGTCAATCTCCCGAGAGATCGTCATGCACGCCGCCGTGCAGGCAAAATCTTTTTAGAGTAGCGAAGCATTCGCGTGCTGGAGTAATGGTTGGCAGTATTGCGAAATAAATGCGTTACTCCATTACTCCACTATTCCATTACTGGCATGTCTGACGTCCGCGTTCGTTTCGCCCCCTCTCCTACCGGCTACCTGCATGTCGGCGGTGCGCGCACTGCGCTATTCAACTGGCTGATCGCGCGGCATCACGGCGGGAAATTTGTGCTGCGGATCGAAGACACTGATACGAAACGCAATACCGAAGAGGCGATGGCCGCCATTTATGAAGGCTTGGAATGGCTGGGTTTAAATTGGGACGAAGGCCCGCACGTCGGCGGCGAGTTCGGGCCGTACTTGCAAAGCCAGCGCACAGAACTTTATGAGCGTTATTTAAGAAAACTGCAGGCTGCCGGCCACATTTTCGAAGACCAGGGCGCACTACGATTTCGGTCGCCGCGCAAGCACGTCATTCTGGAGGACATCGTGTGTGGCAAAATCGATTTTGACCTAAGTAACCCTGCAACGCACCCGGATATGACAATCCGGCGCCCCGATGGCTCATGGATCTTTCATTTCGTTAATGTGGTAGACGATTTGGAAATGAAAATCTCGCATGTGATTCGCGGCGAGGATCATCTTTCCAACACTCCCAAACACATCGAAATCATGCGTGCGTTGGGGGCAACGCCACCGCAGTACGCGCACATCCCGCTCATCCTAAATCGTGACGGCTCCAAAATGAGCAAGCGCGACGAAGGCGCCCGCATTGAGTATTACATTCGGCGCGGTTACCTCCCAGAGGCCGTTCGCAATTACCTTTGCCTGCTCGGCTGGTCGCCAAAGAACGACCGGGAAAAGATCGAAATCAGCGACATCATCCGGATTTTTGATCTTAAAAACATTGGACGCAGTTCGGCAACATTCGATCCTGCCAAACTACATTGGTTGAACGGCGAATATGCGCGCGAACTCAACGACTCGAAATTTTACGAGTTAGCCGTTGCAAGGCTGAAATCGGACGGCGTGACGCTCAACGATTATTCCGAAGAATACGTGTCCGCTGCGCTGCAAACGTGCAAAGGCAAGATCAATACCTTTGATGAGTTACCAGCTTATTGCGGATTCTACTTCACTGACGATTTTAATTACGATCCTCAGAGCGCTGCCAGGCAGTTCACTCCCGAAAACAAACCGCGACTTAGCGCCGTTCGCGATGCATTGCGTTTGGTTGAGAAATTCGACGTCGCAGGAATTGAAGGTGCACTTAAAATTACCGCTGCAACATTGAATGTGAAACTCGGCGCAATCGTTCACCCCACACGGCTGGCGGCCACTGGCAGCACAGTGGGACCGAGTCTTTATCATCTGCTCGAAGTGCTCGGGAAACAGAAAGTTCTGGCGCGAATTGATCGCGCGCTGGCGACGTTTTGATGGGGAGCGCGAGGATTCTGTTCGCATTATCCGGCATGCTTCCGAATCTGCTCCCTAACGCGCGGTTGGGACGATCGGCTGGCAACATGCCAGCCAGAGCGAGGAGAATTCTCGCGCTCCCCTCACTTTCGCGCTGCCTTTGCCCAAGTATCTCTCAAGGTAGCCGTGCGGTTCCACACTTGCTTTTCGACCGTTGAATTCGCGTCCAACGCGAAGTAGCCGAGGCGCTCGAACTGGTACCGTTTGTCTGGTTGTGCGTTCGTCAGTGCGGGCTCGCATTTTGCGTCCGCTACTTCAAGCGAATTCAAATTTAGGAAGGATTTGAAATCGCCGCCTGCATCGGGTTCAGGAGCAGTGAAAAGCCGATCGTACAGGCGGACTTCTGCGTCGATTGCATGCGCCGCGCTCACCCAATGAATCGTCCCTTTGATTTTGCGACCCGCAGTCGCTCCACCTGATTTACTCTGGAGATCGACACTGCATCGCAGCTCGGTCACGTTGCCAGCGTCGTCTTTCATTACTTCCTCGCACTTGATGATATAAGCGTATTTCAAACGCACCTCGCCTCCGGGACGGAGTCGAAAATATTTCGCTGGTGGCGTTTCCATGAAATCGTCGCGTTCGATGTAAAGCTCGCGGCCGAACGGAACCTTTCGTGTCCCCGCGTTTACATCCTCTGGATTATTGATGGCATCGAGCTCTTCGTTCTTTCCTTCCGGATAATTTGTCAGCACAATTTTGATCGGTCGCAGCACTACGAGGCGGCGCGTGGCGCTGCGATTGAGTTCCTCGCGAACGGTGTGTTCGAGCAGCTCCATGTCTGTCATACTGGGGTACTTCGTGATTCCGATGTTGTAAGCCAAGCTACGCAACGCAGTTGGTGTCACGCCGCGGCGACGTAACCCAGAGATCGTCAGCATCCGCGGGTCGTCCCAGCCGTTGACGAGTTTCTCGTTTACGAGCTGGATCAGCTTGCGCTTACTGATGACCGTGTAGGTCAGATTGAGCCGAGCGAATTCGTACTGATGCGGCCGCGGCTCTGGCACCTCGAGTGCATCAAGGATCCAATCGTAGAGTGGTCGGTGCACTTCGAACTCAAGGGTGCAAATCGAGTGAGTGATCCGTTCGATGTAATCGCTGAGAGTATGCGCCCAGTCGTACATTGGATAAATACACCATTTGTCGCCAGTACGGTGATGTGAGGCGTGCCGAATCCGATACAATACCGGATCGCGCAGCCAGACGTTCGCTGCGTTCACGTCAATTTTTGCGCGCAATGTGCGCGCACCATCAGCAAATTCGCCCGCTTTCATTCGCGCAAACAGTTCGAGATTTTCTTCGATCGAGCGATCGCGAAAAGTGCTTGCTTTGCCGAGCCGTCGATAAGCATCTGTCTCTTCCGCCGTCATGTCATCGACATATGCTTTGCCTTTGCGGATCAGTTCCACGGCGTACTCGTAAAATCGATCGAAATAATCCGATGCATAAAGCGGCGCACCGCCAAGTTCTTTATCCGCCCAGCCGTCGATCAGCCAGTGCACGTCACTCATGATTGACCTGACATACTCCGCTTCCTCCTTCGTCGGGTTTGTGTCGTCCATTCGGATGTTGCAGACGCCCCCAAACTCGCGCGCGATGCCGAAGTTGAGGCAGATCGATTTCGCATGACCGATATGCAGATAACCGTTGGGCTCAGGCGGGAAACGCGTGACGATTTTGCTATATTTCGCGCTGCGAAGATCCTCAGCGACAACATCGCGAATGAAATCCGAAGGTCGGTCTGTTTCAGTCATCATCCAGGGGCAAGATTATCGGCGAACCCACAGATCGACAACTCTTGTGAAAACGCGTTAGAATACCCATTGTCATCGTGAAGGGAGTCTGCAGACTCGAAGAATTCCGCAGCCGCACCAAACATAAATGCCACTGGATTTCTCAACTTCGCTCGGAACACAAGTCACCACAGATCGTTACACACTGGCCGATCTCGAGCGGTGGGCCGATGTAACACAGAACGTCAATCCGCCGATTTGTTTGGGCGTTTTCGGCGATCCAGTTGCTCATTCACTTTCGCCGCAAATGCAAAACGCTGCGTTGTGCGCCTGCCAGATCAACGTGCAATATGCGCGGTTTCACATTCGGGCAAATGAACTTGGCGCAGCGTTGCGCCTTCTGCGCGAGCTCCCCTTTGTCGGAATCAATCTCACCCTTCCGCACAAGATATCTGCCGTGACGCACATCCGCGCAGTAGATGAATTGGCAACCCGTTGCGGCGCAGTAAACACAGTTCATCTGCGCGATAACAAATTGGTCGGGTTAAACACGGACGGCGAGGGATTCTCCCGGGCTGTTCGTCATGACTTTTCGCTCGACTTGCGCGATCTTCGCGTGCTGATCATTGGTGCCGGCGGAGGCACTGGCCGCGCAATCGCGTTACAATGCGCACTGGAAAATTGTGAGCGCCTGGTCCTGGTGAATCGGACTCCGGCCAAGACAAGTGAACTTGTCGAGCGGTTGCGCCCATTCTTTGCTGCACGGCGCATGCTCGGTCCTATCGCCCGGCTTGAAGATTTGATGTACGATGAAAGCACGCTGCGCACGCAACTGTCAAACGTTGACCTGGTCGTCAATGCCACACCATTAGGCATGAATCCGAGCGATCCGTCGCCGGTCCCGGCGCGATTGCTGGCGCCCCACCACATGGTGTTTGACTGCGTATACGGGCCATCCCAAACAGCGCTGCTTCGCGCGGCCGAGGAAGCCGGCGCGCGCGGCGCAAATGGCTTGTCAATGTTGCTGTATCAAGGCGCACTTTCATTTTCGATCTGGTTCAATCGGGACGCCCCAATTGACGCGATGCGCGCAGCGCTGATTCTTTAGCTATTGGGCGATCGCGCGACTCCCAACAAACGCGCCAGTGCCTTGGTCGAGATAAATCGTTGAGCCAACGCGCGAGATCTGAAGAGTTTGTCGCCACGTTCCCGATGGAAAATGCTTTGTAGCTTCGATTGTCTTAATTTCTGAATTTTCGTTGTCGTTCGAACTGACGTTAATCATCGCTTCCGACAAAATTCTGCCATCTAGCGTCGGAGGCGCTTTAACGCCGAGAATTTGCAAAATCGTAGGGGCGAGATCGAGGTTCCCAGTCGCGAGATTGTCAGTTTCGCCTCGTTTAAAGTCAGGGCCAGTAGCGACGAGGGTGTTGTGCATATCGAACCGGCTGAGCGTGGCGTGAGTCCCCTTGCCTTCCGTCCGCTGCCAATCGGCATCAATCATGCCCGGGATACCGAATTGGTTTTTTAAATCGTACCATCGAAACGCCAACAAAACGTCAGGCGCGCTTTTGTTTTCGATCTTTGCCTGCTCCAGTTCGAACGTTCCTTCCGCCGGCTGTTTTGTAAAAATCACTCCTGCAAAGTTGGATTGTTGCAGTAACTCGACCAGGCGACTAGTGACGGCCGGGTCGTGTCCGATGACGTAAAAAAGGACGCTACCACCGTTGCCGGCCAGCATGATGTCTCCCGGTTTCGGTTTATCGCCAAATTCTGTCGTTGCCGTGAAGCCCGCCTCGTTCAGGATTTTCCGCAGATCAATTGAGCGTCTAATCGTGGAAAAACCGTGGTCCGAAACAACAAAAAGGTCTGTTGTCTCGCGCGCTTTGTGGTCATCTAACGCCGAAAGGACGAGGGCGAGATTTTCATCGGCGGACTTGATTGCGGCGAGCGCGGTCGGTGCTCCCGGAGCAGCTTCATGTTGTGTAAGATCCGGCTCGCCTAACCACAGGACCGAAAATGCCGGCAGCTCATTCTTCCAAAGCACCTTTAACAGCGCTTTGGTTGTCCACGAGTCGCTTTGCAGGTGGGCGGACGGAAAGGGACCAACCGCTTTGGTAATTGATGCCAACGCTGTTCTGGGCAAAGATTGTCCAGCGAACAGCGTGACGCTTTTTTGAATTGGTGCTGCATCTCCCTGCGCGGCTGCTGTCGGCGACGAAACGGCTTGTCGTATGGAGCCGGACTCCGCTGCCCGAATTTGTCGATCCAGCAAAAGCCCGACTGTTTTAGCGGTTGCGATTACACTGCGAGCCCCTATGCGTTGCAAGAGTTCGCCGATGGTTGGTGTTGCAATGTAATTTCCGCCGGACAGTTCGTCCCCCTTTTCAACTACTGGCGCCACTTCCACATCGATCGCGTGCCGAGGTTCGATGTCCGGTCGATAGACATGGTTAGCAATGATGCCGTTTTTGCCAGGATAAGCACCGGTCACAATGGCCGTGCCGTTCACCATGGTCGCACTTGGATAAACCGAATGGTGGTTATGAAAGCTGACGCCGCCGCAAGCAAGCTTCCAAAGTGCCGGAGTATTTTGCTCGTTGACGAAATCAGGACGCATCCCGTCCCAAACAACCACCACTACATGGCGCTCGGTTTTATCCGGCGGCGCTGCTGCTGCAGACATCCAGACAGTCCAAAGCAGCACCAAAATGATTCGAGGCACGATGGAATCACCGAACGGGAAGCGCCGGTCTGGCATATTACTTCTTCGGTTTAAGCAACGGAAACAGGATCACGTCGCGAATGGATTCAGCGCCGGTAAGCAGCATTGTGAGCCTGTCGATACCAATCCCGATGCCGCCAGCCGGCGGCATACCGTGCTCGAGCGCGAGCAGAAATTCCTCATCAATATTTTGCCTCTCCTCGCCCGCCTGCTCGACCAGACGCTGGCGTTGCATCACCGGATCGTTCAGTTCGCTGTAGCCTGGCGCGATCTCTGCGCCGTTGATGATCAACTCGAAAACATCAACGAGACTGTTGTCCACTGCGTTTTGCTTTGCCAGAGGCACCAATTCTTTAGGGCAATGGGTCACAAACAGCGGATCGAGTGTCTTCTCCTCAACTAGTTTCTCGAACACATGTTGCGTCACTTCGAAATCGGCAAGCTGTGGAAGAATCTCGAACTTGAATTCGCTCGTAGCGCGATCACGGCGTTGATCGCTGGAGAGCTGGAACCAGTCCTCACCGGCAACTTCCCGTACTACATCGTGATAACGGGCGCGACGCCATGGACGTTCCAAGTTAATGGTGCGCACAATTTTCCCGTCATCGTCCCGGTGCTCGATTTTCAACGAACCGCAGATCTTACTGGCGAGATGGCATATCAATTCCTCGACCAGGTTCGCCATTTTTTCGAAATCGGCATAGGCCCAATAGGCCTCGAGCATTGTGAATTCCGGATTGTGTTTTCGGGAAATGCCTTCGTTACGAAAGTTGCGATTGATTTCAAAAACCTTGTTAAACCCGCCGACGAGCAGGCGTTTCAGATAAAGCTCCAGCGCAATGCGCAGATAGAGATCCATGCCAAGCGCATTGTGGTGCGTCCTGAACGGCTGGGCGGCCGCTCCCCCAGCGATGGTCTGCAAAATGGGCGTTTCGATTTCGAGGAAGCCATGATCCTCGAAAAAGCGGCGGGTGTGACGTACGATCGCAATGCGGTTTTCGAACACCGCGCGCGAACGTTCGTTGCTGAGGAGATCGAGATAACGCTGCCTGTAACGGGCTTCAATGTCCTGCAGACCATGCCATTTTTCGGGGAGCGGCCGCAACGCTTTTGCAAGCAAACGAAATGTACGCGCCTTTAGCGTCGGCTCGCCGCTTTTAGTGATGAAACAGGTTCCCTCCACACCAATGAAATCACCGATGTCGAGCCAACGAAAAAGCTCGCTCAGCTCTGGGCCGACTTCTTTTGCATGAATATAAATTTGAATGCGTCCCGTAGAGTCACGCAGGTCCAGGAAGTGGCTCTTGCCCATGTCACGATGCGCCGTGATTCGCCCGGCCGCACGCAGCGTTTCGGATTCTTTAAACTGCTCGCGCACCTCCGCGATCGACCCGCTGACGTCAAAACCAGTGCCAAACGGCTCAAAGCCTTTCGCGCGTAGTGCTTCAAGTTTTTTCAATCTGAGCGCCAGCAGCTCGTTTTCGTGTTCCATATTCGGACAGCGATTGTAAGGCGTGGTCCGCGCCTCGCTATGCTAAATCGTCTGTTATCGAGGCACAACGCTCCAATCTGCACATCAAGATATTAGGTTTGCCAACGAAATGGCCGCAATGACATAGTTTGGGTGCGCCAGGAACGTTCGCTGGCGCGCGTTATCCCAATGCCCGCTGATATAGCACAAACTACTTCGAAGTTGGAAGGACCGTTGGTGAAGCAGTTCTCGGTTTTCCTGCCGAACAAGGTCGGAGCAATGCTGGAAATTGTGAAACTGCTGAGCACACATCACACCCACGTTGTTGCGCTCAGTGTATCGGAATCGACTGACTCGGCGATTGCACGGATCATCTTGAGCGATCCGCAACGTGTGGAAAGATTGTTTCGAGAAAAAAATGTTGCCTTCGGAGTAAGCCACGTCGTGGTGGTCGAAATGCAAGAGGTCGCCACCCAGCTGGTAAAACTGCTTGCGGCATTGGTCATGGCAGAGGTCAATGTTCATTTTGCTTATCCCCTGCTAATCCGTCCGCGCGGGTTTTCGGCAATCGCCTTGCACGTGGATGACGCGGAATGCGCTTCCTCCGTGCTTATGGGCGAAGGATTCAAAATGTTGAGCCAGGACGATATCTCACGATAGCTCGCCCACCAACCATGGTGTTGTCATTCTGCGCGGAACAAGGAATCCAGCCACTTAGACGACTGAACGCCGCAGTTGGAAACCGACCGCACCACAGCGCGTTGAGCAATCCAAGCACGACCGTTGGAAGTAGCCTGGTATTTCTCTCAGCGGCCGATTGACACAGTTCGAAAGTTGCTCCTTCTAACTTTTTAATCTTTCAGCGGTCAAATATCCCGCTGATTGTTGACAGGCTACCAACAGCGCGCGTACAAAATTACTTTATTGTTCCATGCGGACTCTTCTCTCACGCGCGATCCAAATCGATCCAACCTTCCACGTAGGACTCGGTATCATTGTGATACTCGGGGTAACTGAGATTTTCTTTGCGACCTCGTATTATGTCGGCCGGGCGCGAGCGAATCACGCTTCGGCGCAGGTAATTGCGGCAAGCATTGCACGACCTCCAGCCACTTCATCTGTTGCCGCCTCGCCGCAGCCGTCAGTGGCGGCGCCCCCAATCGCCCCCCCAGCAGCGTTATCGCCTGCTCCGTCAATCGTTCAGCAACTGCTGCGAGAAGGCAAAGAGTTACGAGAACGCGGAGATACAACGAACGCGTTGGCGCGTTTCCAAGAAGCGTTGGATAACGAACCAGACAACACCGCTGTGCTCGAGGAGACCGCGCAGACTTATGAATCCATGCAGTTGCTCGACCGTGCGAATGATCTTTGGCGCAGGATCAAACAGATCAGCCCGTCTGATAGCGAAACCTATGCTTTGGCGGATCGCCGATTAAAGGTCGGGCTTCCGACAGCGGCTCCAACTCAGGCTGCCAGCGCGGAGGCGGAAAATGAAATTGCGCCGCGCAAAGATGTCGGCGGGAATCCGGACGGCGCAATCATGGGCATTTCTGAAGTCAAAACAAAGGAAACGGCTGATCCAGATGCTGAAACGAATCTCGCACTGGAGATTGGCATAAAGAAACAGCCGGGTGCAGTTGTCGACCACGACAAGGTGAAGATCATGGTGTTTCTATACGACATTGTGAATGACAAAGACATCAAGCTGACCGATGCCGATGTGAGCAATGAATGGCTGACGCCGAACCATGACTGGTCGGACTCGAATCCAGTGGTACTGCTCGTGCATTACATGCGCGCTAAAACGGCCGCCGCTTCATCCGAGTCATCGCTTTCGGAAGTGGCAAAAGTTCGGCGAGGCCAGAAAGGTCGCAGCCCAAAAAATTCTGTGGAGACCGGACAACGGAAATACCTCGGCTACATCGTTCGCGTTTATTACGGCGATGACTTGCAAGCTGTGCAGGCCGAACCGGCGCGGTTACTACAGCAGTTTCCTGCTCCAAATACCTCGTCCACTCCATGACAAGTTCCCTTCCAAGGCGTATTCCGTGCATCCGAGCCGGACGGATCCAGGCAAGACATATCACGACATGTATTCTGCCAATATTGTCCGCATTTTTTATTGCCAGCGAGACCGATGCGCAGATTCAGGTTGATCTGAAATTCAAGCGGTTGCAATACATCGCATACGAGCCGGTGGTAGCGATCGTTGCCGTCACCAATCTGGCGGGACGCGATATTGAGCTTCACAACGCTGACGGCCAATCGTGGCTGGGATTTGAGCTTGCTGGCAGTGAGGAACAACCGATTGCGCCCCTTAACGCGACAAATCCTGAGCCGCCTTTAAAAGTCGCGACTGGGCAGAGGGTCACCCGTGAAATTGATCTTACCCCTCTTTATCCCGTCCATGAATTCGGGTCTTATCATGTTCGAACCAATGTTTACTTCGCAGATTTGGGAAAATTCTTTTATTCTCCAACCCGGGTTTTCGAAGTCACCGATGCGCGGCCGATCTGGGAACAGACTGTTGGCGTTCCAGACGGCGCCGCCGGATCGGGCGACGTGCGCACGTATTCATTGATGACGAATCGCTTTCCGGACCACACATCTTTGTACGTCAGGGTACAAGACAAGGACACAGGTGTCGTTTATTCGACATATTCGTTAGGCCGCACCATTGCTTTCGAGCAGCCGCAAGCGGAGATCGACCGCGCCAATCACTTGCACGTTTTACACTGCACCGCACCGCGTGCCTGGTCGTATTCCCGCATCGGGTTGAACGGCGAACTCCTGGAGCACACTTCCTTGATGGAAACAAAAACCCGGCCCCGTCTTGTTCATTCCGGGAATGGTGAAGTAGCCGTTCGTGGTGGCATGATCGAGTCGGCTGCGCAAAGCTCGCGCAGCACGGCGCCAAAACTTTCTGCGCGGCCGCCAGGCGCGCCTGCGAACGACCGGTGATGCGGAGGAATTTTTGCGCGACCGTTTTAGCAATCGCCGGTGTACTATCCACCTGTCTGGCGTGCACTTCCCATGCAGCCAGGAGCAGCCGCAGCTCAAGCGATGACAGCTCACCCATCACTGTTGTGATCGATGCAGGGCACGGCGGGCATGATCGCGGTGGAATCCCTGGCCAAAGGATCGCCGAAAAGGATATGAACCTCGACGTGGCGCTACGCCTCAGAAATGTTCTAGCGTCAAGCGGTTACCGAGTGGTAATGACCCGCAGCACTGACGTATTTGTACCTTTGGGAGGACGAGTGGCAATTGCCAACTCATATCGGAACGCGATCTTCGTTTGTATTCATTTCAACGCAACCGGACGAAGCGGCGCCAGCGGCATCGAAACATATTTTTATAGCCGCGACAGTCTGCCGCTCGCTTCGGCGATTCATTATTATGTGGCCGGAGGCGCGCCTTCAGACAACCGGGGAGTGCGTCGCCGAGGGTATTACGTCTTGCGTAAAACAAACATTCCGGCAGTGCTCGTGGAATGCGGTTTCCTGACTAACCCCACGGAAGCTGCGTACGCTCGGAGCGCTTCTTATCGCCAAAAACTCGCTGAAGAAATCGCAGCTGGAGTCCGTGGACGCAATTCTGTCGGCCGCGGTCTCAGCACTACACGAGTTGCAACCGCGGAAAGCATCCCGCTGCAACCGTACATTGACCAGACGAAGGTCTCGAAATCTTCACACCGCAAATCGAAGCGTTCTCACAAGAGAAGTGCTCGAAAAAAGAAAAGCACGTCGAAACCGGCAGACTCAGAAGCGCACGCCGGCTCAGCAGATCGGGGGGGCTAATTGGAGCTGCCAATTCTGACTGCAGCGCAAATGCGGGCCGCAGAAGAGGCCGCATTTGCGAGCGGGATCCAGGTTGAAGCGCTGATGGATGAGGCAGGGGCCGGTGTTGCCCAAGTGGTCTCAAAATTTTTCAAGAAGCCTGGTCGCTGCATCGTGTTTGCTGGCAAGGGACATAATGCGGGAGACGCATTGTTCGCGGCGCAATGTTTAGCAATGCACGGATGGAAAATCGAAGTGCGACTCGCTTTCAGGGAGGCTGATTGCAGCGAGCTGATGCGCAAAAAACTCAATGACTTACGAAACACAACGACCAGAGTGCCTGCTCAAACAGAGCTGGCTGCTGGAACCACGATCCTCGAGTTTTCTGCGCAGACAGTTGATGAATCATCGCTTCTGCAAAAGGCGATTGCTCAGGATGCGTGCGTTGGAAGTATCGCTCCGCTCATCATCCTCGATGGTCTGCTTGGCGTGGGAGCGAAATCGCCGCTGCGCGAACCGATCCGCGCTGCGTGTCGCTGCATCAATGGACTGCGAACAACAATAGGAGCTTACGTATTTGCCGTTGATCTTCCGACTGGCCTCGACACCGATTCAGGCAAGCCGGATCGCGACTGCGTAATCGCGGATTTTACGATAACAATTGGATGCGCGAAGCCGGGTCTGTTGGCTGATGGCGCGTCAGACTATGTAGGCAGGCTTGCGGTTGTTCCGTTGCCGGATTTGCGACCGCCGAAAGCGAAGCCGAGGGAAATTATCGCGAATCGTGTAGCTTTTTGTGGGCTGCTTGCCCGTCGCAGATATAATTCATATAAGAATCAGTTTGGCCGAATCGCTGTCGTAGCAGGTTCCAAAGGATTCGTCGGTGCGGCGCTCATGGCATCAGAAGGCGCATTGCGGGCGGGCGCAGGTCTCGTCGAAGTTTTTGTTCCTGAAGAGATCTACAGCATCGTGGCAGGCGCGGCATTCATGGAGGCCATGGTGAAGCCGATTGCTTCGTATCGTGAATTATTGAGGGAAAAACCGGACGTCTGGGCGGTGGGACCTGGCCTTGGCAAGACGCACGCAGAGGAGATTCTCGAATTTATTCAAAACGCGAAGCAAAAGATGGTGCTCGACGCCGACGGCCTGAACATTGTGTCGGAAAAACCTTCTGCGCTCAGGCACTGCAAAGGTAAAAGGCTGCTCACGCCGCATCCAGGCGAGATGAAACGGCTTTTTCCTGGTGAGAAACAATCGCGCGCCAGAACAGCGACGAAATTCTGCAGTCGTTTTCCGGTCACGCTTTTGCTCAAGGGCAGTCGGACCATCGTAGCTGAACGCGCTCGGCCGCTGAGCTACAACACGACAGGCAATCCTGGAATGGCTACAGGAGGTATGGGCGATGTTCTCACCGGAGTTTGCGCTGGGTTGCTGGGACAGGATCTTTCGCTCTACGATGCCGCGCGAATCGGTGCATGGGTGTGCGGGCGCGCAGCCGAGATTGCGATTTTCAACAATGGCCAAAGTGAACAATCGCTATTGGCCCGTGACGTTTTGAATAACCTCGGGGAGGCCTTTAAAGAGCTGTAAGCGTCTTTCCCGCACGCCGGCGCATGGATCGCAGATTCACATCTATTTTGTCGGCATTTCTGTTTTCCTGATTCATAGATTCTCACGGAGTGGCAAAGTTTGTTCTCATCGGTAGCGGCTTGGCCGGCGGACTCCTGGCCGCGTATTTGGGTCGAGGTGGGCACGAAGTCGATCTTTACGAACGGCGCGCTGATCCGCGCGAAGGGAACATCGTAGGTGGACGCTCGATAAATCTCGCAATCTCGACGAGGGGCACACATGCGCTGGAACAGATCGGCATCGCGAATGAAGTGTTACAACATGCCATCCCAATGCGCGGCCGAATGATTCACGATAAATCCGGCGCTCTGCACTTCACACAGTATGACGTCGATCCGCAAAAATGTATTAACTCAATTGGGCGCGCCGCTCTGAACACAACGGTCATCGAAGCGGCGCAGAGTTATCCTAATGTTCGCGTGCATTTCAATCAAAAGTGTACGCATGCCGATCTCGATTCGGCGATTGCCCATTTGGAAACGCCGAATGGCGTCGTGAGCGCGCAAGGTGATGCGGTGATCGGCGTTGACGGTGCCTTCTCGGCTGTCCGCCAATCGATGCAGCTCAATATCAGCAATTTTCAGTACGACGAGAGTTATCTCGCGCATGGCTACAAGGAATTGACCATTCCTCCCGGACCAGACGCGTCGTGGCGAATGGAAAAGAACGCGCTCCACATCTGGCCAAGAAAAAGTTTTATGATGATTGCGCTGCCAAATCCCGACGGCTCGTTCACTTGCACGCTCTTTTGGGAATTTAAAGGGCCGCGCAGTTTCGCGACCGCGAATACTGACGAAGATGTGCGGCGATTTTTTGAGGAGGAATTTCCGGATGCCGTCCCACTTATGCCGACGTTGCTGGGAGATTTCCGTGCGAATCCGACAGGGTCACTCGTAACCATTCGTTGTGCGCCATGGTATTACCGCGGCAAGGTTTGCCTCGTTGGCGACGCCGCGCACGCTGTCGTTCCGTTTTACGGCCAGGGCATGAATGCAGCTTTCGAAGATTGCGTCGTGCTGGATGAGTGCCTCGAAAGCTTCTCCGAGGATCGTCACCGCGCTTTTGCCGAATATTTTCATCGCCGAAAGCGAAATGCTGACGCGCTGGCCGATCTCGCCATCGGCAATTTCATTGAAATGCGCGACAAAACTGCGTCAAAGACATTCCGCGCCAAAAAGAAACTCGATCACGCGATGGAGGCCGCGCTGCCTGGAATTTATTTGCCGCTTTACACGATGGTTACTTTCACCCGACTCCCTTACGCAACGGCGGCGAAACGGGCTCGCGTGCAAGACTCGTTAGTCTATACAAGCGCAGTCGTCATCTTCGCGATTATCGTTGTCGCGATAATTTGGCTCCTGACACGGTGACACGTAGCGAAAAAGCAACATCATTGGGATTGCAGGGGTCTGTACGCGTTTGCTAGCATCCCGTAATGGAGTTGAAACATCGTCCCTGTGGTATTTGCCTTGCCATTTGCGCCCTTTTCACGCCGCTATTGCACGCACAAGACGACAATCCACTGAATGATCCCGATCTTAAGGATGCACTGAAGCAGGCGGCCGAAATGCAAAAGAAAGCCGGTGAACTTCAGAAAAATCCCGCGTCATTGGATACCAGGAAGAAACTTGCCGAAATGGAAGCAGCGGCAAAGGAAGAAGAGGTTCGACAGGAACAAGAAGAGAAGCACGAAAAGGAAAAATTGGAGGCCGCTCTCAAGAAGCAACTCGAGGCGCCGGGTCCGGTAAAATTGCCCGACTGGACTCCAGCCACTCCGCAACTCAAAATGGCAGACAAGCCGACAAAAAGAATCGTTAATGACGAAGTACGGATCGTTCAGACCGGCACATCACCGCTTGCGCCAGAGAAAATAGCGGACAGCTGGCAAGCGGCAGCGAATACAGCGAACAATCTCAATCAAAGCCTGAATAAAATCAGCGTTAACGGCAAGATCACGAGAATTTTGTTTCTGAGCACGCGCACGGATCCCAGAGAAGAGGTCGAACTCGAGGCCAGCCGCGAACCAGACAGCCAGATTACACAAATCGAAATTTCGTCGCCGATGCCGAAGCCAGATATCGAGAGCGAATGAAGTGGCCAGGCAGGACTCAGCAACTTGCAATTCGGCTGAGCCGGGATTACCGAAATTGTTACTATGGCTGACACATACGTTCCGTTGATAAGCTCCGGCATCGCGGGGCCGCTGGGCGTTCTACATCTGCCCCGGCTTTGGCAAAAGGTTTCCCTCGAGGAAAACGGTAAACTTGCCTCGGGTTATCCCGGCATTGGCAAGGGGTTCGATGCAATGACGCTCGCTGCTCTCGGGCTCGAAGAGAAGGCGGTGCGTGATTACATCAGACAGAATAAGCCGAGCTATCCGCAGTTTGAAGCATGGGTGAAGAAAAATGCGAAGTCGCTCCATCCAGAAGCGATCGAGAAGCACAACGCGGCGGTTCGTGGGTACAATCATGACCAAGAAACACGCGAAGGGATTCTCGGTGCGTGCGGCATCCCTGACGATGTTTCGGCATTCAAAGACGCGGTGAACCTGAATAATCTCGACGACTGGTACGAGTTTCATCGATCGGTATTAATATAGGAGGCACGATGCCGTGCGAAGCGCGAGTGGATTAATGTGCGCGATCCCCTCACCCTCAGAGTCCTTAGTCGCATTCATCTGCAGAACAAATTCCGAACTCTCCAGAACTGGAGGTTTTTGAATTCGCGAACTAAACGCTTACCAAGCAACCGCTCGGTTGAACATCACCTGAGGTCGCGACGTCAGGGCCTTCAACCGTATCATGTGTTTGCTCTTAGCACGTTATCGCGCTCCCTCGCTGTTTGCTCATGGACGCATGATCATGTTCACTCGCATTTTGTTTGCGATAGAACCACGCAACCGCAAAATCAAACTGTTTGCGGTCCGCTGCTCGTTTTGATCATCATCTTGCTAGTGGTCGCGTTCACATGAGTCGGCTTTCCATTCTTGCCACAGCCCTTTTTGTGCTGTCTCCGGCGGCTTTTTCCGAAGTCCCACCATCGGCAATTACAAACTCTTCAGCAGCCGTTCCTTCAGCCTCACCGCGTCTTCCGACGAAGGACAAAATAGTCGTGTATTCAGGCGCTGCGATAATTGACGGAACTGGCGGCCCAGTTCGACGTGACATGGCTATCGTCGTGCGCGGCGAACGCATCGAAACTGTCGTCCCTGTGACAGAGTTGAAAGTTCCTGCCGGCTCGGAGGTGGTCGACGTCAAGGGTCAGTATGCGTTGCCCGGCTTCATCAATTCGCATGAGCATTTGGCCACGCCACCGAACCGGAAGTTTGCTGAGGCGATGATGCGCCGGGATCTCTTCTCAGGAGTGACGGCGGTACGTTGTATGGGCGACGATTTGCGCGCCCTGGCCGATCTCGCGCGTGCATCACGCGTCCTGGAAATCGCCGGACCCGATCTTTATTACGCGGCTTTGTTCGCCGGACGCGATTTCATGGACGACCCGCGGATCATTGCTTGTTCTCAGGGCGCGAAGGTCGGGGAGACTCCTTGGATCCGTGCAATCGACGAAAAAACGGACCTGGCCAACGCTGTGACGCTGGCCAAAGGAACCGGTGCAATTGCGATTAAGATTTATGCCAACCTGTCGGCTGCATTAGTAGCGAAGATTGTGGCCGAAGCGCACCGACAGGGTATGCAAGCTTGGGCGCATAGCATGGTCTTTCCGGCCACACCGCGAGAAGTGATCGACGCAAAACCAGACGTTGTCTCGCATATTGGCTATTTTGGATTTCAAGCCATGGACAAGCGTCCGCAGAAATATCAGCAGCGCGAAAAGTTTCCTATTGATCCTGCGCCCTTCGCCAATGGCGACAACAAAATCATGTCGTCGCTCTTTGTCGCCATGAAAGAGCGAAAGATCATCCTCGACGCCACCAATTACGTTTACGAAACAATTGAACGAATGCGAGCAGGTGATCCACAAAACGCGCCGCCGCCACCATTTTGCTCGTCAAAACTGGCCGAGTTGCTAACCGCGCAAGCCTACAAGTACGGCGTCTTAATTTCAGCCGGCACCGACAGTTTCGCGCCGTCGGAGGACCCGTATTCAGCCCTGCAGGGTGAAATGGATATCCTGGTCCGCAAGGTCGGCATGACACCGATGGATGCCATTCGTTCGGCCACGCTGATTAGCGCCATGAGCATGGGTCAACAAAGCGAGATGGGCACGCTGGAACCGGGTAAGTTGGCGAACATTGTTTTTCTGTCGGCAAATCCCCTCCAGGACATCGGGGCAGTTCGACAGGTTGTTCTCACCGTCAAACGCGGCGCGCAGTACCCTCGAAGGAACTACACTCCCGTTAGTAAAGCAGAAGTTGAAGGCGAATTGTGACAAGGCAGAAATTGACGGGCGCGCTTTCGACATGCGAGCATTCTGGCGTCCAGCAGATGCAAACAACATTAACTCCAGCCTTTCGCAAAACAGCTGCGACTTTTCAACCAGGCGCCAAAACGCTGCCTCAACGGTATTTCATTTCGCCCGAGATTTTCGCGCACGAGCGGGAGAAGATTTTTGCGAAACAATGGATACTTGTTGGGCACCAGAGCCACATCGCAAAACCGGGTGATTACTTCATCGCGCAATGTGCTGACGAAAATCTAATCGTCACGCGCGATAAAACAGGAGAGATTTACGGCTTCCATAACGTGTGCCGTCACCGTGGAGCGCGGCTTTGCGAACAGAAGAGCGGACATGTTTCCGCAATTCAATGTCCATATC
>DASTMV010000166.1:0-10485 GCA_035713885.1 Candidatus Udaeobacter sp. | reverse complement strand
TTTTGTTGACTGCTCTTCTTTACTACCTGACGAGCTTTTCACGCGTAATTTTGTTTTGGGCGGCATTCATTTTGACTCGTCCGCTCGGAGCCACGGTCGGAGATTTTCTCGACAAGCCGATTGCGCAGGGTGGCTTGGCTCTTAGTCGTTACACTGCATCAGTCGCGCTTCTGGTGGTGATTGTTGTGTTGATTCTGATCTTCCCCCAGAGACCCGCTTCAAAAGCGCATTGATTCTCATTCAATAGACGAATTGCATCCCGAAATAGCCAATGAGTGCCGTCGGCTGATCGGGCGAACAAAGCTCGTGTCCCATCGATACAATCAGGATGTAGTTTTCAGTAAACTCATGCCGCAAACCGACGTTCAGCGTGAGTACATCCCGGCTGAAGTTCATTCGTGATTCGTCGTGAAGCTCTGTCATGAGCATCGTTGGCTTCGCGACATCGAAGCCGGCCACAACTCCATAAAGCCATTCGCCTCGGCCAACGGTGCTGGCTCGCGGACCGAACTCAGCATCCGCATGAAACCGGCCGAACGTCTTCGCAGCTTCAAACGGAATTTGAAAACGGGTGCCGTCTTCGGAGAGGCCGCGACGCACAGATGATTGCGTAATGTTAAAAATCACGCGTGGAAACATCGATGCATCCAAGCCGCTCGTTGCCTGATCTAAAAAACGCCATTTCACCGCTGCCTCAGTTCCGCCCAATCCACCGATTAAACCGTCACCGCTGCGCTTCAAAAGTACCGGCGCAGTTTGCAAGGTGAGCTGAACGTGC
The DNA here is from genome assembly GCA_035713885.1 of Candidatus Udaeobacter sp. Lineage (GTDB taxonomy): Bacteria > Verrucomicrobiota > Verrucomicrobiia > Chthoniobacterales > UBA10450 > Udaeobacter. The sequence goes on along the minus strand of DASTMV010000166.1, from coordinate 9,707 downwards.
TCGCCCACTCCGTAATTGAGATCAATTTCAGGGACTTCATAGCCGGTTTCATCGGATCGATGTTTAAACGTGATCGCGAAATTATTTTCCCATTTCCCATTGCCAGGTGTTCCCGGATCATCAGTGATCATTGGCGGCCCGCCCTGGCCGAATGCAGCTTGCGTAGCGCATGCAAGGCACACCGCAATTGCAAATCGTCGCACTTCCAAATTCTACTGGTTCTCCTTCGGAGCGTAGACGAGCAGCTTAAGTGTATCCGGAACGACGCTGGGCCGCGCGGGGGATGCTCCCGCCGAAGGCGAAAGTGCCGGCGCAAACTGGGCTGTCGGCAGATAGATCCGATGCGTTCGCGGATCGAGTGCCATTGTTCGCGCGCCGCGTTCCGTTTTTAAGGTTTGCACCACTGCCAACTTGTTTGGCGCTTCTTCTTTCGCAATCGTCGTCGTTCCATCGCCACAGGATGCGAACGCGAGCTGCGTCGAATCATCAAACGCGCAGCCATCCACGCCCGCTCCGATCGGCACGTTTGCGATCATCTTGCCGGTTTCTGTATTGAGCATTGTCATTACCTTGTTGTGACATCCCGAAAACAGACGGTGATGCTGCGCATCCAGGGCGATGCCGCTCGGTTCTTCTCCCGGCGCGAGTGGCCATCGTGCAATGACCTCGTGCTTTGACGTGTCAATCACCGCAACTTCGCTTTTATCTTCAATGTTGCAGTAAATACGGCCGGCAGCTTCATCCACGGCCGCAAACTCAGGACTGCCACCTAGTACGACGGTGGTGATTACATTCGCGTTTTTCGGATCGATCACCGTGCAGGAATTCCCGGTGTGATTGAATACGTAAAGTTCCCGACGCTTTGGCTCGTAAACGATCGCATCCGGATTCGCATCCGTATCAATTTTTGAAACAGTGTCTAACGTCTTCAGATCGACAACGCTCGATTTGGCTTCTTTCCCGTTTGAAGAAAATCCACGTTGCAATTCAGGCACTGCAACGAATGCGTGAACTCCCGGCGTATCGTTAATCTCGCCGGCGACTGCATCTTTGTTGATATCGACAACAACAACCTTCGTCGCGTGCGAGAGATAAAGGCGATTCGCTGTCGTCTCGATAGTCAAAATATCCCAGCCGCCTTCACCACCAATCGGGATCTGCTTCACAAAATGATATTGCTCATCGGCAAGAGCGATTGCGCAAACGCACGTCAACGCACACACAAGAGTGATCGTTCGTTTCATGGTTCTCCAAGCGGCTTTCTTCGCATGGCGGCCAAAGAGTTGGTGCGAAGCGGCCCCGTATTGTTTCCGCGACAATAACGCGAGATTCAGCGAACATCGACGAGGAAAGGCGCTGCCTTGCGTTGAATCGTGAATAATCAAAGTAACACACCAACAGACGATCGATTGGCCTCCTGGCGGGAAGTGTTTCTGTATTTTTTATTTCTGGGCTTCGTGAATATCGGCGGACCGGTGGCGCAAATCACGATGATGTTCAATCACATGGTGGAGAAGCGCCGATGGCTCTCCAAGGATCGCTTCATCAAGATCATGGCTTTCTGTCATATGCTTCCTGGTCCGGAAGCGTTGCAATTGGCCATCTACGTCGGTTACCTAAAGCGCAAGCTGTGGGGCGGAGTTCTTGCGGGGCTGACCTTTATTTTGCCAGGAGCTGTGATGATGATCGTGTTGAGTTGGTTATACGTTAAATACGGTCAACTGCCGCAGGTAACGAACGCACTTTACGTTCTCAAGCCCGCTGTGCTTGGCATTATCGCGGCCGGCATTATCAAGCTAGGGCGTGCTGCGATCCGAAACGCTTTCCTCGGGATTCTGCTTATTAGCTCATTTGCAGCCATGCGCTTCGCCGGAATTAATTTTTTGCTAATCCTTGTGATCGCCGGCCTGTTGAATTTGATTTTTGAGAAAGGTTGGCCGCTACTTAAGACGGCGCCGACCTTGCCGGCACTCTTTGTCGGAGCAGGGGCACTCCTTCCGTTGAGCAATTCGCGGTTACTACAAATTGCCTGGTTATTTTTCAAAACAGGATTGCTGAGTTTCGGTGGCGCGTACGCCTCTCTTGTTTTTGTACAACGCGGTGCAGTGGCTCAATATCATTGGCTGTCGGATGGCCAATTGCTCGATGGCGTGGCGCTTAGCGTGGCAACGCCGGGACCATTCATGTTGTTCACAACTTTTGTAGGTTATGTCGCCGGCGGCATCCCGGGGGCAGCGCTCGCCACGTTCTTTGTGTTTCTTCCCTCATTCGTGTTTGTCATTGGCGGAATTCACTACGTCGAGAAACTTCGCGGAAATCGCGCGCTTCAAGCATTCCTGGCCGGTGTTAGTGCCGCAGTAGTAGGAGTTATCGCCGTTGTATCATTGGACCTTATCCCCGGAGCGCTGGTGGACTGGGTGACTATTGGGATCGCAATAGCAGCTTTTTGTTTAATCGCATTGCTGAAACGCGATGTCGCCTGGGTTGCTGTCGGAGCGATGGTGGGAGGAATAATCTACGCGGCCCTATATGCGGTTAACCGGTAGCTCCGATAGTTAGTCCCTTGGTTGTGGTCGTTACGCTGGTACCACCCGAGAACCCATCTCCAGGAAGCGCCTCCGGCCCGCGTTAGCGCTGCACTCGATACAATTTGCCCGATACATTGATCTGCCATCATCCCGATTGTCGATACGCCATGGTATGCATAAATGAACACATCGATCTCCAATCGATTAGGATCGCATGAACGCAAGAAGTTCATCAGCATCTCAGCGGCAACACAGCGAATGGAGCTGTACTTCATGGCGCATCCCCGGCAGCCTCTCTGCAGTCCGGCGGCCGCGGCTGTCATTGCGAGGCAAAGTGTGGAAAGCGCTGCTCGGCTCGAATGTCCGAGGTGATAACAGGATTCGGTTCGACGATCGAAGAAGCTTGAAACGATTACGATACTCGATATCTGCGCGCCTTGCGCCCACCGGAAGAATCTAACGAAAACAAATTTATCGAACCTTGCACCACTGATTGGAGAGATCGGCAAGACGCCCCGGTACCTTTCGATCAATCCGTTTCATGCGGATTTCCTATCGCAATGAATGTGGCCTCCTATAGCGAGGCTGAGCGCATGGACAGGTGAAGCAGCCCTCGGAATTCGTTTCGGATGCTGCTTTCTTTGGTTTTAGTTCGATCCAATCACACGCGAGTGTCTATGAGAGGGACTCGCATGGAATATTTCATGCAGCGCCAGTCGCGCAGCATGATAACCGCACATGCCGTGAACGCCACCGCCTGGCGGCGTCGATGCGGAACAAAGATAAACGCCGCGCAACGGGGTACAGTAAGGCTTTGAACTTAAAATCGGGCGTGCGATTAACTGCATCAAGTTCGCTGCGCCACCATTGATATCGCCACCTTCCAAATTCGCATTCGATGTAACAAGGTCAGCCGGACCCATTTTGTGGCGAGCGAGAATGCAATCGCGAAAACCGGGCGCGAATCGCTCGATCTGCAATTCGATTCGATCGGCGACGTCCAACTGGCAGTTGAATGGAACATGGCAGTATGCCCAAAGTGTATGTTGACCGCGCGGCGCGCGAGTTTCATCGAACACACTTTGCTGCGCAACCAGCACGAACGGACGTTCTGGAATTTTCCCTTGCGAAATTTCGCGTTCTGCGGCTGTAATTTCGTCCAGTGTGCCGCCAAGATGAATTGTGCCTGCGCGACGGCAGGGCTCCGCTTTCCACGGGATCGGTTCGCTTAGCGCATAGTCGATTTTGAAAACTCCAGGCCCGTGTCGGAATCGTTCCAGTCGATGGCGATACGGGGCAGGCAATTGTTTAGCGACTCGCAAGAATTCCCACACGGAAATATCCAGAAGAACGGCGCGCGACGTCGGGAGTTCATTCAAATTTTCCACGCGCCGGTTGACCTCGATGCTGCCACCAAGTTCACGAAAATAGCTGGCGAGAGCGTTTGTGATTTGTTGCGAGCCACCATGCGGAATTGGCCAGCCGACGGCATGTCCCGCGATTCCAAGCACCAGTGCGAATGCGGAAGAAACCGGGGCCTCGAGCGGAAGAAACGAATGGGCGGCGATTCCACCGAAAAGGGCGCGAGCCGGTTCGTTTCTGAATATCAATTTCGCGAGGAAGTTTGCAGGAAAAATCGCGGGGATTCCAAAGCGCGCGAGAGCGAGTGGATAACGCGGCACGTGCAGCATTGGTCGAAGGAACTCGGTGGCCAATTTTTCCCAGTTCCGTGCCAGTGGCTTCATCAGGCATCGGTAAGCGCGCGAATCGCCGTCGAGTTCTTTAGCCGTAAGCGCGAGGTCCTGGTACAGGCAGGCAGCGGCGCCGTCTTCGAGGGGATGTGCCAGTGGGATTTCAGGGTGAATCCATCGGAGACCGAATCGTTCCAATGGCAGCGTTTTGAAAAAAGGCGAGCCGGCGGCGAGCGGATGGACTGCCGAACAGATGTCGTGCACAAAACGGGGCAAGGTCAGTTCCGCTGAACGAGCGCCGCCGCCGATTGTTGCGTTCGCTTCGCACACCAACACCGAGCATCCAGCCTGTGCCAGCGTAATTGCGGCCGCCAGACCATTCGGTCCAGACCCCACGATGACGGCGTCATATTGAGTTGGCATGTTGAAAAGTCGAGCGAGTTGTGGGCTCGATTTCCGATTATCCTTCGTTGCGGAATAACGTGCCATGAAACGTGCCGGCATCATCTTGCTTCAGGTCGTCGTTACCGCGGCTGGGCTTTGGTATGTATTCCATGATCCACAGAGACGAGCACAGATTGCAGTTGCTTTGCAGCACGCTGACCTCCGCTGGGTCTTCCTTGGTTGGATTTGTTATAGCGTAGTGGAACTGCTGGCGACAGCTCGCTGGCAAATTCTTCTGCGCATTCAAGGCATTAACATTAGCTGGCCGCGCGCGGCTGCGATCGTGATGATCGGTCTGTTTTTCAACCAATTCCTTCCCGGAGGCGTCGGAGGCGATGCCATGAGGCTCTATTTCATTTTTAAACAGGCGCCGGTCAAAAAAATCGGCGCGACGCTTTCTGTGGCCATGGATCGGTTGTTTGGGTTGGCGTCAATCTTGTTTCTCGCGGGAATGAGCTATGCCCTGCGTTTCAGGTGGCTAACACGTTCCGGGACATCTCTCCACATCGAATATATCGCGCTTGTTCTCCTCGGCGCAGGCGTTGCATTCGTCCTGTTCTTTTTCTGGCTTCTCAGATCCCGTTTGCTCCGCCGATTACCCAGGTCAATTCCATTTCGAAATTCCGTCATCCAATCTGCCACTGCGCTTCTCCGCTATCGCGGATATCCAATGGCGATGACAATCGCCTTCCTAATCACTTTGGGCGCGCATCTTGCCTACTACACAAGTTTTTATTGCGCGGGGCAATCGTTACAGGGCGCAACGCAAGGTTCCGCCTCGCTGGCAGACATTCTGACGATTATGCCGCTGGTAAACACAATTACCTCATTGCCTGTTTCATTTGGGGGCATCGGCGTGCGCGAAACTCTTTTTCAAGAATTGCTGGGTCACCTGGCGCATGTGCCGCCAGCAATCGCTGCCTTTACAGCCTCGCTGGGTTATGCCAATCAAATTTCCTGGGCACTGGTGGGCGGCGCGGTGTTTCTATTTTCACGCAAGATCATGCGCTGAACGCAAGGCAAATATTCTCTGAACGGCTGGCAATCCAATATTTTATCGAGGATCGATATTCTTGTACTTACCGTCATGGCCTCAATTGGGCGAACAAAGTGGGCGATTGCAGAGGGATATATCCCCGGAACAAGTCATGGTCCTGCGCCGGAAATGACGAGTCACGAGGCTTGTTGCATTCTCAACGCCTCAGAGAATGATGCGCACATTGCGATTACAATCTTTTTTGAAAATCGCGCTCCGGTTGGCCCGTACAAATTTACGATTTGCGCCGGACGCACCCGGCATTTGCGATTCAACAATTTCGAGGACCCTCAAAAAATTCCGCGGGATACGCCCTACTCGAGCGTGATCGAATCGGACGTGCCGATCGTGGTGCAACACACGCGACTGGATTCGCGCCAGGCCGAAAATGCGTTGCTCACAACAATAGCTTTCCCATGCGATTGAGGTTCGACATTCGATTCAAGTAGTGGGGTTCACACAACACTGCGGTAAATCATCATGAGCGAAACTGTCAGCGATTTTTTAATCAAGAGAATCAACGAATGGGGATTAAAGCGTATCTACGGGTATCCCGGGGACGGCATCAATGGCATTATCGGAGCGATTGATCGTGCGAATGGGTCTGTCGAGTACGTCCAGGTGCGCCACGAAGAGATGGCGGCGTTTATGGCATGCGCCCATGCGAAGTTCACCGGCGAAGTAGGCATCTGTCTCGCGACCTCCGGGCCGGGAGCGATTCATCTGCTCAACGGCCTGTATGATGCGAAAATGGACCATGCGGGCGTAGTAGCGATTGTCGGTCAGCAAGCGAGGGCGGCGTTGGGTGGAGATTACCAACAGGAAGTCGATCTGATCAGTTTATTTAAGGATGTCGCACATGAGTATGTGCATATGGCATCAAGCCCCGTGCAGGTGCGGCATTTGGTCGACCGGGCGATACGCATTGCCAAAGCAGAGCGGACTGTCACCTGTGTCATTATTCCCAATGACGTGCAGGAAATGTCCGCCGTGGAAACGCCTCCGCGGAAGCATGGCACGATCCACTCAGGCGCTGGATACTCACCGCCGCGCGTAATTCCGAAGAATACCGATCTCCGGCGAGCAGCTGATGTCCTAAATAGCGGCGAACGCGTGGCGATGCTCGTGGGAGCGGGAGCGTTAGAAGCGAGCGACGAAGTGATCGACGTCGCAGAACTTCTCGGAGCGGGCGTGGCAAAAGCTCTACTTGGGAAGGCGGTGATCCCCGATGATCTGCCGTTTTGCACCGGTCCGATTGGATTACTTGGTACAAAGCCGAGCTGGGATATGATGGAAGGCTGCGACACGCTGCTCGTCGTTGGCTCCAGTTTTCCCTACTCGGAATTTCTGCCGAAAGAAGGACAGGCACGCGGCGTGCAGATCGACATCGACGCGAAGCTGGTGAGCGTGCGCTATCCGATGGAAGTCAACCTGGTCGGCGACAGCGCGGAGACACTTCGCGCGTTGATTCCATTGTTGGAACGCAAACAGGATCGAAGCTGGCGCCAGAAAATCCAGAGTGGCATAGCCGATTGGTGGAAGGTGCTGGAAGCGCGGGCAATGAACGATGCCAACCCAATCAATCCGCAGCGGATGTTCTGGGAATTATCGTCGCGACTTCCGGACAATTGCATCATCGTCGCCGACTCTGGGTCCGCCGCGAATTGGTTTGCTCGCGATTTGAAGATCCGCCGCGGCATGATGGCGTCACTTTCAGGTAATCTGGCCACGATGGGCCCCGGAGTGCCGTACGCGATCGGCGCCAAGTTTGCTTTCCCTGATCGGGTCGTGATCGCAACCGTGGGCGACGGGGCGATGTTGATGAACGGAATCAACGAAGTCGTCACCATCGCGAATTATTGGAAGGAATGGAGCGATCCACGCCTGATCATTATGGTTCTGGCTAATCGCGATCTTAATCAGGTCACATGGGAACAGCGCGTGATGGCCGGCGATCCAAAATACGAATGCTCGCAAACCGTTCCGTCGTTCGAGTTCGCGCGTTATGCTGAAATGCTGGGGCTGATTGGTATTCGTGTGGATAAACCGGAACAGATTGCGCCTGCATGGGAGCAGGCGCTTAACTCGCCACGACCAGTGATCATCGAGGCCATTACCGATCCCGAAGTTCCGACGCTACCGCCGCACATTACATTCGAAGAGGCAAAAAAATTCACCGAATCCATGATCAAAGGCGACCCGCGACTTGGTCACATCATTAAACAAACCTTTATGGAGGCGGTGGAAAGTTTTCTGCCTCACAAAAAATAATGCGTGGATGGGTGGATCGGCTTCTCCGAAGACGATGACGAAGTCAGCCGGCGAAGCCGTAAATTCATGACACCGTGTTCCACCTCGATGAGCGTATCGTCTGATCAGGTTCCGATCGAGAATCTCCGTGTGTCCGCGTATACAATTCCAACTGAAACACCGGAAGCCGATGGAACTTACGAATGGGACAGCACGACCATCGTGGTTGTCCAAGTGGAAGCCGGCGGGAAACAGGGGCTCGGCTATAGCTATGCTGATATCGCGACAGCGAAATTGATCGATGCCAGCCTGAAGCAAGTGATCATCGGTTGCGACGCAATGTCGCCGCAAGCCGCTTGGTCGGCCATGTTGACGTCCATTCGCAATTTGGGACGGCCGGGCATTTGTTCGATGGCGATATCGGCGATCGACACGGCGCTTTGGGATTTGAAGGCGCGATTACTCGATTTGCCGCTGGTCACTCTGCTCGGACAAATGCGGGAGTCGATGCCGATGTATGGCAGCGGCGGATTTACCAATTACTCGAATCAAAAGTTGGGCGAACAACTTGGCGGTTGGGTAGAGCAGGGGTTTCTCCGAGTTAAAATGAAAATCGGACGTGATTCCAAAAGCGATGTCGAACGGGTTAATGCTGCGCGCGAGGCAATCGGGAATGAGGTTGAGCTCTTTGTCGATGCCAATGGAGCCTATTCACACAGGGAGGCGCTGGCACAGGCCCAGGCGTTCGGCGAATTTGATGTTCGGTGGTTTGAGGAGCCGGTTTCCTCCGACGATCTCGAAGGTCTGCGATTTGTTCGCGGGCACGTGCCTGCACAGATGCAAGTCGCCGCAGGCGAATACGGTTACGACCGCGATTATTTTCGGCGGATGCTTGAGGCGGGGGCAGTCGATGTCTTGCAGGCTGACGCGACGCGTTGCGGCGGGTTCACAGGATTTTTTCGGGCAGCGGCACTCTGCGAGGCGTATCACATTCCGCTCTCATCACACTGCGCGCCTGCGCTCCATGTCCATATCGGTTGCGCAACGTCCGCGCTTTGCCATGGCGAATATTTTTACGATCACGCGCGCATTGAGGGACTGATCTTCGACGGCGTAAGGGCAGCTCTTAATGGGGCATTACGACCCGACCTGACACGATCGGGCATGGGCCTGTTCCTCAAACGAAGAGACGCGGAAAAATTCGCAGCATGAGCGAGAACTATTTTTTGAGATTGTGGAGCGTTTTGAGCATTTCAGCGGTGTGCTTTCGAATTTCCCGGCGATGAGCAGCTGCGAGCGCTGCCACCACCTTGCTGCCTGCGGGCGTCAGCTTCACGTAAACGTATCGTCGATCCGGGCTCTCCCTGCGTTTGGTCAGCAGCTTTCGCGCAGCAAGTTTGTCGGTGAGGCTCACCGCGGTATGATGTTTCACCTGGATCCGCTCACTTAATTGTCCCACTGTCAGGGTGTCGTCATCGGAAAACGCCTTGAGGGCAAGCAGCGCTTCGTACTGTTCAGGCGTGAGCCTTGCCCTTCTGTTGGCGAGATCTTTGCTAAATCGCAAAAACTTTCGCAGCGCATAACGCAGCGAAGCCAAAGTGTAGTAATCCTGCTGGGTGAGCGATCCACTCATCACTTTGCTCCGACGGTCGGCTTATTATATCGATCTTCGATCATTTGCATGGGTTCTTTTATCCAAGAGCAGCGGGCCCTCGGATCTGGATACATCGGCTTTTTTCGGATGCTTTGGTCCGGGTA
>DASTMV010000165.1:0-4881 GCA_035713885.1 Candidatus Udaeobacter sp. | reverse complement strand
AAGCCGCTGCCGGATGATAATCGCGAAGGCGGGCCTCAGATGAAACGTTGGCCTGTCGCTTACGTAAACCCTGAATCGTTGAATCCTTAGGTCGGAGAGCATACAGCGAGACACTTGGAAGGAAGGGTTGAAGGCTAGGGCGAATACCAAAGCCTCGGAGTTGGGACACCAAGCCGGTTGCCTCTCTTTTCGGCATTACGGTTTGGTGTCCGATTGACCTGTTTGCTCCAGATTTGAAATCAACTGTCGGGCGGCTGTTGCGCGCTCACTCTGTGGAAAGCGCTTCAGAAATTCGCGTGCAGTTGCTAAAGCGCGTTGATTATCTTGTAACACTTCGGCATAAAGTCCTGCTTCATTGAACAAGCTGTTTTCGTGCATGGGATCCTCAGTCTGGGCGATCTGATATTGCTCGAGCGCCTGCTGGGGTTTGCCACTGAACCGAAAACAATTGCCCAGATCGGTGCGCACATCCGGATTGTCGTCGCCGTCTGCGATTGCCTCCTGGTAATGATCTATCGCTTGTGGCCAGTTATGCCGGTCGTAGTTCCAGTCCCCGAGTATTTTCGCCGCCTCTGCAGGCGCGAGCTGTGAAACATCGGGCGGCTGCATTGGCAGCGACGCAGGAACACGTCCCACTGGTGGGTTTGCCGGGTGACCGGGCGAGGACGAACGCATGATCAGCCACATGCCGCCGGCGCCCAGAAGGAATGCACCCAAAATCAGGAGCGGGATATGCAGTTCCGATAATAACGAAGATAGCTTTGTCATTTTTGATCGCGTTGCGACCTTGTATTGGATTTATATTAGACAAGCTGCTTATGATAAGTGCTTCGACAACAAAGGCGCTGAACATTTCTTGAAATCTTCGTTTGTGTTCGACGCAATCGGCACGATAGTGCGCACTTATTGGATTACTCTGTTTGACTTCACGGCACGGTAGATCGTCAGGTGAGCGTCGCTCATCCGCCTTCGTCGAGCTTCGGCGCGACGAGTTGATGGTTTGAAACCCGATTCCCGGGAACGGCTCTGTAGCTCGGTAGTTTTTCCAAATTCAAAACAACAATGAAACTGTACGTAGGTAATCTCTCTTTTGAGACCACTGAGAACGATCTTCAGGATCTGTTCGAACAACATGGCCAGGTCAACGAAGTCCGCTTAATGACGGACCGAATGACTGGCAAATCGCGAGGGTTCGCGTTCGTCACCATGAATGATAATGCGCAGGCCAGCGCAGCGATGAGCGGCCTCAACGGCCGTGAACTTAACGGTCGCCCGTTAACTGTTAATGAAGCGCGTCCGCGCGAAGAACGTCCACGTCCTTACGGCGGTGGCGGCGGCGGCGGCGGCGGCGGTCGGCGATCATTCGCAGGCAATAATCGCCGGTAAGTCAGGCGGCGAACGCTCGGAGGGCGATTGAGTCAATCGCCCCTACCTGAGTTCTATGCATGAATTCTGAAAAGGCGATTGAATTAGAGGGCATCATCACGGCGGTGCTGCCCGGTACGATGTTTCGCGTCGCGCTTGCTAACGATCATCTTGTTCTTGCCCACATTTCCGGGAAGATGCGCAAACGCTTTATTCGGCTTACAATTGGCGACCGCGTGAAAATGCAGATGTCGCCGTACGACACCGCCAAAGCTCGCATCGTTTATCGACTCTGATATGCCAACCCGATTTCTGTTCGATCCACCGCGCCGACCAAAAGCGAAAGCAGGTCCCAGCATTAAAAGCCTCCTCGTACGTTGTCCTACCACGTCAAAGTTGACCGATACCGGACGGACAATAGAAGAAAAGCGCTGGCAGAAGGCGAAAGTGAAAACACAAAAGTTCACGTGCGCGCACTGCGGCAGCATTCACACGTGGACAAAAAAGGACGTAATCCTCGGCCGACTTCAGTGAGCCGATGACCGTTCGCAAATTCCCGCCGCCTTGATTTTCCGTATCCCGGCGAGCCGCATCAATTGGACGACGAGTTCGTTCTTGATAGGCACGTTTGTGCTCACACTCACGGCAGTACCGCTTTATCTATGGTATTTTGGAGTGGATTGGTTTCATTTTGCCATCTTCGCAGTTTTGTCGATTGCGACCGGATTCAGTATCACGCTCGGTTATCATCGGTTGTTTTCGCACGCCACGTTTCGTGCGCGTCTGCCGTTGCGCCTCTTCACGCTCATCTTTGGCGCGGCGGCGTTCGAAAATTCTGTCCTGATCTGGGCGAGCGATCATCGCCGGCACCATAAACATGTCGACCACGATGAAGACCCGTACGATATCAGCAAAGGTTTTTTTTATGCGCACATCGGCTGGATGTTGTTCAAGCTCCAGCCGCAACCACCGTTCGATAACGTAGCTGATCTGAAGAAGGATCCGTTGGTAATGTGGCAACACCGACATATTCATACGCTTGCGGTGCTGGTGAGCTTTGTTTTGCCGACACTACTTGGGGCGCTTTGGGACGGCTGGATCGGCGCGCTCGGTGGTTTTCTGATCGGTGGCGTGGCTAAAGTCGTCGTGCTTCAACACGGCACATTTCTCATCAACTCAGCTTGTCATACTATTGGTCGTCAGCCCTACTCGACGCGGTGTAGCGCGCGTGACTCGTGGTTCATGGCGCTATTTACCTTTGGTGAGGGCTACCATAACTATCACCACACGTTTCAGCACGATTATCGTAACGGGGTGAAGCCGTGGCAGTGGGACCCGACAAAATGGTTGATTTGGAGTCTCTCCAAAATCGGACTAACGAGCGGTCTGCGCCGCGCGCGAGCGGAACTAGTCTCCTCGAGCGAGGCGCTGGTACGAAAACATTGAGAACTGAGTAAGTGACGAGCAAACCCGGACTCGCGGCAAGGCGGGACGCTAGACTACGAGTGACCAGCGTTCGTCAAGGCGACGCGCTGGGGGACGAATGGATGGCAGGGCGACAGCACGGCAACGCGATCTCAAAACTGGCGGCGCGCCGAAAGCGATCTACCGTATAATTTGTTTTTCAACCCCAAGGAGGAAATTAAATGCCTGAACCAAAATCCAACGAAATCTCCCGTGATCGTCTCGCGGAGTTGTTGAATGAAGATCTGGCCCGCGAGTATCAAGCCATCATTGCGTACGTCGTTTATTCTCAGGTGCTCAAGGGCGCCGAATACATGGACATCGCTGCTCAGCTTGAAACTCACGCCAAGCAAGAACTAGATCATGCTCTGACTCTCTCGCGGCAGATCGATTACCTCGGCAAAATGCCGGTGGTTAATCCGAAACCTGTCCGCACATCCAAAAATGCCAGAGACATGCTCCGGTACGATCTGGACAATGAAAATGAAACGATTCGCAATTATCGCGATCGCGTTCCGCAATGCGAAGCTCTTGGAGAATACGCGATGGCTGAACAGATTCGCGAGATTCTGGTGCAAGAGCAGGACCATCAAATTGATTTAGCCACTGCCCTCGGTGAAGAAGTCCCAAACGTCAACGCAGGTCCTCAGGGACGTAGCTTTCGCAAGGGTCGTTAACGGTACGGCGAATCAGGCAGCAATAGTCAAGCGACTTTTGTGACAGTGGCACCAATGTGTATTGTCTGCTACGACCGAATATGGCGCGTTGGCCCAGAGACTGAGCCGGATTTGCGAAAATGAACGAGCGCACAAGTTTCGATCCCGCTTAAAATTGCTCGTGCTTTATGGCTTTTTGGAAGTTGAAGTGCGTCGCTTCGGGACCGGTCAATAACTGGAACTCCGGATTGTCGGCATCGCCGCTCAGCTTAAGGATGTGTGTTTGAAAGACTAAGGGGATTTCTTTTCCGGTTTGGACAAAACTGCTCTTGCCGTCGTAGGTAACTTTCACTTTGAAATTTCCATACGCCAGAACGTTCGCTCCGGCCGAGCCGCTTGCCGAATTGTTGAACGCAACCGAAACCTTGTCTCCCCGCACAACACGGTCCACCAGGACGAAGCGGAACTTGTCTCCTGGGAACTCCTGGAGTAAACGCTTTCGCCAGGCGCGGCTCGCCTTGTTATCGAAGTTAAGCAAGTCTTCGGCCGGCACTGTCACACGCTCGAACTTGTCCAGTTCAGTCGTTGTGCCCCGTGCAATTCGGCCCTGGAGTTCTCCGCTCGCAGCTGCGGTTTGAGTCAGACCAGCAGAGAGTTCAATATCGGTGTCGGCAGAAAGACTTCCCTGTTGCTGGTCAAAGGTTGTCCCTACATTTTTGAGTTTATCCGGCACTTTGAGGGGATCTAAACTTGTAAGAGTCCGTTCGGTACGATCCCAGAGGAAAAGCCATCCCAAGTCATAACTGCCGGTATTCAAGTATCCGGCATCAAGTTTCGCGTACGACATCGGAACATTGGCCGTATTTGCACAACCGCTCAAAAGAGCTGCTAATGCGACAAGCTGGAGTAAACAAGTTCTCTTCATGGCGCCGTTGTAGCAAAAAGATTCCGCGATCCAATTCTTTTTTGTCGCTTGTCACCACGTTGTATCGGCAGAGCTGTATGGTTCATAGTGCGCTTGCAAAGAATAGATGAGTTTGGAGGATAGATTGCTTGATGATCCTACTCGAGTCACTTGATTGACACCCACCTTGCTGGCGATATGCTCGGCGCCGTGCCGGAGAAGCGCGCCGCAAGTCGATACGAAACAGTCATCGCGACGCTAATTGGACCGCTGGCTGTTTCTGTTTCTGCTTAAACCGCGTACATGCAGCGGCAGCAAGTGCGCGCGGCGGTATGGCCAATCCTGGAGTTTGGCACCAGTAATGATCCCGATATACATTTAACTTTGTCCAACAAAGGTGTCGGCCCGGCGATTATTCGACGCGTGATTGTAAAAGTGGATGACCGAGCGGTGAGAAAGTGGGATGAAGCGTTCGATCGGATGCTTGGCCCG
>DASTMV010000164.1:0-24271 GCA_035713885.1 Candidatus Udaeobacter sp. | reverse complement strand
TTCGATTTCAGAGGCGGGCGTGTCGAAGCGAATAATCTCCGAATATACCTGGCATTCGCGGATGCGGCGCGCGATGACCTGCGTGTATTGCGATCCGAAATCGAGGATGAGAATTTTCGAGTGCCGTGAGCGATCTGACATATTCACGCTACGGATGCGTTTGTGGTACCCCATGCTCCGCTGCCGGATCGCCAGCGTCGCGTGGTTCTGGGCCGAGCTGACCCTGACCGGTAATGCCGCGTTGGAATTGCGATTGCATTTCCTGCCCGGTGCGTTGTTCGAGAGGATCGGTGCAACCGATCGCGAAGGATGCGAATGCAACCGCAATCAGGATCGATAGGGGTTTCATCGGCTCATTTTATGAAGCCTCGATTTCATTGCAAGATGGTTGAACAGTTGAAGCGTTACAAGAGAGGGACATCTCCCTTCAACCATTTAACTTTTCAACGGTTTTGAAATGTATGCTCGATCCTGATCTACTGCTCGAGGGCTATCGTCTCGGTGTTTTCCCGATGGCTATGGACGACGACTCGATCGAGTGGTTTTCGCCCGATCCTCGTGCCATCCTGCCACTGGATGATTTCCATGTCCCGCATGCATTGCGGCGTCTTGCGGGGAAGAAACCGTTTACAATCACCATCGATCAGGCCTTCCCAACTGTGATCCAGGGATGCGCGGACCGCAAAGATACCTGGATCAATCAAGAGATCATCCAAAGCTACGTGCGATTGCATGAACTTGGTCATGCTCACTCAGTCGAAACTTGGAAGGGAAACATGCTCGCCGGAGGTCTTTATGGCGTCGCGGTCGGTGGCGCATTTTTTGGCGAATCCATGTTTCATCGGATAACAGACGCGTCCAAAGTTGCGCTCGTTTCGCTGGTAGAACATCTGCGCCTTCGCAAATTCGTACTGCTTGATACGCAATGGCTCACGCCCCATCTGCGACAGTTCGGAGGAATTCAAATTTCGCGGAGCCATTATCTCCGCCGATTGCGGGCAGCTGTGGATTTGCCGCGGAAATTTGCCTAAACTGGATTTCACCAATTTTTGCCGACCAGGCGGTCTGCCATCACCGGAGCTAACCACGGCGGCGGGCCTTCTTCGTAGAGCACCTTCCAGCATCGGGTCGGATCTCGTCCAGCCTGAGACACTCAGCCGCTACGGTCCCGAGTACTGCACGACAAGGTGCGGCTCACTCCCGGTGCTCTCGCCGGAATACCATCCCACCACCTGCTCGCCCGCTCCTTAAACCGAAGGAAACCAGAGCCGAAACTGCGTACGATTTTGGGTGTTGATGTCGCTGATGTAGTCAGAATTCAGCTCTGCCTCGACCCAGTTCCCGCTGTCCACACCACTGAGCTGGGCGTCCGATGTGACATCCATGTCGGTCTCCATCGCGTCGAAGTCGTCCGCTTCCAGCGCTTCGTTGGCGTTAAACGTACCCTTGCGAATATCTACGACACAAGGGCCGAGCGCGTCGGCCACCGTTACCGGTAGATTGCTTGAGACGCAGCTTGGCATTGAGCACGGTCACTCCCGCAGTCAAAATACCGGTGTCGAAAGAGACAACCGCGGTAAAATTGCTGATACGCGGACGGGAGTGCAAGGATTTTTTTAGACGATCTAGTCGCTCCTGGAAGCCAACGTTCGCCTGCTTGCCGTCAAAGGAGTTAGTGGGCAGCACTTGCTGCGGCCACTCGGATTTATAAGCAGGTCGCTGGAGAGCGCCTACTGCACCAAGAACCCAGGCGTCCCAGCGGTGGATTGTAGCCAGCCAAAACCAGCATTGACACCGAAGTAAGCATCATTGGAAGCCCACCACGTCGCGTCAAGCGCGGCTTGTTGATCGTTGGTCGTCGCAGTTACCCAATACTTCACTCCCTGAACCAGCGCAGGGGCGTTGCGCAGCTTCGCTACAGCCAGATCGCATGGCGCTGCCGGAACGGTGGCTATGCCAGAGGCTAAAGGAGTGCCAGGCCCGACATCGCAATTATCCGCATAAAGGCTTAGTGTCACTTCGTTATACGGGCAGTCCTGGTTGTACAGGATGATGGACGCGGAAATCCTCGTCGGCACACCGGATTTGGCGGCTACGAAAGGAACGGCAGTCCAGGTCAGGCTATGTGAGTTGCAGTTCTCAGGCCCGCGCACATCGGATCCGCTACTAATGCCACCATTGGAATCATAGTTGCAACCGGTGCAGGGGTCCACAAACAGATTGCCCCCGAACGCTTGCTCCGAGACATCAATCGGTGTCTGGGAGAGAGTGATGCCAGACCCTTCCACCATGAGCGCCGGTGTAATACCGTTCACATGTTGCCACCCGTCTCCTAGATTGTACGCGTATTGGGCGTTGTTGGAGCCGTACCAACTGGAGTCCAGGCCAGTTTGTTTTCCGTCCGTGGTTGCTACCACCCAGTACTTGGTTCCCTTAGTTAGGAGGGTGTATGGCGCATTCGGCAACTTGGCTACTGCCAATTTACAGGGCGCTGCCGGGACAGTCGCAACCGCCGAAATTAGCGGCGTTCCCGGCCCTATGGGCCAGCAAGCATCGGTATAAATGCTTAGGGTAACCGTCTTCGTCGGACAATCACTCGGATCATAGAGGATGATCGCAGCCGAGATCTGCGTGGGCACACCGGTGGTCGAGGCGATGAACGCGCCAGCCACCCATTGCGTGGTTCCGGGTAACAAGCAGTTGTTCGGTCCGAGCACGAAATAACCCTCTCTATCGGAATAATTGCAAGTGGCACATGGGTCCGAAATTAAATTGCTGTCAAAGGTGATCGTGGAAGCTATGGGTCCTTCTGGAGCACGGCTTGCATTTTCAAAAGGCAAAATTTGCGTCTCCTGTGCCATGACCGCCCCACAAGCCAGAATGCCGACGAGCGTCCCGCCAAGCGCCCGGCCAACGCATACCCTCATGATTTCGATTTGAGAACAGCAGCGCGCTTCGTCAAGCTGAATCGACTTCCCGGGATTTTGACTTGGGAAGACGGCCGGAGCTTCGCTATCCATACCGGCGAGGAAATTGGAAACATACCGTGCGCGCGCCATTCTTAACGGGATCAGTAATTCTTTGCCGACTTATCAGCGTTTGCTCGCGCAGTTGCTGAGCAATCCATTGATACTGGATGAATCTGACGGATATTACTGACTTACATGGTTGCCTGGATTTTAAAGAAAATTTTGGGGTCGAAAAATCAACGCGAACTCAAGCGCCTGATGCCAATTGTTCGTCGCATTAACGAGTTTGACGAAGAGTTCAAGCGTCTGTCCGACGATGAGTTGCGCGCCAAAACCGCCGCGTGGAAAGACGACATCTCGAAACTTCCGAACCTGGAAGACCAGTGGAACAAGCTCCATGAAATTTTGCCAGAAGCTTTCGCGGTGGTGAAAAACGCCGCGCGTCGTCTCAAGGAGCATAAATACGCATTCACAGTATGTGATCAACCGATGGTCTGGGACATGGTGCATTTTGACGTGCAATTGCTCGGCGGAATCGTTTTGCACAAGGGGCGCATCGCGGAGATGGCGACCGGAGAGGGTAAAACTTTGGTCGCGACTTTGCCGCTTTATTTGAACGCACTCACGGGGCGCGGCGCGCATTTGGTGACTGTGAACGATTACCTCGCTCGCCGCGACGCCGAATGGATGGGCCAACTTTACAATTTTCTCGGGCTAACGGTGGGCTGCATTCAACACGATCAGGAACCCGACGTGCGTCGCGAGCAATACGCGATGGACATTACCTACGGGACGAACAGCGAGTTCGGATTCGATTATCTACGTGACAACGGCATGGCGACGACGCGGGAACAACAGGTTCAGCGTGGCTATCACTATGCAATAGTTGATGAAGTTGATTCCATTCTGATCGATGAGGCACGCACGCCACTCATCATCAGCGGGCCGGCGACGGTTTCCACGCATCAATACGACAAATGGAAACCTTTGATCGAGCAATTGGTGCGCAAGCAAAACATGCTTTGCAACCGACTCGCCAGTGAAGCAATCGAGACGTTCGAGCGAGGCGATGTGGAAACCGGCGGTCGGTTGATGTTCAAAGTGAAAGTCGGCCAGCCGCGCAACAAACAGTTGTTACGCATGATGGAAGACCCGGACAAACGTCGGGCTGTAGATAAAGCGGAGCTTTCATTTTATCAGGACACGCGCAAAGAGGAACTCTTCCAGTTGAAGGAAGAATTATTTTTTACGATCGACGAAAAATCGAACGAGGCTGATCTCTCTGAACAAGGCCGCATTTTTTTAAACCCGGACGACCCGAATGCTTTTGTGTTGCCGGATTTGATCAATGAATTTACGGAGATCGATCTGGATCAGACGCTTTCGCCCGAGGAGAAGGACAAGAGAAAAGCCGAGCGTCAGCAACACTGCGATACCCAGGCGGAACGGATCCATAACATCTCGCAATTGCTCCGCGCTTACTGCTTGTTCGAGAAAGACGTGCAGTACGTGATCGAGGACAACAAAGTTGTCATCGTCGATGAGTTCACCGGACGCAAAATGCCCGGCCGCCGTTGGAGCGACGGGCTGCATCAGGCGGTCGAAGCGAAGGAAGGCGTGCAGATCGATCGCGAAACGCAAACACTGGCGACGATCACGATTCAAAATTATTTCCGCCTTTACCAGAAGCTCGCGGGAATGACCGGCACCGCCGAGACCGAAGCGGCAGAGTTCCACGACATTTACAAGCTCGACGTGAACATGATCCCAACAAATCGGCCGGTGCGCCGGACGGATCACAATGATCGCATCTATAAAACGCGCCGCGAAAAATACAACGCGGTGATCAGGGAGATTAAAGAAGCTCACGCGAGGAGTCAACCGGTGCTGGTGGGCACGGTTAGCGTGGAAGCTTCCGAGTTGCTGAGCCGAATGATGAAGCGGGAGAAAATTCCGCACAACGTGTTGAACGCCAAGTTCCACATGCAAGAGGCGGAGATTGTGGCGCGCGCCGGACAACCAGGCACGGTCACGATTTCGACCAACATGGCTGGGCGCGGCACCGATATTAAACTGGGACCGGGCGTCCCAGAACTGGGCGGACTAATGGTTGTCGCCACCGAGCGCCATGAGGCGCGCCGGATCGATCGCCAGTTACGCGGACGCTGTGCGCGCCAGGGCGATCCAGGCGCATCACGGTTTTACGTCAGTTTCGAAGACGATCTGATGCGCAATTTCGGCGCTGCCGATCGGATGACAAAAATCATGGAGCGCTTCGGCCTTGAAGAAGGTCAGGAGCTCGAGCATCGCTGGTTGAACAAGTCGGTGGAGACCGCCCAAAAGCGCGTCGAGCAACGCAACTATCTGATCCGAAAACGCACGCTCGATTTCGATGACGTGATGAACATGCAGCGAGAGGTCGTTTACACCTGGCGCAACGAAGTCATCGATTCCGAAGAACCGCGCACGCACATCTACGAAGTGATCGATGAAGCCGTGCCGGCGAAAGTTAAGGAATACCTCGATGGCGAAGAACCAAATTACACTGGTCTTGTCCACTGGGTGAACACGACGTTTCCTCTCGGTTTAACGAGGGAAAAAGCGGAGTTCGATACGCGCACGGTGGATGAAAACGGGAAGTTCCTGCTGGAAAAGATCAAGAATGCGTACGAGCGCAAATCGAGTCACGAAGAGCCGACAGCCGTTAAAAGCCTGGAGCGTTATATCATTCTGAACGCGATCGACCGCCTGTGGCAGGAGCATCTCTATGCCATGGACGCTTTGCGCGAGGGAGTTTATCTGCGCGGCTACGCGCAAAAAGATCCGCTCATCGAGTACAAAACCGAGGCATATGACATGTTCGTTGAATTGATGGCGAACATTAAGAACGAAGTGCTGAACAATCTTTTCCGCAGCACATCGAACTTGCAAGCGTTCGAGAACTTCCTGGCAACGTTGCCGCAGTTTCTGCTGCGCGAAGAAGGGCCAACCGCGCCAACAGCAACAGCCGCCGCGCGCATCCGCCAGCCTGTCGGCGCGATGGCCGCAGTCGGTGGCGACGGTGATGGTGACGGGGCAGGTGAACTATCAATCGATCTGCCGGTTCGCCGTTCGTTGCCGAAAGTCGGCCGCAACGAGCCGTGCCCCTGCGGGAGCGGGAAAAAATATAAGAACTGCTGCGGGCGCGTGGCGTAGCGATCATGGCAGCGCTGACAGGCCTGCGATTAGGAAATTAATCGCTGCCTATTCAATCGGACCTGTTGTGAATTGGAATTCCGTGGCATTCGCGCTAGAAGTTATCTTCAATGGCCGACGAAGCCGGGACACAAACCATTACATCACCCAGCGATCACCAAAAGAGTGTTCCGGTTGTTACGGTTGAGAGCTTTTATAGTTCTCATGCCGAAAAGCTGCAGATGAAGCTCGAAGGGCCACGTGTCGGGTTTCATCGGAAGATCCGCGAGCCGACCATCAACCGTCCAGGGCTTGCGCTCTCAGGGTTCTACACCTATTTCGCTGAGAAGCGTGTACAGGTGTTGGGCGCGGCGGAACATTCTTATCTAAAAAGTTTGCCATCGAAACTGCGTGTGGAGCGGTTTCACAAACTCTGCGAGCACAAGATCCCGTGCCTGGTGATGTCGCGCGGATTTCATCTTTCGCCCGAGTTGCTGGCTGTAACCGGAGATACAAAGATTGCGGTGTTCCGTACACCGATGATAACAATGAAGTTCATTAACGCAGCCACGATTGCCTTGGAGATGGATTTCTCGCCCACAGTGACCGAATTCGGTAGCATGGTGGATATTCTCGGCGTTGGCGTTTTGATCCGCGGAGCGAGTGGTATCGGCAAAAGCGAATGCGTGCTTGGACTGATCGAGCGCGGTTACAGCCTTGTGGCTGACGACGTGACGCGCATCACCATGATCGAAGGCCGTGAGCTCATGGCCACCGCACCGGAAATAACGCGCAATCACATGGAGGTGCGCGGCATTGGAATCATCGATGTGGCAAAGGTCTTCGGCATTGGAAGCATTCGCATCGAAAAGCGCCTCGATCTGGTGGTGAGTTTAAAAGACTGGCAGGAAGTCGAGGAGGTCGATCGCATCGGCTTGGACCGTGAATTTTATGAAATTCTTGGGCTCAAAGTCCCGCATGTGACGATCCCGGTCCGCCCAGGACGTGATATGGCGCGGTTGATCGAGGTCGCAGCGATGGACGAAAAATTGAAAGGCCTGGGGCAAAATGCGGCGGTTGCCTTCAACACACGACTGCTCCGTTTTATGCAGAAGAAGGGAGCCACTTAATGGGGCTGATTTATCGAAAAACGAGCCACCCTGCGCCGGGCCAAAAGGTCGAGAAAGAGCTAACAATCGTCAACCGGCTTGGGCTCCATGCGCGCCCGGCCGCTATGTTTGTGCGCATTGCGAGCCGCCACCGCTCGGAGATTTGGGTCGCGAAGGAAGGCGAAGACGTAAACGGCAAGAGCATCATGGGATTGATGATGCTCGCGGCAGGGCAAGGATCAAAACTGCGTATTCGTTGCGACGGGCCAGATGCGGAGAAGGCAATGGAGGAGTTGGAACAACTCGTCAAAGCTGGCTTCAACGAAGACTGAAGAGGGGCGCCGCGCTGTGGCATACGCTCTAGGCGCGGCGGGCGGACCGACTCAAGGAAAACGCAAATTCGCATTGTTTGACATTTGCCTTAGTCTCCGAACCGGATGAGCGACATCGCGGAAATCCGGTTCGAAGGAATTGGCGTTTCACCCGGGATCGCCTTCGGCAGGATTCATGTTGTGCGTGATGATCTGGATGAAGTGGTGCGTTACCGAATCGCGCCGTCCCAGGTTGGAGATGAAATTGGGCGGTTCGAGGCGGCGCTTATCCAAACGCGCATGCAGATCCTTGCGATGCAGCAGCGCATTGCTGAGTCAATCGGCGCGAGGGATGCGGCGATTTTCGACGCGCATCTGCTTGTGGTCGAGGATCGTACATTGATTGATGAAGTTCTGCGAAAACTTAAGAGCGATCTTTGCAGCGTGGAGTGGGCCTTCCAGGAAGTCGCCACGCGTTATGCAGAAACCTTGAGCAAAATCGACGACCCTTATCTACGCGAACGCGCGCTCGATATCCAGGATGTTACGAAGCGAGTAATTCGCAACCTTCAAGGAAAAGCGCCAAAGGCATTTCTCTCTCTGAGTGAGCCGCACATTTTAATTGCGCACAATCTCACTCCCTCGGACACCGCCAGCATGAATCGTGAAAACGTGCTCGGGATCGCCACGGACGTTGGCAGCCGCACATCGCATGCAGCAATCCTGGCGCGTTCGCTCAATATTCCGGCGGTACTCGGGTTACACGATATCACTGCGAAGATTGAAACTGGGCAGCATGTTCTCCTCGATGGGAGTGCTGGCTGGTTGGTTGTTCATCCTGCGCCAGGAACGGTTGAACGCTACAGACAAATCGAATCGCGAAGGGCCAAAGTCACCGCGCAACTGACACAGCTTCGGGAGACGACTTCGACTACGCGGGACGGCCGTCACATCGTTCTTTCGGCAAATATCGAGCTTCCGGAAGATGTCAATGCCGTCGCCGCTAATGGCGCAGAAGGAATTGGTTTGTATCGCACCGAGTTTCTTTACTTGAACCGCACGACACTACCAAACGAAGAGGAGCAATACGAAACTTATCGGCATGTTGCCGAGCGTGTCTGTCCGCATCCGTTGATCATTCGAACGTTTGATCTCGGCGGCGATAAGCTTGCCGAAGGAGCGACAGACGTCAGTCATGAGTTGAATCCGTTTCTTGGCTGGCGCGCAATCCGGTTTTGTCTGGAAAACCAGGAGATTTTTAAGACGCAGTTGCGCGCAATCCTTCGTGCCAGCACGATCGGCAATATCAAGATCATGTTTCCCATGATCTCGGGGTTAGAGGAATTGCGCCGAGTGCTCGCTGTGCTCGAGGAAAGCAAGCAGCAATTACGCAGCTCAGGCATACCGATGGCCAACAGAGTCGAAGTAGGCGCGATGATCGAAATCCCCAGCGCCGCTATCTGCGCAAGTTCGCTCGCGCGCGAGGTGGATTTTTTCAGTATCGGTACGAACGATTTGATCCAATACGCACTTGCAGTCGATCGGGTGAATGAAAAGATCGCGTATCTTTACGAACCAACCCACCCGGCAATACTCCGCTTGCTCAAGATGGTGGCCGACGCGGCTCACGCCAACAACATCTGGTTCGGCGTCTGCGGAGAAATGGCGGGAGATGTTGCACTGGTTCCGATGTTGCTTGGTCTGGGCGTGGACGAACTCAGCGCGGCAGCAACCCTGGTTCCACGTGTGAAGCGCGCTGTGCAGAGCCTGAGTGTTCCTGAATGTCGCGAGCTGGTGGAAGAATCATTGAAGCTCAACACCGCCTCTGAAATTTTAGCGCGTTGTTTGAAACTCGCAGACAGTCGTTACGGCGATTTGCTGGGTTGATGCGGAGCCAACAAGTGTTAGGTGATGTTACGCCGTTGCAGCGGCGGAACTACTCTTCCGCTTCCGGGTCAGTCTTCAATCCCTCTTCCTCCATCTTGCGCAGAACGTCACTCATATCGTCCACTTCGTCCCATACGTCCTGGCTGACGTAAATCGGCGCCTTCTGCTGAGTGGCCATTGCAATGCAATCACTCGGTCGTCCGTCCAGCTCGATGATCTTTTTTTGTTGTAATTCGTTTTCGACCTGGATGATCACCCTGGCGTAGTAGGTCGCGTTCTTTAGATCATTGATGATCACTCGCTCAACCTTCCCGCCGAAGGCAGCCAGCAAATGCGCCATCAAATCGTGAGTAAGAGGGCGCTCTTTGGTGATATGGCGCATGAACATCGTGATGGCGCTGCCCACGGTTTGATCAACGTAGATGATGAACACCTTGTCATTGTTTCCGATAAACACTGCGCACCCGCCGCTTGTCGGCAATACGGCCCTTACCTGCACCTCGATCACCGTT
The DNA here is from genome assembly GCA_035713885.1 of Candidatus Udaeobacter sp. Classification (GTDB taxonomy): domain Bacteria; phylum Verrucomicrobiota; class Verrucomicrobiia; order Chthoniobacterales; family UBA10450; genus Udaeobacter. The sequence continues at coordinate 14,309 of DASTMV010000164.1, read as the reverse complement.
TTGTTCATCGAGCAAACAGTACGTGTGCGAATGGGAAACACAAGCCGACCGCAGGAGGCAGCTCATCAACGGGATGACATCAACGATGAAGATTTTCACCGTATGGGCTTGAATGTTCTGCACCGTGACTAATGTGCGCATTAGGATTGGGCCTGCAGCTCGAACGAAATGAAAACCGATTGGGATCTTGAATCGGCCGTCTCCACGTACAATGTGGAGGGCTGGGGCGAGGGTTATTTTGCCGTTAACAGCTCCGGCAATGTCGAAGCGCGTCCGTTGAAAAGCGATGGTGGTTCCATCGATCTCCTGGAGGTAGTCAATGAAGCGCGTGCGAGGAACCTCAGTTTTCCATTATTGATTCGATTTCAGGATTTGCTTCGTCACCGTGTTGAATCGATCAATCGCGCCTTTCAAAGTGCGATATCTGAATTCGGCTATCAAAGTCATTACCGCGGGGTCTTTCCGATCAAGGTGAATCAACTGCGCGAAGTAATCGAAGAGATTGTCGATGCAGGCGAACAATTTCATTTTGGACTCGAAGCGGGCAGCAAGCCCGAGCTGGTTGCAGCGCTGGCGATGCAAAGAGGCCCCGAGAGTTTGATCATCTGCAACGGCTACAAAGATCCGGCGTTCATTCGTATGGCGCTGCTCGGCCGCAAACTTGGGAAACCGGTCATCATCGTTGCGGAAAAACTGGAAGAAGTTGAGCACATTATTCGCGCGTCGAAAGAAGTCGGCTTGGAGCCTTACATTGGAATTCGTGCCCGTTTGTATAGCAAAGGCTCGGGCAAATGGTCACCCAGCGGCGGTGAAAACGCCAAATTCGGATTAGACACGACCAGTCTGGTTGCCGCGAGCCAGATGCTAAAGGATGCAGGACTGGCGCATTGTCTTAAACTTGTTCATTTCCATGTTGGATCGCAGGTGCCGGATATCTCGACGATCAAGCGAGCGGTGCGCGAAGGGGCGCGATATTACGCAAAGCTTTCCAAGCTGGGACATGCGCTCGGTTATCTCGATGTCGGCGGCGGCCTTGGCGTTGATTACGATGGATCACGCAGCGATTTTGATAGTTCCACCAATTATTCGCTCCAGGAATACGCAAACGATGTCGTCTGGAACATCATGGATGTCTGCGATTCCGAAGGGGTCGCGCATCCGACCATCGTAAGCGAAAGCGGCCGCGCGACTGTAGCGCATCATTCTGTATTGGTTGTAGAAGCCTTCGGTTCCATTGAAAAAACTGTCCCGAAGCTCAAGGTCCAAGCAGGCGAGAAGGATCACAAACTTGTGGCCGATATCCTTGATGTGAAGCAGCGGTTGAAACGCGGAAACCGCCTGGAGAGCCTCCACGACATCAAGCAGATCAAAGAGGAAGCGCAGCAAACATTCGATCTTGGTCTGCTGGATCTCGAATCAAAAGCCAAGATCGATACCGTTTACTGGCAGGTTGCGCATCAAATCGTGAACATGCATCGCGGGTTGCGTTATGTGCCCGACGAAGTGAAGCAGCTTGAAACAGCATTGGGCGATCAGTACATCTGCAATTTTTCTGTTTTCCAGTCGTTGCTCGACCACTGGGCCCTCGGACAGTTGTTCCCGATCATGCCCATTCATCGGCTCATTACGCCACCAGATCGCCACGGCACCATTGTCGATATCACCTGCGATTCAGACGGAAGGGTCTGTAAATTTATCGACTTGCAGGATGTCAAAGAAACGTTGCCGCTACATCGGATTCATCCCGGAGAGATTTATTATCTCGGAGTTTTCATGGTCGGTGCTTACCAGGACATCATGGGTGATCTGCACAATCTGTTTGGCCGCGTGACAGAAGTGCACGTATTCCTCGATTCCGATGAGCAATCCGGCTGGTACATAGAAGAAGTCATTGAAGGCAGCACCATCGGTGAAGTGCTTGCCACGACCCAGTGGGACAAACTCGAGCTAATGCGCTTGCTCAAAGCACAGGTCGATGACGCGATTAAGACCGATCGTCTCAAACCTAACGATGCAATGAAGCTACTGGATGATTACGAACGTTTCCTGCACGAATACACGTACCTCAGCTTTAACGGCGCCAAAGCGCCGCCGCAACCTGGCAGTTGGCTCCCCCTGAGTTCATGACAACCGCTGCCGCGCTTCTGCGATTGCTCGTCATCCTCATTCTTTCTGCGGCGTTGCCCTGTCGAGCCGCGAGCGCTGAAATTTCCAATTCGAAATGACGCAACTCTCTCCAACGGCGATCAGAAACGCCTTGCAAAGCGTTACGTCGATTGACTCGATTCGTGTCGAAGGCTGGGTCCGCACACGGCGCGACTCCAAGGATTTTTCGTTCATTGAACTGAACGACGGCTCGTCGCTGCGCAATCTACAGATCATTGCGAAGAAGGACGCGCTATCGAATTACGGCGAGATCCAACGCCTCTGTACAGGCGCATCACTTATTGTAAGCGGCGCGCTGGTTCCGTCGCAAGGGAAAGGCCAAAAATGGGAATTGATCGCGCGGAACATTGAGATCGTAGGCGGCGCGGACGAAACCTATCCGCTTCAGAAAAAGGGTCACACGCCGGAGTTCTTGCGAGAGATCGCGCATTTGCGTCCGCGTTCAAACCTTTTCGGCTGCGTGTTTCGTGTGCGTAGCCGCCTCGCGTTCGCCGTTCATCAATTTTTTCAGGAGCAAGGCTTCGTTTATGTGCACACGCCGATCATCACTGGAAGCGATTGCGAAGGTGCGGGCGAATTGTTTCGTGTTTCCACTATAGACATCAAAAACCCGCCGGTGAAGAACGGTAACATCGATTACGCGCAGGATTTTTTCGCGCGGCAAACCTATCTTACCGTGAGCGGACAACTCGAAGCAGAAGCGTTCGCCTGCGCCTTTAACAAGGTTTACACATTTGGCCCGACGTTTCGCGCGGAGAACTCAAACACTTCGCGACATGCCAGCGAATTCTGGATGATCGAGCCGGAGATGGCATTTTGCGATCTTACCGGAAACATGGATCTCGCCGAAGAGTTCGTGAAATATTTGGTTGCCGACGCAAAAAAGCATTGTCCGGAAGAGATGGAATTGTTTGGCAAATTTGTGGACAAGGAATTGCTGCGGCGACTCAATTTCGTTCTTGAGCGGCCTTTTCAGCGCGTCGCGTACAGCAACGCGGTTGAACTCTTGAAGAAGAGTGGCGAGAAATTCGAATTCCCGATCGCTTACGGTTTGAATCTGCAATCGGAGCATGAGCGTTGGCTCACCGAGAAACATTTCAAGTGCCCGGTGACGCTTTTCAATTTCCCGAAAGAAATCAAACCATTTTATATGCGTTCGAACGATGACGGCAAAACCGTGGCTGCGATGGACCTGCTCGTACCGGGCATTGGCGAAATCGTGGGCGGCAGCCAGCGCGAAGAACGGTTGGAGATGCTTGAGGGAAACATGCGCCAGCACAATATGGATCCCGCCGATTACAAATGGTATCTCGATTTGCGACGTTATGGGACAGTCCCACACTCCGGTTTCGGCCTTGGTTTCGAGCGAATGTTGATGTTTATCACCGGCATTCCAAATATTCGCGACGTCATTCCTTTCGCGCGAACACCGGGCAGCGCCGAGTTCTAATATAGGGGCAGCGCTTCGGCGGCCAGTCGACCCAGTGCGCCCCCACCGTTACCGCTGCGCTTCTCCCACCTTGGTAAATTCCAGCTTCGACCCGCCGGGCTCTTGCAGCACGAGTTGTTCGCCGGAAATTTTCACTTGATAAACTGCCGTAGAGAATGGCGTCTCAATTTTGATTCGGTCCTGATCGCCGAATTTATATCGGCCTTCGATATCCCCGACGAGCACCGATCCGTTGCTCGAAAATTTCCAAACAGTTTGATTTTCAGCTCCTGACATCCGCCACTTGCCGATGATGCTGGAATTCCCGCAGCCGGACACGACCAGGAGCGTAATTGCGAAGCCAGCCACCGATATGCGACGCGCGCGTCGGGATAAAACCGTTCGCATTACTGCGAGATATAATTGCCGGCGACTGTCGCGGTCGAGAAAAAGCGAACGCGAGACGCTATTTCGGCATTTTTTCAATCTGCCTACGGCATGAAAAGCCGAAGCTATTTCTTTCTGGCGTCTTTCTTCGATTCGGCCGGTGCTTCTTCCGAGTCGCGTTTCGATTCGCCAGGACGATATTCTTCCTGTTCCGCAGCGGCGAAAGCTTTTTCCAACCCAACCATATCTTCGCCGGGACGAAGTGTGTCGAACGATTCCACTTCCTTGCGTAGTTGGTCTTCGGAATAGTTTGCAGCTTTGATGGACAGCCCGATGCGACGCTCGATTTTATCCACCTTAATGACTCGGGCTTCGACTTCCTGGCCGACCTTGAGGATGTCCTTCACCTTTGCCACGTGATCCTCGCTCAACTGCGAGATGTGGACGAGTCCGTCGATGTCGTCCTGTAATTGCACAAAGGCACCAAAGCTGGCGAGCTTCGTTACCTTGCCGTTAACCAGATCACCAATCTTATATTTTTCGTCGATTGTTTTCCACGGATCTTCGGTCAGTTGCTTGATGCCGAGACTGATCCGCTGGTTGACCTTGTCGATATCGATAACAACAGCTTCGATTTCATCGCCCTTTTTAAACATTTCACTGGGATGATTGATTTTCCGGGTCCAGCTCAAATCCGAGACGTGGATCATGCCGTCGATGCCTTCCTCCAGTTCGACGAACGCGCCGTAGGCGGTCATGTTTCGGATCGTTCCCTTGACGCGGCTGCCGATGGTGAACTTCTTCTCGATTTCATCCCACGGATTGGCCTCGAGCTGCCGCAGGCCTAACGAAATCTTTTGTTCTTCTTTGTTGACACCGAGCACCACCGCTTCGACTTCCTGGCCGACGCTGAGAATGTCGGAAGGACGCATGATGCGTTTCGTCCACGAAAGTTCCGACACATGTATGAGACCTTCCACTCCTTCTTCGATCTCAACGAAGGCGCCGTAGGGGACAAGGTTCGTGATCTTTCCTTTAATCCGCTGGCCGGCAGGGAATCGCTCCTCGATCTGGTCCCAGGGATTTCTCTGAGTTTGCTTCAGTCCAAGTGAGACGCGCTCTTTTTCCTTGTTGATATCGAGCACAACCACTTCCAATTGCTGCCCGACCTTCAACAGCTCGCTGGGATGTCCCAGTCTGCCCCAGGTCATGTCGGTTACGTGCAGCAAACCATCCATGCCGTCGAGGTCGATGAATGCGCCGAAGTCTGTGATGTTTTTCACGGTACCGACGACTCGGTCGCCGACATTCACGCTATCCAGGAATTTCTGCCGCTTTTCGCTTCGCTCCTTTTCGATCACTTCGCGCCGGCTGAGCACGACGTTCTTTCGGTCGTCATTCAGTTTGACGATTTTGAAATCATAAGCGTTCCCGACGAACTGCTGCAAATCCTTTGGAGGAACAACATCGATTTGAGAAGCAGGCAAAAATGCCTCGACGCCGATGTTCACCATCAATCCGCCTTTCACGACCGATCTAACCTTTCCTTTAATCAGCCCGTCGCCTTGGAAAACGGCAACGATCTTGTTCCAGTTTTGCCGGTACGCGGCCTTTTCCTTGGATAAAACGACCATCCCTTCGTCGTTTTCCAGCCGTTCCAGCAGCACGTCTACTTCGTCCCCGACCTGCAGCGACTCGGGATCGTCGAATTCACTCAACGGAATAACACCTTCGGATTTGTATCCAACGTCGACGAGCACTTCGCGGGGGCGAACTTCCAAGATCTGTCCTTTGATGATGCTTCCTTCACGGAAATCCGGCATCGCCTTCGACATTACGTCCTGCATTTGAATCATAAATAAAATAGGCCTCCTCTGCAGCACAGCGGCACTCTTAATCGAACGCCGATGTTCCGCGCATCCGGCTGCTGCCGGAAGCGGAAATAGGGAGGCCATACTAGGCGTTTTTGCTCTGAAGGTCAACTGGCATGCTGGCGCACATTATTTTCTTGCTTTGCGTAGATCGATTGAGCAAGATCGGCCACGATGTGCCCCGGCCAGAGCACAGACGTGCCAGAGGCACAGCACCGTTTCAATACCACCCGCTGGAGCGTCATTCTGGCCTCTACCGCGGGACCCATGGGCGATCAGGAAGCGGCTGCGGCGCTGGCACAGCTTTGCCGAATTTATTGGCGACCCATTTTCGCGTTTGTCGCCCGTCGCGTTCACTCGCAAGAGGACGCCGAAGATCTGACCCAGGATTTTTTTGTCATGGTGCTGAGAGGCGACCTGCTTCGCCGCGCCGACCCCGAACGCGGCCGCTTCCGCTCACTTCTTCTCAAGGCGATCAAGAATTTTCTCGATGACGCGCGCGACAGGGCGCGGAGTCGCCGCCGCGGCGGCGAAGCCAGATTCGTTTCGTGGGACGAGTGGATGGCAGAAGCTCCGTCGCGCCTTATGCTGCCGGTCGCGGCAGAGAAGAGTTGGCCGGCGGAGAAGGTTTTCGATGTGCGCTGGGCAGCGACAGTCGCGGAGCAGGCTCTTCGCCAGCTCCAGGAAGAATGCGAAGCTCACAAACGCCCTCGCGTCTTCGACGTTCTCAGCGGAGCGCTCACGGCCGAACGGGGCGACGTCGCTTACGAGGCCCTGGCGCGTGAACTGGGAGTTAAACCAGCTGAGGTCAAAACACTCCTTCACCGGCTGCGCCAGCGATACCGCGAGCTGCTCCGGACCGAAATTGCGGAAACCGTGGCCAATCCGGCGGATGTGGACCAGGAGGTACGTTATCTGGTTGCGGCACTTTCGGCCGGGATGGAAGCAGCCAATCAAGCCGCCTAACGACTTTTGCAGGCGTTCCGATGAACTGGTCTGGTCTGTCCGAGTCCTTTCCGATAACCACCGCGCCCGAGCAATGTCCTCGTTGTCACACCACGGCGCGGTTGTCTCGCGGGCTTTGTGTTGGGTGTCTCATCGGATCAGCTTTGGACGAGGGCGATCGATCGCCGCAGGATGATCTTGCCACGCTGCTCGCAGCGGTTCCCGCTTCGGACAACCTCAGGCGGTTGGGTAACTATGAGCTGCTTGAAGAAATTGGACGCGGCGGGATGGGTGTGATTTATCGCGCGCGACAGCGGCACTCGCGCCGGATCGTGGCGCTCAAGCGCGTCCTGAGTTATCACGCTGAGTCACGGGAAACGTTGGCCCGCTTTCGTCGGGAAGCTGAAGCCGCTTCCAGTCTCGATCATCCTAACATTCTCCCAATCTACGAAGTCGGCGAAACAGAGGAGGGGATTCCGTACTTCAGCATGAAATACGCTCCTGCTGGTTCGCTCGCGGAGGTCGGACCGGCGTTGCGTGCGGATCCGCGTGAGGTGGTACGTTTGCTCTCCAAAGTTGCTCGCGCCGTCGAATACGCCCATCGCGAGGGCATTCTCCATCGCGATCTGAAACCGGGTAACGTCCTGCTCGGTGGACGAAACGAGCCGTTAGTGACTGATTTTGGTCTGGCGAAATGGCTGGACAAGTCGACCGACCTAACGAGAACTCTTACCGTTTTCGGAACCCCGGGTTACATCTCGCCCGAACAAGCGAAAAGCTCACGTTCCGAACTGACGCCTGCGGCTGATGTTTATAGTTTGGGCGCAATCTTATTCGATCTGTTGACCGGTCGTCCGCCATTCCTGGGTGAACACGCGCTCGCAGTGATACAACAAGCGTCGGAGAAAGAAGCGCCGAAGCTCCGTTCCCTTGCCCCGACTCTGGATCGCGATTTGGAAACCATTTGCGCAAAATGCCTCGAGCGGGAGCCGGAGGCTCGCTATCAAGCGGCTGGCGCGCTGGCCGACGACTTGGAGCGCTGGCTACAGGGACGGCCAATCGTTGCCCGGCCCGTTCTGCCACCTGAACGCGCTTGGCGCTGGACAAAGCGGAACCCCACATTGGCTTCCGCCACGGTTGCAGCTTTGGTCTTTGCAACCGCCGCCGCGTTTTTGTTTTTCTCCCATAACTCGACACTGCCGGGTGCGTCCTCGGATAAGAGCATCGCCGTTCTGCCTTTCGATAATTTAAGCGACAAAGAGAACGTCTATTTCACACAGGGAATCCAGGATGAGATTCTCACAAAGCTGGGGAACATTGCGGATCTTAAAGTCCCCGGTCGAGCATCAGTGATGGAATATCAGGCGGCGATGCCGCGGGACACTCGCACCATCGGCCGAGAACTTGGCGTCGCCCATTTATTAACCGGGAGCGTGCAGCGCACTGGCGATCAATTGCGCGTCTTGGTCCGGTTGATTGACAGCCGTGATGACACTCAGGTTTGGACAAGAACCTACGACCGTCCCTTAGCAGACGTGTTTAGCATCGAAAGCGACATTATTCAGACAACTGCCGCCCAGCTCCAAGCTACAGTTCTGCCTAACGAGAAAAGCGCCATCGAACACCCGCCTACCCGCGATCTCACCGCGTTCGCGCTTTACGCGCAGGCGAAGGAACTCGTGTTGAAGCTGGGCTTGACCGGCAACCTAAGGCCAACCCTGGAGCAAGCAGCCGATCTGCTGAATCGCGCTGTGTCTCATGATCCAAAGTTCCTGCTCGCCTACTGCCAGCTCGCCTTTGTGCACGATTTGCTCTATTTCTTCGGTCACGACCACACTCCGGCTCGACTTGCCATGGCTGAAGCGGCACTGCAATCCGCGCTGCGCATCAACCCTGACGCCGGCGAAACGCACCTGGCCCAGGCACGGCATCTCTATTACGGCTATCTCAAATACAATCAGGCGCGAGCCGAGCTGCTTTTGGCCGAAAGGAGCCTGCCGAACGATCCGCTTATCTTCCAGTTGCGCGCGTTTATCGATCGTCGTCAGGATCGCTGGAAAGAAGCCGAGCGGGATTTAAAACGGGCCCTCGAACGCGACCCGCGAAACTCTTTCATTCTTCAACAACTATCGCTTCTCTATGAAAAGGACCGTCGTTATCCGGAAATCGCCGCCATCCTTGACCGGGTGCTGGCTATTATCCCGGGAGACATCGATACCCGCGTGGACCGCGCCGTTGTGGACCTGAATTGGCGCGCGGATACCCAACCATTGTTCGCGACCGTTCAATCCATCCTTGAGGAAAAGCCGGATGCAGCGAAGCAGATTGCAGACAGTTGGCTGTTACTGGCACTTTGTGAGCGTGACGCAGCGGCAGCGGAACACGCTTTGACCGCTCTCGGCCAGGATAGCTTTGCGCCAGATGCCATTTTGTTAAATCACAATTTCGGCGAAGGCCTTGTCGCGCGGATGACGAAAGACGAGGAGAAAGCGCGCGATGCATTCACCCGGGCTCGCGCCGAACAGGAGAAGATCCTGCAAGAACAACCCGATTATGGGCCGACACTTTGTGTGTTAGGTCTTATCGACGCCGCGCTGGGACGAAAGGAAGATGCGCTCCGTGAAGGGAGGCGTGCTCTGGAGTTGTTACCACCGGCGAAGGATGCCATTAATGGCGGCCACATTCAGTTCTTTTTCGCCGTTACCTGTGCCTGGGCCGGAGAAAAAGACCTCGCGATCGAACAATTAGCTCCCCTGGCTCAAAGTGCGGGATTCGTGACCTACGGCACGCTGAAATTGCACCCATTCTGGGATCCGCTCCGCGGCGATCCGCGTTTCGAAAAAATGGTCGCCTCGCTCGCGCCAAAAACCGGGGGGACCGGAGAAAGCGCTGGCCTCCCGAACAAGAGCATTGCCGTGCTGCCATTCGAGAATTTGAGCGACAAAGAGAACGTCTATTTCACGCAGGGAATTCAGGATGAGATTCTCACCGACCTGGCGAACATAGCTGACCTAAGGGTGATCAGCCGCACGTCTGTAATGCAATACCAGCCTGAAATAACACGCGATGCCCGCGCCATCGGACAGGCTCTCGGCGTGAACTACCTCGTTGAAGGCAGCGTGCAACGCGCCAGCGGGAAGGTGAGGGTTAACGCCCAGTTAATCAATGCCCGCAACGATGCTCACGTCTGGGCGCGCACTTATGATGGGGATTTGGCGGACGTCTTTGCTATCCAAAGCCAAATTGCCAAAGCCATCGCCGGGGCACTTGAGACCAAACTGTCTCCGCGTGAAAAGGCTGCAATCGAGCAAGCCCCAACGATCGACCTGGTAGCTTTCGATCTTTATAGTCAAGCGAAGACACTGAATCTTTCCGTCGCCTACACTGCCGCCTCTCGACAGATGTTGTTGCAAGCGGCCGATTTGCTCAATCAGGCACTGGAGCGCGATCCATCGTTCTTCCAAGCTTGTTGCCTGTTGGCAGATATTGATACTGAACTGTATTTCTTTGGATTCGATCGCACGCCGGAACGTCTTAAATTGAGCCAGAAGGTCCTCGATGTTGCGTCACACTTGCAGCCGGACGCGGGAGAACTACACCTGGCACGTGCACAATACTTTTATCGCTGTCAGCTGGATTACGGCGGCGCGCTGCACGAGTTGCAAATAGCGGGCGAAACCCTGCGGAACAGTCCTCGTCTCTTCGAACTGGCTGGATCCATCCACAGACGCCAAGGACATTCGGAGGAGGGTTTGCAGAATTTGAATCGCGCCTTGGAGCTTGATCCGGGCAACATCTCTACCCTGCATCAGATTGCCGTGTCGTGCTATCTACTACGACGCTACTCCGACATGGCCGCGATCCTCGATCGCGCACTTACCATCAGGCCCGACGATGTCGAGACACAGGTGGTGCGTGCGGCGTTAGAATTGGACTGGAAGGCCAACACTAGTCCCCTGCATCAGGTGATCGACTCTATTCGCAAAAATGAGCCCGCGAAACTCGCGTCGATCGCTGATACCTGGCTGATGGCCGCCTTAGCCGAACGGAACCTCAGCGATGCGCAAAGCGCTTTGGTAGCGCTTGGTGATGGAACCTTCGGCACTGGCACTGTGCAGCTTAATCGCAAGTTCGGGGAAGGATTGCTCGCGCGAATGACCAACGACCAGGCCAGAGCCCAGGCCGCGTTCATGGCGGCACGTGTGGCGCAGGAGAAAGTAGTCAAAGCACAGCCAAACTACGGACCTGGCTTCTGCATACTCGGTCTCATCGACGCTGGACTGGGAAAGAAAGAGGAAGCATTGCGCGAAGGCCAACGCGCAATCGAGTTGCTACCCGTAAGCATCGATTCAATCAACGGCGCAGACATGGTTGATTATTTCGCTATCACCGCAGCATGGGTGGGCGAAAAAGATCTCGCCTGCGAACAGTTAGAGACCTCAAGACGGCTTCCTGGCGGCTGGTTAGTTAGCTACGGACAATTGAAGCTGAGTTCCATCTGGGACTCTCTCCGGGGCTATCCGCGATTCGAAAGAATCGTCGCCTCACTCGCGCCGAAGAACTAAACGATTCGAGAGAACCCGCGCACCGGCACCTGGACGTCGGGTAACTGACTCGATGGTCGATCGCAGGCCGCAAAGCCTGCGTTCCTCCTTCCGAGACGCTCCTCTCTCATTCGGCGTTTGCCGATGGTCAGGCAATCCGAGCGACTCCGGAGCCGTCCGCAGCTGGAAACTCCGATCCGCAGTCAAGCGTGGTTCAAATTTACGAAGATTTTTTGAAACTTCGCTCCGCCGTTCTCGGAACAGCTAGTGAAGTTCATCAATATCTCAAGCGAAACAAGCAACCAGACACTTATATGAATTACAAATCTTACAAAGTACGTAGTGTGCACTCCCTTTGTTTTAGAACCAACGCTCCCTTGGTCGCCGCGATCATGCTGAGCCTCAGCGCGCAAGTCGCTTGGTCCAACAGCGCAACCTGGAAGTCCAACCCGCCAACCGGCGATTGGAACACGGCGAACAACTGGGCCCCAACCACTGTGCCGAACTCACCCTCCGACGTGGCGACATTCATTTCTTCAAGCAAGACGTCCGTTGCTTTGACCGCCGACACCGAGCTGAACGGAATCACCTTTAATGCGGCTGCCAACCCTTACACAGTTACGGCCAATGGCTTCTCATTGACATTCAGCGGCGTGGGCATCACCAACAACTCCGGGACGGTGCAGAGCTTCGTCGCTCAGCCCCAGCCGGGTAGCTACGGAGACATCAAATTCCAGAACAATGCCACGGCCGGGAGCTTGACCTCCTTTACCATCAAAGGACCAAACAGCAATGGCTACTATAGCCAACTATTCTTTTACGGCACGTCGAGCGCGGGCAGCGGTAACTTCACCATGGAAGATAGCGCCGTGAACGGCTACTACGGCGCACAGGCTTATTTCTATGACAACTCAAACCTGGATAACGCCAGTTTCACCCTGCTTGGAGCAGCTACCAGCGAGGGCTACGGTGCGTCACTCTTTTACGGCCCCAGTGCGAGTAATGCTGTGACCGGCAATTTTGTCATCGGCGGCGCTACTGCTGGCAATACCTTTTTGGGATCGTCGATGCTCTTTCAGCCGGGCTCGGTGACTGATGTAGATGGTAACTTCACGGTCGGCGGCGGGACGGCACCGACTGCCCTCGGGGGGACGCTGGTATTTTTCCCTGGCAGTGTTAACAATGTCACCGGTGACTTCACCGTAGGTGGCGGCGGTGCCATCGGAGCCATTGGCGGATATGTTAAGTTCTATCCGCAGAGCGGGACGAATCTGACGGGCAGATTCACGGTGAACGGCGGCACGGCGAGCGGGGTGGCTGGCGGCCGAGTCGAGATTAAACCCAGTGGGCCGCTTATCGGTGGCAGTAGCTTCACGATCAATGGCGGGACCGTGGCTGGAGCATTGGGTGGTTACATGGAATGCGATTACCAGGATAGCGGCAATCGCACTTATACTGCCAACGGCGGCCGCGGGATGGGCTCCATGGGCGGGCAACTCTACTTCTATTTTCAACCGGGGCTGAACGGTACCCTCGTGGCCAATGGTGGAACTCAGCGCGGTGGCGGCGGCAGTATCTATATTTATACTGGCACTGCAGGCACCCACACTCCTCGGCTAAAAGCTTTCGGGAACGGCACGATTGATCTAAGCGGTTGGTATGCTAACTCATATGTCAACGCCGTCAGCTCGATTGAAGGCAGCGGGATCATTAGTCTTGGCGGCGAGAAGCTGACCGTCGGCAGCGATAATCTGAGTAGCACTTTTTCCGGCATGTTGAAGGATGGCGGCTCCTACAGCGGCAGTGGTGCTGCACTCACCAAGGTCGGCACTGGCACATTGACGCTTTCCGGAGGAAACAGCTACACCGGTGGCACCGCAGTCGTTGGAGGCACTTTGCTGGTGAATAACATCCGCGGCTCCGGCACCGGCATTGGGCCCGTGACTGTAACCACCAGCACCCTTGGCGGAATTGGCATTATCAAGGGCGCGGTGACTGTTGGGAGTAATAGCGGCCCAGACGCGTACATGGCTCCGGGGGATGTTAACATCGGCACGCTCACGATTAAAAAGACGCTGAAGTTAAACAAGAACGCCATCTATAATTGCGAACTGGACAGCAATACCGCTACCGCAGATAACGTCTCGGCCAAAGGTGTAAGTATCAACAGCTTATCGCAGATCTTCCTGAGCGACATCGGTACCGCAGTTATCGCGTCTGGCACTGTCTTCACGATCATCGACAATACGGCAAATACGCCGATCACTGGCACTTTTGGAAATCTGGCTGACGGTTCAACTTTAACTGTAGGCAGCAACACCTATCGAGTGAGTTACGAAGGCGGCAGCGGCAACGATTTGACATTAACGGTGCAATAACTGTTTTTGGCGCACCACCAGCGCGCGACGAAAACGTGCAAACCTCGTCCTATAAGACACATCTGTTCATTCGTCGATGTCAGATTGCCAGGCAAGTGGGGTGAACTTCAATGGCCGTCCGCGACTCGAATTTCTGATTCGCGGTTCAAAAATTTCGAAGCTTTTTGGAACTTTGCTCTGCCGTTCTCGGAATAGTACATGAGACTTCTCGATAACCAAACCGAAACAAGCAATGAAACACCCTGTATGAAATCCACCTCTAATAAACCACGCAGCCGCCAGCGCTTCTCTTATTCCGTGATCACGGTCTCTTTCCTCGCCATGATTATGATCAGTCTGAGGCCCTCATCCGTATCGGCCGGCAGCGCAACGTGGAACAGTAACCCGGTCAACAATCAATGGTACAATGCGAATAACTGGACACCTGCGACGGTGCCTGACGGCGCGACAGATATCGCAACGTTCGGCACCACTACCCAACCCGCCATCACGATTTCCGACAGCACCGATTCCCTGACGGTTCTGAACGGGATCACGTTCAACTCTGGCGCAAGTACTTATATACTCACTTTGCCACCGGGATTTAATA
>DASTMV010000163.1:0-9504 GCA_035713885.1 Candidatus Udaeobacter sp. | reverse complement strand
GTGGCTGCCGCGCTCATACAAACCGGCCGCCGAGGCGTACTATTTTACCAACAAGCAGCAAGGCTGAATCGGAAGCCTTGTAAATTGTTCAGGCAAACGAAGACAGCCAGCCCTTTCATTCCGGGTAACCCCGGATCTAGTCCGGGGTAGCGCGACCGGAATCCAGGGGGCCCCAAGATTTCTGGTTGTCCTGAACTTCTGTTATCTGAGAGGAACCTCCATCTGGGGATAGTGCTCAAAGGGCTTTTTGCCGTTCTGTACTTGGCTTTGTCGGCGCGGCGTTTTTTGATGCAAAGCCTTTTAGACGAGCTGGCCTGATCAATAGTATTGACAGCAAAATTCCTGTGAGCTGCCCGCATGGCATGCTATTGTCGCTCCCTCGCGGCACTAACGTTTACGCCAGCGCTTAGGAGCAGTCTGCACTTTAATCAGAGGGCGAAGTAAGAGCAGCGTAACCAAGAGAAGCAAAACAGTCGCCGGATTTCCCGACCTTGCGAGTGGCAGTTGATCTAGTTGTTCTTTCCAGCGGTTCTCATACCAGGGGTTGTTCTTCAGCACTGAGCGAACCATCGGAATAGTGCTTTGGACTTTCTCGTTGCAGGGTTTAATACGCAATAGCGCCGCTCAGCATGTGGCGCGGGGATGTTCCAGGCTGAGAGGATTAAAACGGCAATGAGGACATGATAGCGGAATTCAATAGTTGCATCGGTTTTACTGAAAGTCGCTCCACCAACCTTGCCGCGAAATCGCTTGCCCAGCCCAAACAACTAAAAGCGCGCCTTCCTTGACATTAGCGTGTGTTGTAGTAAAGGCCAGCGAGCGGCGGTGAGTCGGCCACAGCGGATTCGTCGATCAGCCGCACCGTTGTCTTGTTCCGTCGCCGATCTCGATCAAAAGCAGACTTAAGTGAAAACCAGATCTAAACGCCCCAAGAAGTTAACCCGCAAACGGCGGGCATCATCTCTTAAAAAAAAGCCTGAGAGCGGAAACGAAGTTTCCCAATCGATAGGCGAAGTAGAGATACTACGGCGCGAAGTAGCTGAAGGTCAGTTACGAGAAAACGCCATGAGTGAAATCCTGGGGGTGATTGCCAGCTCGCCCACGGATATTCAGCCGGTGTTGGACACCATCGCAAAGAATGCTGCGCGCATTTGTGGAACACCCGATGTGTCCATCATCCGTGTTGAAGGTGACGCCTATCGCGTAACCGCAATTTATGGTCCCGCCCCGAACTGGACGGCCGGTGAGACACGTCCGATCGATCGCGGTTCAGTGATCGGCCGCGCAGTTGTCGATCGGCAGACGATTCATATCCACGACGTCCGAACAGTCGAAAACGATTTTTGGCGAGTGAAAAATAATGCGGTACTGCAGGGCTTACGGACAATGCTTGCGGTTCCGTTAATGCGTAAGGGCATCGCAATCGGCGCGATTGGGATTCGCCGTACGGAAGTTCTGCCTTTCACCGACAAACAAATTGCACTTTTAAAAGCTTTTGCCGATCAAGCCGTCATTGCCATCGAAAATGTGCGACTGTTCAATGAGCTTAAGGAATCGCTGGAGCAACAAACCGCGACGAGCGAAATCCTCGGTGCCATCGCCAGCTCCCCAACCGACTTGCAGCCGGTCTTCGATGAGATTCTTGCGAATGCGGCGCGGTTATGTGATGCAAAGGCCGGGACTTTATTCTTGCATCAAGATGGCACGTTTAAGGCTGTTGCTCTCTGTGGTGCAACATCAGCTTGGGCTGAATGGGTTCGGAATCCTTTTCAGCCCGGCCCCGACACCGGACTCGCGCAACTCGTGCGTGAACTCAAACCGATTTACGTTGCCGACATTTTAGCGGAACTTACAGATCCGGAGAGTCAAACCAACCGAGTTGCGGCGGTCGCGGGCGGCGCGCGTACCGGTCTGCATGTCCCGATGCTAAAAGAGCAGTCCCTAGTCGGGGCGATCAATATCTATCGCCACGAGGTCAATCCTTTTACAGACAATCAGATCAAACTACTTGAAACTTTTGCTGCCCAGGCCGTCATCGCTATAGAGAATGTGCGGTTGTTCAAAGAGCTGCAAGAACGCAATGCTGAATTGCGCGAGGCGCTGGAGCATCAAACGGCGACATCTGAGGTGCTTGGTATCATTAGCCGCTCGCCCACCGATGTGCAGCCCGTCCTCGACGCCATTGTCGAGAGCGGGGCGCGGGTTTGTAGAGTTGATGATGTAATGCTGAGACTACGGGACGGAGAAAGTATGATTGCTCGAGCTCATTGTGGCCCGATAGCCATTCCCGCCGGGCGGGTCGCGATGAGTATTGATGGGCCATGGTTTCGCTGGATACGCGAGCACGGCACGCTCCACGTTGCCGATGCCCATGCCGCGCAGACCGAGTTTCCCGGCTTGGGTGTCTCCGCCGGCTTTCGCAGCTACTTGTCGGCTCCCCTTTGTTTGCACGAGGAATTCGTCGGGGAGCTCGAAGCACGACGCTTAGAAGCGCGCCCCTTTACGCCGGTGCAGATAAAACTGCTCGAAACGTTTGCCGACCAGGCCGTCATCGCGATCGAGAACGTGCGGCTATTCCAGGAACTCAAGGAGTCACTGGAGCAACAGACCGCCACAAGTGAAATTCTGAGCGTGATTGCCAGCTCACCGACGGACATTCAACCTGTGCTCGACGTGGTTGCCAAAAACGTGGTGCGCGTTTGTGGCGCGGAAGACGCGCTTATCTGGCTCCTTAATGATCATTCGGCCAGGCTCGCTGCTATAAACGGTTTGCTTCCAGCGTCAGAAATTGGCGCCGAGAGGTCACTCGACGCTGGAACGATTTTAGGCCGAGCCGTAAGTGACCGTAAGACCGTTCATATACACGATCTTGCTGCCGCGGAGGCTGAATTCCCGAAAGCCCTAGGCTTAAGGACAGGTGTTCGCACGGTGCTAGCTACCCCATTGCTCCGCGAAGGCAATCCGATTGGGGTGATCCACATTCGCCGAAAGGAGGTCCAACCTTTTAGCGAAAAGCAAATAGCGCTTCTAAAAACCTTCGCGGATCAGGCCGTCATTGCCATCGAGAACGTGCGGCTATTCAAAGAACTTCAGGAGCGCAATGCAGAGTTGCGCGAGGCATTGGAGCACCAGACGGCAACCTCTGAGGTGCTTGGAATCATCAGCCGCTCGCCGACGGATGTGCAACCGGTGCTAGACGCGATCGTCGAGAGCGCCGCAAAGGTTTGCGGAATCGATGATGTGGTGCTGCGACTCCAGGATGGAAACACCATCACGCTGCGCGCTCATTTTGGCCCCATGGCCATTGGACATGTCGAATTCAGTATTGATGCGCCAATGTACCGCTGGATGCGGGATCACGGAACTCTACATGTTCGCGACGCCCGCGCCGCACAGACAGATTTTCCAGGGATGGGTGGCGTAGGTGGATGGCGTACTTTCTTGGGCGTTCCGCTTCGTCAACACGGCCAATTTATTGGAGCACTGAATGCCCGTCGCACAGAGGTCCGTCCCTTCACTCCGGCACAGATCAAATTGCTAGAGACCTTTGCCGACCAGGCCGTGATCGCCATCGAGAATGTACGGTTATTCAACGAGCTCAAGGAGGCGCTAGAGCAGCAAACTGCCACGAGTGAAATCCTCGGCGTCATCGCCAGCTCGCCGACGGATATTCAGCCTGTCTTGGATGCTGTGGCAGAAAGTGCAGCACGACTGTGCGACGGCGCGAGCGCGTTTATTCAACGTGTCGACGGCAACGTCATGAGGCGGGTAGCGGGATACCCGCTGCCGGCACCCCTCATAGGGGAAGAAACCATTATTGATCGCAATCGGATTTCCGGTCGGACTATTCTCGACAGGCAAACCGTCCACGTACACGACGTAGCTGCCGAAGTGCAAAGCGAATTTACCGGCGGCAAAAACATCCAGCCGGTGACTGGTACTCGCTCTGCCTTAGCAACGCCTTTGTTACGAGAAGGTGTAGCCATCGGAGCCATTTTTGTTCGCCGGGAAGAGGTTCGACCGTTTACGGAAAAGCAGATTGCACTACTCGAGACGTTTGCGACTCAAGCTGTGATCGCCATCGAAAACGTTCGATTGTTCAAAGAAATCCAAGAGTGCAACGCGGAACTGCGCGAGGCGCTAGAGCATCAGACTGCGACGTCTGAAGTACTAGGAATCATCAGCCGTTCGCCGACGGATGTGCAGCCGGTTCTCGATGCGATCGTCGAAAGTGCCGCGCGTGTCTGCGGCATCGATGACGTATTGCTGAGGTTGCTCAATGAGGGCAATTTTGTTTCGCGAGCGCATTTTGGTCAAATGCCAATCGCCCGGGTCGAGATCAATATTGATGAACCACAGTTTCGCTGGATACACGAGCATGGCACGCTTCACATTGAGGACACGCAAGCTCAGAACGATTTCCCCACGCTAGGTTCCATCGGCGGCTGGCGCACCTTATTGGTCGTTCCTCTTCGTCAGCATGGCAAGATCATTGGAAACCTGAATGCCCGTCGCACCGAAGTGCGCCCTTTCACGCCGGCGCAGATCAAACTGCTTGAGACCTTTGCCGACCAGGCGGTGATTGCTCTCGAGAATGTTCGGTTGTTCCAGGAACTCAAAGAATCCCTCGAGCAGCAAACCGCGACGAGTGAAATTTTAGGAGTGATCGCCAGCTCTCCCACTGACATACAACCCGTGCTTAATGCGGTGATGAAAAACGCGGTCACCCTCGCCGGCGCCAAGCACGGCCACATCCGTCAGCTTGACGGTGAGTTACTTCGGGTAGTCGCCCACTATAATGAGAGCCCTGAGTCCATGGCAGTTTTACAGGCCACTCCTAGGCTGGCGTCGCGCAGTTTGGCCGGTCGCGCTTTTCGTGAGGGGAGGCCCGTTCAAATACTGGATGCTCAGGAAGATCCGATTTTCTCTCGTGAGTGGTTAGCGCAGGGAGCACGGTCGCATCTTGCCGTACCGCTAATGAGAGAGGGAATGCCCATCGGCAACATCCTAATTTGGCGTGACGTTGTCGAGCCATTTACCGATCGCCAGATCGAGCTGGTCAAAACATTCGCCGATCAAGCTGTGATAGCCATCGAAAACGTGCGGCTGTTCAAGGAACTGCAGGAGCGTAATGCAGAATTGCGCGAGGCTCTAGAACATCAGACTGCAACATCCGAAGTGCTGAGTATCATCAGCCGCTCACCCACGGACGTGCAGCCGGTCCTTGACGCAATTGTCGAAAGTGCGGCGCGAGTTTGTGGAATCGATGACGTGGTGCTTCGGCTCCGTGAGGGGAACTCAATGGTTCAGCGCGCACATTTCGGTCCAATACCGCTGAGCGGCATCCAAATCAGTGTTGATGATCCAAGGCATCGGTGGATGAGTGAGCACGGCACACTCCACGTTCCTGACATCCGGGCGCAGAACGATTTTCCAATTTTGGGTATTGCCGGTGATCGTTGGCACACCTACTTGGCTGCTCCCCTTCGTTTGCAAGGAGAACTCATTGGAACGCTTGGAGCACGTCGGATCGAGGTACGCCCCTTCACCCCCGCGCAGATCAAGTTGCTAGAAACCTTCGCTGATCAGGCGATTATCGCGATAGAAAACGTCCGACTCTTCAACGAACTAAAGGAGGCCTTAGAGCAGCAGACGGCGACCAGCGAGATTTTGGGTGTGATCGCCGGCTCTCCGACGAACATCCAGCCGGTCCTTGATGCGATCGCACAGAACGCGGCTCGGGTATGCGGATCGGACGACGCGACGATTCGCCTACTCGATCATGATGAGTATTTCCTGGCGGCACATTTCGGAACGATACCGCCCCCTCAAGCGGCGCGGGGAAGCTTGCAAGCCCGCTCGGTCGGCAATCAAGCTTTGCTCCAGCGCAGAACAATTCATATTGCGGATCTTCAGGCGGAAGCGGAGAAATACCCGGACAGCTCGCATATGGGGCGCGGTATTCGAACGTTTCTTGTGACGCCGCTTCTGCGGGAAGGGACGGCCATCGGACTGATTAGTATCCGCCGCACGGAGGTCAAGCCATTTTCTGACAAGCAAGTCGCATTGTTAGAAACATTCGCTTCGCAAGCCGTCATCGCCATAGAGAACGTACGACTATTCAAAGAAATTCAGGAGCGCAATGCGGAACTGCGTGAGGCTCTGGAGCACCAAACTGCGACGGCTGAAGTTCTTGGCATCATCAGCCGGTCACCCACTGACGTACAGCCGGTGCTCGATGCTATCGTCGAGAGTGCCGCGCGGGTTTGCGGGATTGACGACCTCGTACTGCGACTCCGCGAGGGGAACGCTATGGTTGCACGGGCTCACTTTGGTCCCGTACCTCATGTTCGTAGTGAGATTAGTTGTGAGGATCCACGCTTTAACTGGATGCGTGAACATGGCTCACTGCACATACCTGACGTCCGCGCGCAACAAGATTTCCTAACGTTAGCTTCAATTACTAGCTTCCGGACCTACCTAGGCGCTCCCCTTCGCCAGCATGGAGAAATTATCGGAGGATTGGGCGCGCGTCGCATTGAGGTGCATCCTTTCACTCCGGCGCAGATCAAGTTGCTCGAAACCTTCGCCGATCAGGCTGTGATCGCGATTGAGAATGTGCGGCTCTTCAACGAATTAAAAGAGTCGTTGGAGCAACAGACGGCGACCAGCGAAATCTTGGGCGTCATCGCTAGTTCGCCGACGGATATTCAGCCGGTATTGGATACGATCGCCGAAAGTGCCGCGAGGGTGTGCAATGCATATGACGCTTCGATCCGACTTGTAGAGGGAAACACACTTCGACTGGTGGCGCACCACGGCCCGATTCCCTTTTTAACGCCCTCGGAATTGCCGATTGACAGAGACTCTGTGGTTGGTCGGGCAGTTGTCGAGCGCCAACTGATTCACGTTGAGGATCTGCGATCAGTAGTTGCGACAGAGTTTCCTCGGACCAAGCCTTTCTCCGAACAGGAAGGTAATCGAACCGTACTGGTTGTGCCGCTGATGCGCGACGAGGTTCCGATTGGGACGGTGCTGATTCGACGCACCGAAGTTCGCCCCTTCGCCGAAAAGCAGATCGCGTTACTCAAGACTTTCGCCGATCAAGCGGTCATTGCGATTGAGAACGTCCGGCTGTTCCAAGAACTCGAAGCTCGCACGCGTGAACTCGGCCAGTCGGTGGGCGAGCTGCGAGCATTGGGCGATGTCGGCCAGACAGTTAGCTCGACTTTAGATCTGGAAAAAGTGCTGTCCCGGATCGTTTCACACGCCGTCCAGCTCTCCGGTTGCGATTGCGGTGTAATCTATGAGTACGACGAATCTGCCCAGGAGTTTAATCTACGAGCAACCCACCGGATGGAAGAAGAAGTAGTCGAGGGGCTTCGCTCTGCCCGAGTTCGCCTTGGCGAAGGCGCTACCGGACAGGCGGCAATCACTCGTACGCCGGTACAAATGCCGGACATACTGGAACAGCGAGAATTCACCGGGACCCGTGCGCGTCCCTTGATCACTCGTTTTGGTTATCGCTCGCTTTTGTCTGTCCCGCTTCTTCGCGAGCAACAGATTCTTGGTGGATTGAGCGTCTGGCGACGTCAGACCGGGGAATTCAAGCCCGAGGTGGTGAATCTGCTGCAAACGTTTGCAACCCAATCTGCTCTGGCAATCCATAATGCCCGGCTATTTAGGGAAATCGAGGACAAGAGCCGCCAGATTGAAGCCGCCAACCGCCATAAGTCGGAATTCCTCGCTAACATGTCACATGAGCTTAGAACACCACTCAATGCGATCATCGGTTTCTCCGAAGTCTTGCAGGAAAAACTGTTTGGGGAATTGAACGATAAACAGGCCGAGTACACATCGGACATTCTCACATCAGGGCAGCATCTGCTGGCTCTGATCAACGAGATTCTCGATCTGTCAAAAGTCGAAGCGGGCCGGATGGAGTTGGAAGTAGCATCGTTTGATCTACCATTGGCAATCGACAATGCACGGACGTTTGTGCGAGAGCGTGCCGTCAAGCACGGGATTACCTTGGACGTCGAAGTCGACGAGCGGCTTGGCGAGTACGTCGGTGATGAGCGAAAAATCAAACAGATTCTTCTGAATCTCCTTTCCAACGCGGTGAAGTTCACTCCTGAGGGAGGGCGAATTAACATCAGCGCCAGCAAGACAGACAACGGCGCGGAGATCTCGGTCAGCGATACCGGAATCGGCATCGCCCCGGAAGACCAACCGAAGATCTTTGAGGAGTTTCGGCAGGTGGGTTCCGACTCAACGCACAAGACCGAAGGAACCGGACTCGGCCTAACTTTGGCAAAAAAGTTCGTTGAGCTGCATGGGGGAAAAATCTGGGTAGAAAGCGAGCCCGGCAAAGGCTCAACGTTTACTTTCACTTTGCCCCAAAGATCGATCTCCCATTGATTGCCAACAAACGGTTTCCAACAGAAGAAGGAGAACCGGAAACACGACCTTAAAGGTTGAGCGAAGGAGCACGGCATGAAGTGGCTACCCAGGTTTATGTTTTTTGCAGTTGCCTCATCCGGTACTGGAGCAGGAAGTCAAGACGCCCCTTCACAGGCTCGCGTTGATCTCGCGCCTACGGACACACTTAGGGTTGCACTTCTCCCGTTACCGCACATCGCTGTCCGCGATAAAGATACGGGAGATTACACGGGAGTAGTCGTCGACCTCAGCCGGGAACTAGCCAAACGCCTTGACGTACCGGTGGAGTTCGTGACGGTGAACTCGAATTTGACCGCTGTCGATCAGGTCAAGAATGGCCAGGCGGATTTGACATTTCTGGTTGGCCTACCGGCGCTATCTGCTCAAATCGACTTTGGACCGGCTTACATCCAGTATGAAACAAGCTTCCTCGTGCCAGCAAACTCTCCGATTCGCGGAGTGGACGACACCGATGTTCCGGGATTCCGAATCATTGTACCCGAAGGGGGCGTCGCCCAAGCGAGGCTCAGTCAAACACACAAGAACGTCCAGCTCATTGGCGCGCCGATCGCGATTGGTTCTGCGAACCGAGTGGTCGAAATGCTAAAGAACGGCGAGGCAGATGCTTATAGTAATCTTACTCACCTGCTCTCCCTCACGCAGACTGACCTGCCAGGATGGCGTATTGTGCCTGGAAGCTACATGATGACGGTGTTTTCGATCGGCTATCCAAAAGGAAGGCCGGCCGGCGCTGCCTACACGAACCAATTCATCCAAGAGATGAAAAAGAGCGGCTTCATTCAGCAAGCGATTGAGCGGGCCAATCTCAAGGGTGCGGTGGTGCCACTATAGGATTATTTGCCCTTTCCTCCATCAATTACACCAACGGTTCGAGCGCCACGGTTAACGTGGGACGATTAGGCTAGACCGACCAGTACTTTTCGTCGCTAATACGGATCACTTAAACAGTAAGGCATCAACAAAGGCCACAGCTACAACGGATACATCGGGATTGGAGAGCGCATGAATAACGACCAACAGGCGCGGAAGGCGCAGACCAAA
>DASTMV010000162.1:0-23245 GCA_035713885.1 Candidatus Udaeobacter sp. | reverse complement strand
GATTACGTTTCGCGGTTTTCCGACGAATGTGTTTTCGCTGTCGCGACATCGCTGGCTGACGATTCGTGACGTTTCAAAAATTCCTTCGCCAGCGCGCGATACGCCTGCGCGGCAGGTCCGCTCGAGGCGTACTCAAGGATAGATTTTCCAAAGCTCGGCGCCTCGCTCAAACGCACACTGCGTGGGATCACGGTCTCATAAACGCGTTCACCAAAATGCTTTCGCACGTCAGCGACGACTTGCTGACCAAGTTTGGTTCGGCCATCGAACATGGTCATAACGATTCCCCCGAGCTCCAGACGCTCGTTCGCGCCTGAATTGAGCACTTTCTCGATCAGCCGCACAATTTTCACCAACCCTTCGAGCGCGAAGTATTCGCACTGGATTGGAGTCAACAACTCATCCGCCGCCGCAAGCGCGTTGCTCATCAGGATCCCGAGCGACGGCGGACAATCCAGAAATACGAAGTCGAACGTCTGATCGGCATGCAATGGTTTGAGTGTTTCTGCCAGGCGGGTGAGATGATTGGGCATCCGCGCGATCTCCACCTCCGCGCCGGCCAAATCAATATCAGCGGGCACGATGAACAATCCTTCTCGCCTCGTGGGCAAAATCTTTTCGGTGATTGAAGACTCGCCAAGTAGTGGCTGATAAAGGCTGATTTGCTCGACCTCCTCCAAACCAAATGAACTGGTCGCGTTCGCTTGCGGATCGAGATCGATTATCAAAATTCGCTGGCCCAATTCGGCCAGGGCGGCGCCGAGATTTACTGCTGTAGTCGTTTTGCCGACCCCACCCTTTTGATTAGCAATCGCGACAATTTTCATTTCGGGCAGCGGACCTGTTTCGCTTGCGGGCTTTGTCGCCTGCGCCAAAATGTTTGACGCCTACGCTCCCGGGGATCAGCAATCGCTTTGAGTCGCAGCATTACGCAAGGTTTCGAATGATGATGTTGCCGGTCGCAGCAAACGGAAACTAAATTTTTCGGATTTCGGATTTGGAATATCGGTAATTGCGTTCGAGTCTCACGTTGGTGAAGGCTTCTCCAGTAACCAATGAATCGGCATCGCGTCCGAAAATATCGGAAACCAAAGAGTCACTCATCTTGCGAAGTCAGGATGCACGTGGCGCGGTCACGTTGACGTTGAACCGCCCGCACGCCTTCAATGCGTTGTCTGAAGCGATGCTCGACGAATTGCAGCGCGAACTCGACGCGACCGCCGGCGACGAATCGCTCCGCGTGGTCGTCATTGGTGCTACGGGCAAAGCGTTTTGCGCTGGACACGACCTCAAAGAAATGCGGACCGATCCGTCGCCGGAACATTACGAGCGGCTTTTCACCCAGTGCTCCGATGTGATGCTGAGCATCCAGCGGTTACCGGTCCCGGTAATCGCGCGCGTCCAGGGAATCGCCACCGCGGCAGGTTGTCAACTGGTGGCGATGTGCGACCTCGCCGTCGCATCGAACACAGCGAGGTTCGCCGTCAGCGGCGTGAATGTTGGTCTGT
Source organism: Candidatus Udaeobacter sp. (assembly GCA_035713885.1). Lineage (GTDB taxonomy): Bacteria > Verrucomicrobiota > Verrucomicrobiia > Chthoniobacterales > UBA10450 > Udaeobacter. Next base: position 21,737 of record DASTMV010000162.1, on the reverse strand, counting down.
TTTGCTCAACTCCTGGCGTGGCACTCTCACGAAACCTTTTGCGTAAGCAAGCATTTGAGATGCTCGTGAGCGGCGAATTTATCAGCGCCGAACAAGCAAAAGAGCGTGGGTTGATCAATCGCGTTGCCGATCCGGAACAGCTGGATGATGAGCTAGAGAAACTTGTCGCGACCATTCTCGCCAAACCACGCGCCGCAATCGCAATGGGGAAGGAATTTTTCTATCGGCAAACCGAACTTGGCATCGCAGCCGCCTATGAGGCAGCGAATCAGGTCATGGCGTGCAACATGATGGACAAAGCTGCCCTTGAAGGAGTGCAAGCATTCGTTGAAAAACGCTCCCCTCGGTGGAAATGAGCAAAACAGAGCCTGAAGTAGCGCGTGCGTCTTGCGTGCCGGCGAACGCATCCTCAGGGGTCGCGAGTTTCGGAGTGGCTTGCTTTTTGGCGTAGACGACGTTTAAGGAGAGATCGTTTCGGCGCGACGCCGAACCAGCACGCGAGACGCGTGCGCTACTCAGAAAAGACGCTATCCATGACGTTTACGCTTGAAGAATTGGCCAAGCTGTCCGGCGGCGAATTAGTCGGTGATCCAGCGCTGAAAATCACAGGCGCTGCCTCGCTCGGGGAAGCCACGCAGGGAGAAATCAGCTTCTTCACAAATCGAAAATACATCGGTCTGCTGCGCAAAACCCGTGCATCGGCAATTTTTGTTTCCCCAGATTTTGCCGAACCGATCAATGTCGCTCAACTTCGTGTCGCAAATCCCACAAAAGCGTTCGAGCAAATTGTCCTCAAATTCGCGCCAAAACCGGTCACGTTCGCGCCGGGCATTCATCCGACTGCTGTCGTGGATCCGAGGGCTCAACTCGGCGAACGAGTTTCGATTCAGCCTCTGACGGTGATCGAAGCCGGCGCAAAGATCGGCGACGACACGATCATTGACGCTGGTAGCTATGTCGGGCATGAGAGTGTGATCGGGTCTGCGTGTCACATTTATCCACACGTGACGATTCGCGAGCGAACCCGAATCGGTTCGCGCGTCATCATTCACAGCGGCGCGGTGATTGGTGCTGACGGATTTGGATTCGAGATGGTTGATGGCCGCCACGAAAAAATTCAGCAGCTCGGGATTGTTCAAATAGATGACGACGTGGAGATCGGTGCAAACACGACCGTTGATCGCGCACGCTTCGGCAGGACATGGATTCAGCAAGGCGTGAAAATCGATAATCTCGTGCAGATCGCGCACAACGTGGTGATCGGCAGGAATTCCGTGATCGTAGCTCAGACCGGTATCTCCGGCAGCACGCGGGTGGGCGAGCGTGTTATGATGGGCGGGCAGGTCGGCATTGTTGGCCACCTTGAAATCGCCGAGGGCAGCATGATCGGGGCGCAAAGCGGCATTTCGAGGAATCTTCCCGGCGGAGTCTGGTTTGGTTCTCCGGCAGTCCCGATGGCCGAAGCAAGAAAACAGATCGCGTGGATCCATCGGCTCGGAAAACTTTTCGCCCGAGTAAAAGCGATCGAGAAAGAACTGGGCTTGTAGAAGGTGCAGCTTTACCGCTCCATTTGTCATCGACTGCGGCGCAGTCGGAGAGTGAAAACGCGCGAGCGCTTACCGTGCTCGGGCGTTAGCAAGGAGTCCGCGCAAGGCTTCGGTTGAAATCGATTCAGCACCGCAGGCCTGAACGGTTTCGGCTTCCATTGAATCGGAGGTAGCAACCATCAGGTCAAAATTTTTGGCATACTTGCTCGCTAGTCGCTCGATGATCGCATCAGCTGTTTGGCCACTGCGCGAGTAGAAAACCTGTACCTCGCCGCGATCAGAATTCGTCTCGATCTTGGACCCCTTTCCATCAAAAACGATAACGACGCGCACACCGGTCCAATCCTGGTAATCACGCAACTGTTTAATCAAAGCTTCCCGTGCAAGCGCTGAGCGGCGCGCGTGGAGCCGGCGCAGCTCGGGCCAGGCAAAGATGACACTGTGCCCATCGACGATGAGATAATGGGCGCCCGGTTGCACGGCTATGACTGCATCGCAGAAACGACCGGTGTCCACTATTAATTCAATCCGTTGCTCCAAAGGGATCACATTCGGCAGATGGTCGCAGAGCGGTCAGACATCCAGCGTTGATGGCCGGGCAGCCTGGCGATTGCCGCCACGGTCGAACCCAAACTACTCTGCGGAGTTCGGTTCGGTCTGTGCCGGCTGCTTGGATCGCGTCGATCGGGTCGCGGCATCTCGTGCGGCGGCCTTTTTGCGTCGTATATATGCTAGACGCCGCTTGCGCTTGGATCGTACACGGTGCTTCTGTCCCATGGAATCCTTATCGATTGAAAATGGAAGAAACGCAATTGTGATTGAACACTCGTTCGTTTTTCCTCAGCCCCGACATCATATGTTCAGGCTTCCGCGCTCATTGCGAAAGCAACCCAATGTCCGTTAAGGCCACTTTTCAGCCCATTGAAATGATATTGCATTTACACGCGATTCGTTGTTAAAAGGCACGCTTATGGCGCAAAGGGGACCGGCGCTATTTGCCCTCACGCCGAAAAGCATAAGCGGTTTGGCCACCGTTTTTCTTGTGCTTGCAGCGCTGTTTGGTTTTCTGAACAGCCAAAAACTGAAAACACTTCACGCTAATTTCGCGAGCGCACAGGCTAATAGTAAGGCATCCCCTACGCACAGCCAGGCACCGGCGAAATCCGACGCGCAAATTGCTGGAGCGAAACAACACGGCAAGGCCGCCGAAGGAGAGGACCGCATCGCAAAAGCTGAAGCGGCGCTCGCGCAAGCCGAAAAGGAGAAAACTGACCTGCAAGCAAAGCTAGACGCCAGCCAGCAAGAAATCGCTGCGTTACGAGAACGCCCAATACAAGCAACCGATTCCCCACCCGCCGTTACAGTGACGCCAGCCGAGAACACACAGAGTGCTGATTTGCAGTCACAAGTGGACGAGCTCCGCCATCAGCTCGATAGCGCTGAAAAAGAAAAAGCGTTACTCGCTGAAAAAATCGAAGATGCTCAGCAGCACACGACGCAAGCGAAGGAACCTATCAAGGAGACAAAGAAAAAGCGCGAGACTGCACCCACACAACGGGAAAGCGTCAACAGCCATCGTCCGGGCGTGCATGGAACAGTGCTCGCATACAACCAAGCCTATAATTTTGTAGTTTTAAATCTCGGTGCCCGCAATGGCGTCGAACCGAACTCCGAAATGCTCGTCCTGCGAGATGGAACACTAATTGGAAAAATTCGCATTTCTTCAGTTGAACCGGCTACGGCCATCGGCGATATCATCACCAACAGCTTGGCGCGCGGCGTCCAAGTACAACCTGGAGACAATGTGATTTATGCTGGGACAAGTCCTTAAGCTCCGAACAATCGTTGTTCCCGTCGTGTTGTGTGCATTCGTGGTCGCGCTGACCTCATGCGCATCGCAGACGAACACTGCTCTCGTTCAAGATCCGGATGATCATCATGACTCCGCTATCCCATGGAATAAACAGGAACCCTGGGAAAAAGGCGGACAATTCGCGGGAATGACCGACCGACGTTAGTTGCAACGGCTGGAATAAGTCCAATTCGGGCCCCCCGCTGAAGATCCACATATGGAGCTGTCCGTGGCCTAACGACCTAATCCCATTGAGGTAAACTGTCACCCCGCGGGCCTGCCGGGAGGCTCAAGGCCCACAGGGATTGGAGGGGACAGCTTTAGGAATATCGCTTAAACGGAAAAGCGAACTTGAGCACACGCGACACGAAGTCGTGGTGTTGCCTTGCGGGTTTAACTGTTTCGTCGCTGCGATCGGCTGCGGCAGGTTTTGATACGGACGCGTTGCGCTCTTCGACTGCCATCGTCTCCACTTTCGCGAGAATCTCATTCGTAGTCAGCACCCAATCCATTGGAATTGAATTGCAATCCTGCGTCGGACAACTCAACCGCAGCGGCCCGTTGCCGCGGGTCCCGCCATCGACTTGGATCTGCCGTCCCGTAATAATTTTGCCGCAAACGAGGCAATACCGTTCCTCCTTGAGTGAAGACCACTGTCGGAATTGATCGAGTCGCCGGAGTACCTCCAGTTTTTCATCGTCTGACAATCTCGCTGGTGTGGACAGCCTCAAGGCTTAAAACACTACCTTGGGGTCAGTAGCACGCACAATCGGGCGCACGGTGGATTCTTGTATCGGGGGAAATCCGATGTGGCCAGAGGCGCCTTCGAAAAAAGCCAATCCAAGTGCCCGCAGGCCTGCGTTGTAGAACTGATGAACAAAAACAATGATAGGCCGCGCGGGGGTCGCAGCCTGGACTATGCAGCCGCGGCAGCCGAGCAAATGGAAGAATACTGTGCAGTTCATCCGCAGAGCCCGTCCGCAGTGCGCCGCCCGCAGTTGTTCGTTCGTGGTGATCTTTGGATCGCCCTACTCGGGCCAAGTGTCGAGGAAGGCATCGTCGGGATCGGATCGACCGTGCCGACGGCGCTCCGGGCATTTGATTCGCAATACCTCGCTGGTCTGCGTCCGAGGAACGAGAGCATTAAATCTTGCGTCAGGCATGAAAAATCGCCTCGCACGACTGCGTTGGGGCTGACGGCTTACTTTTAAGCATTGTGCCGTGCTGAACCCGTCTGCACAGGCGTCGATAAGAAATTGTACTCTGACGGATAGCGAAACCTTTCGACTTGCAGCGCTGTTGAATAGGTTACAAACAGAGGGTTTTGTCACGTCCACTGCCGAATTACGCTGCGAATTACAACCAGAGGATACAGGAGGGATAAATGGTTACGGGAGGCGCACGACCGACACGCCGAAGGTGGCGAAGGGCAAAATCCAGACGCAAAGTCCAAAGAGCCGCGAAGCCTGCGCAGAAAACTATTACGCGCAGTCACTCTTCTAGCGATGAACAACCTGATAGGCTCGTGATGTCAGCGCTCAACTATTGGGAGGTCAGGCGAGATCTGATCGACGAACGTCTAGCCGCAATCAGATCTGCGCCTGCCGCTTCGTAATCATACGTGCGTTTCTCGGAGAATAGGACAGGTGCAACTGTAAAGCGGTGGTGTTTTACGACAAACTCGGAGCGCAGCTACCGAGATTCTCACGCGCGATTACTCAGCGCGTCGTGTAACATATTTCTCAGATCCCGAGCGGCGCACTGGCTTTTGAATATGTGTTCGTCAACGCGAAAGCGGCGACGATGATTCCAAGAACCACGTTGTTCCACATCGCCGCTGCGCCGAGAACCAGCGCGCAAGGAACGCGGCCGCTTGATAGTCCCTTCATATATACCGGAAGCAACACGCTACTTACAGATTCAACCGTCGCGTGAATCTGCCGCAATCAATGCTTGTGTGATCTGCGCCGCGAAATTAACATAGAAAACGCCGTCATGGCCGCACAACGAACCCCGCAGAAGAATGCGGTGCATTCAAAAGCGAAAGTAAACAGAACGGGAGTGAAATCTGTGGCGCGCACAGCGCATCCCAAGACAAAAGAGCTGCCATGCCCCATCGTTGGCATTGGCGGTTCAGCCGGCGGATTTGAAGCGGCAATGGAACTATTGCGCCAGTTGCCGTCGCACACCGGGATGTCTTTCGTCATTGTGCAACATCTTGATCCACATCACGCCAGTCGGCTTTCCGATTTGTTAGGGAAAGTGACAGCGATGCCAGTCACCGAGATTACAACGACGACTAGGCCGAAGCCGAATACTGTTTACGTGCAGCCGCCAAACAAATGCGTCATTGCCAAAAATGGCGTACTTACTTTGGTTCAACGCGAGGAACGGCGCAATGTTGCGATCGATCACTTTTTTGAATCGCTCGCCGAAGAACGCGGATCGCGCGCGATTGGTATCGTGCTGTCCGGAACGGGTAGTGATGGCACTGCCGGATTGCGTGCGATCAAAGCAGCCGGCGGTTTAACCTTCGCGCAAAGTGAAGAGAGCGCGAAGTTTGATGCCATGCCCCGCAGCGCCATTCGGGCCGGCTTTGTTGATCTTGCACTCACGCCGCGCGAAATCGCGCGCGAGATCGAGTGGATCGCCACTCACCCCTATCTGCAACGGACGCTGACCGATCCGGAAGCGCTCGAAAGGGCCACCTACGATCAGGCGGACGATCTGGGCCGAATCTTTCTTTCTTTGAAAAAACAAACGGGCGTCGATTTCAGCTCCTATAAGAAAAGCACCTTGGTTCGACGAATTGAGCGACGGATGGCGCTGCACCGGATCGAGAAGATCAGTGAATACGCGCGGTTTTTGCGCAATAACAAAAACGAAAACGCGGCGCTTTTTGACGATCTGCTCATCAACGTGACACACTTTTTTCGGGACGCCGCAGTCTATCGCGCATTGAAGAAACGTTTCCTGCCGGGCCTGCTCAAAAACAAGAGCAAAGATCGACGACCGGAGTTGCGCGCCTGGGTCCCTGGTTGCGCCACCGGCGAAGAAGTTTATTCGCTGGCAATTTGTATTCTGGAAACCCTTGGCGCCAGGCCACCCAAACTACAGATCCAGATTTTCGGGACCGATCTTAGCGACTCTGTCATCGAACACGCGCGGCTAGGGATTTATTCCAGCGCGATTGAAAAGGACGTCTCATCCGCGCGATTGAAGCGATTTTTTGTTAAACGAGACGGAAGTTATCAAATCCATCAGAATGTACGGAACATTTGCACATTCGCGCGGCAAAACGTCTGCGCTGATCCGCCATTTTCGCGGATCGACCTGATCAGTTGCCGCAATGTGCTCATTTATTTGAGTCCGGAACTGCACAAGCGCTGCATCCCGCAATTTCATTACGCACTCAAGCCCGGCGGCTATTTGATTCTTGGGCCGGCTGAATCAACCGGGATTTACGAGGATCTTTTCAAGCTGGTGGACAAGAAAAACAAGATTTATGCGAAATTAGCGGGAGCGACGCCGCGAACTGCCACCTTCATTCCCCAACGAGGACTAGAGCTGGCGCATCTTGCGGGAAAGTCGACAACCGCTGGCGCAAATCTCGGGAACGAGCTTTTGAAAATGGCCGACCGGATCATGCTCAGTGCATATGCTCCGGCTGCGGTCGTCATCGACGAAAAAATGCAAGTGCAGCAGTTTCGCGGCCGCTCGGATTTATTCCTCGAACACACCCCCGGTCCGGCGACATTCAACCTTCTCCAACTGGCGCGAGCCTCTCTGGTGCCAGATTTACGAGCCACTATCAATCGCGCGATCAAGTCGGACAAGCCCGCCCGGAGAGAGCGAGCAAAAGTGAAACTCGGAGGCAGATCCTTCGAAATAAATATTCAAGTCGTCCCGTTCAAGGTTCCAGGCTCCGATAAACCTTGGTTGTTGGTTATTTTTGACGAAACGACGAAAGCGGCGAAGCGCGAAAAATTGCCGCGATCGCTCGGAAAAACACCTATGGAACGCGAGTTGGGTGAATTGCGCCGCGAGCTGGTTGCTTCCAAGGAATCGTTGCAGGCCATCATCGAAGAACAGGAAGCGACCAATGAAGAGTTGAAATCGGCCAATGAAGAGATCGAGTCGAGCAACGAAGAGCTGCAATCGACCAACGAAGAATTGGAAACGGCCAAGGAAGAATTGCAATCGACCAACGAAGAACTGACCACGCTGAACGAGGAACTGAGTAACCGAAATCTCGAGATGATGCAACTTACCAGCGAGCTGAACAATTTATTGGCAAGCATTCAAATGCCGATCGTGATGGTGGACAACACCCTGACGGTGCGAAGGGCAACGCCGGCCGCGCGCGGGGCGTTTAATATTTTGTCCACCGATATCGGACGCCCATTGATAGACCTCCGGCCGAACATTGACGTTCCCGACCTGGAAAATATTTTGCAGCACGTAATCGAGACATTGAGCACGTGCGAGCGAAAAGTGCGAGACAGACAAGGCCGGGATTACCTTTTGCGGATTCGGCCCTATCGAACAACCGACAATAAAATCGACGGCGCCGTTCTTACCCTGATCGACATGGATGGAAACAGCGACCGCGGATCCTCAAATAACAGAAAACGCGATACAGGAGGAAGAAAAGAAGTAGGGACTGGATGAGAAAAGGAATAACAACCGCCCGGAAGGTAAAAGGAGAGAGGTCCAACCGCTCTAAAATCGGTTCGAACGGCCAGCGCGACCGCGGTCCGATACGGCGCAGATTGCATCAGCGCAAGACGAAACTGGAAGCGGCCGTTCAACGGTATGTCGATCTTTACGATTTTGCTCCGGTCGCTTACGTGAGCTTCGACAATGCGGGGCGGATCGAGGAAGCGAACCTCGTTGCAACCGAGTTGCTGCGTGAGCCGAGGGATCTCCTCATCGGTCGCCCGTTTGCGTTGTATGTGGCGGAATTGGATTCGCTTCTGAAGCACCTGCTTCTTTGCCGCGCCTCGCACCAGGACGTGAGAACGGAATTGATGTTGAAGGACAAAAAGGGTCAACGCATTCCAGCGATTCTTTTAAGCACACCGGTCACATCGACGAAAGACGGCGCGAACCTTTATCAAACAGCAATCATTGATTTGCGCGAGCTCAAAGCGGCGGAAGCAAAACTTCGGACAAGCGAGCAGCGCTACAGAGATCTGTTCGATTTGATTCCCGTCGCGGTGTACGCCGTCGATGGCAAAGGGATTATTCGGGACTACAACAAACGAGCCGTTGAACTGTGGGGGCGTGCGCCCGGGCTTAGTGGCGAGAAATCCAGATTCTGCGGTTCCCACAAAATCTATTACCCGGACGGCCGACCGATGCGGCATGAACAATACCCGCTGGCGCGGGCGTTACGCGCCGAAAAACTTACAGCGAACGACTTGGAATTTGTTGTCGAACGTCCGGACGGCGAAAAGCGAAACGTCGTTGCAGCGCCAAGGGTTGTGAGCGATGAAACCGGCAAAATCGTTGGCGCGATTAACTGTTTATTTGACGTCACCGAGCGCAAGCGAGCGGAGGCCGTCGTCAGGCGCCTGGCAGCGGTCGTTCAATCCTCGCACGATGCGATCGTGACAAAAAATTTGAATGGAATCATCACCGATTGGAACGAGGGCGCCCGCCGCATGTTTGGATACAAGCCAAACGAAATCATTGGCAAATCTGTCCGTACTCTGATTCCCAAAGACCGCCAGAGTGAGGAAGAGGAGATTCTAAGAAAGGTTCGCCGTGGTGAATCATTGGATCACTACGAAACGGTTCGTCGCCGCAAGAGCGGAGAGCTGTTCGACGTTTCATTGACGATTTCACCGATCAAGGGGCCGAAAGGGGAAATCGTCGGCGTTTCGAAGATTGCCCGTGATATCACCAGACGGAAGAAAACGGAAAGACGATTAGCCGAGCAGGCGCGACTCCTCGATTTGACAAACGATGCAATCCTCGTTCGCGACCCTCACGACCGTATCGTTTATTGGAACCACGGTGCTGAGCGATTGTACGGTTGGTCCGCGAAAGAGGCGATCGGGAAAATTACGCACGAGCTGTTACAGACGGCTCATCCGAAAAGTCTCAAAAGCATCCGCAGAGGCCTGGAGCTCGATGATCACTGGGCGGGTGAATTGATTCACACCCGAAGAAACGGGGAAACCATTACCGTCTTTTCGCGTTGGAGCGTGGATCGGGATGTACGCGGACGGCCGGCGCTCATTCTCGAAACCAACACTGATATCACCGCGCGCAAACGTACCGAGCAACAACAGCGGGCACTTTATCAATTTGCTCAACTGCAACATACAGCGATCACCCGTGACAAACTCTATAAAGGCGCGCTGGACTCGATTGTTTCTGCTTTAAGCTGTCACCGCGCGTCGATTTTGCTCCTCGATAAAAATGCGGTCATGCGCTTTGTTGCGTCGCGCGGCCTCTCAGAGCGATATCGCAAGGCAGTAGAAGGTCATTCACCATGGAAACCGGATGAAAAACGCCCCGAACCCGTCTCTTTCAACAATCTGGATATCGCCGATGTTCCGAAGACGTTGAAATCAAAGATCCGAAGCGAAGGCATTCGGGCGGCTGCATTCATTCCGCTGGTCAGGGATCAAAAATTGATCGGAAAATTCATGGCGTATTACAACACGCCACATGTGTTTACTGGCGAAGAGCTGGAATTGGCGGTCACAATTGCCTCCCAACTCACCCAGGCGATCGAACAGAAACGCGACGAGGAAGCCCTGCGACAAAAGGAAGCCGAGCTTGAGCAGATCGTCACACAAACGCCGTTCATGTTGACGCGCTGTACGCGCGACTTGCGCTACCGTTATGTTAGCCGCGCGTATGCAGAAATGTTTGGCCGCACACCTGAAGAAATGGCCGGCAAACCGATCGTCGAAGTTATCGGCAAAGAGGCCCTCAAAGCAATCTCGCCGTGTATCCAAAAAGTGCTCAAGGGTGAGCGAACGCAGTACGAGATGGAAGTGCCATTCCAAGGCGCGGGACATCGTTGGATAGATTGCGTTTATATCCCGGACCGAGACTCTGGTGGAAATATCGTGGGGTGGTTTGCATCGCTCATCGACGTCGGCGTGCGCAAACAAACAGAAGCCATACTGCAAAAATCAAAAGAGCTTCTGGAAGAGCGTGTGCGCGAGCGAACACGCGAACTAGACGGGGCAAACAAAGAATTGGTTGCTGAAATCCGACGGCGCAAAGGACTGGAAGGCGAAATCCTTTCGGTCAGTGATCGCGAGCAACAGCGCCTGGGACAGGAACTGCATGATGGACTTTGCCAGCATCTCACGGCAGTGGCATTCATGGCGCGTTCAGTCGCCTTGCGGCTTAAGCAACATCGCGTCATCGACGCAGCTGATATAGAGAAAATCGCCACGCTGGTAAACGCTGCAGCGGTGGACACGCGCAATCTCTCCCGCGCATTGCACCGGGCTGATGTGGATGCCCCCGGGCTGGTTATCGCTTTGCGAGATCTGGTTGATCGGGAATTCTGGAGAACTCCCTGCCGGCTGGAAGTGAAGTCTTCGTTTCAAATCAGCGATGATGCCGCTGCAGCACATCTGTATCGGATCGCGCGCGAAGCGGTCATCAACGCAAACAAACACGCCCGGGCGCGGCAAATCATAGTCAGGCTGGAACAATCACGGCAGGAAACGATTTTGCGGGTGATCGACGATGGAATCGGGTTTCCCGAACCGCTTAAGCCGCAGCAGGGACTGGGTTATCACATCATGAAATACCGCGCTCAGTTGATGGGTGGACGGTTAGAAATTGATTCTCCACCAAACGGCGCTGGCACGCGTGTATCATGCCATGTGCCCCATGCAGGCCCGAAACCGAAGAGAATGCGAAATGGCGATACGTCAGCTCAAGAGGCGGCAAACGTTCCAACGGCGACAGTGGCAGGTGACCGAACTTTGCGGCATCTGATACGACATCGGGCAACGAATCCGTAGCAGACCCTGACAGGAATCAATTGCTCACCATGCGGTATGTTCAAAGATAGGTAGTGGAACTGAATGCAGGCCGAACGTTCAACCAGTAAGAACGCCAGATCCGATCCGCCGGAACCAAAACGAATCGTGATCGTGGACGATCACCCGTTATTTCGTAAAGGCCTGCAGGAACTCATTCATTCCGACAAATCATTCGCCGTCTGCGGAGAAGCCGCCAATGCGTCGGAAGCGATGGACTTGATCCGGAAGTTCCTTCCCGACCTTGCGATTGTTGATCTTAGTCTGCCAGGCGCAAACGGTATCGAACTGATCAAGAACATCCGCGCGGAATTTTCAAAACTCCCGATTCTGGTGCTCTCGATGCATGATGAATCACTTTACGCTTTACGGGCGATGCGCGCGGGAGCCGACGGTTACGTCATGAAACATGAAGCCATGGCAAATGTCGTTCAGGCCATGCACGAGGTGCTCAATGGACGGCCTTATCTCAGCCCGGTGATGGCTGCTCAGGTCATCACAAAATTTGCCCATCGAAGCGCCGAAGGCGAAGTGGACGCGGTGGAGCGGCTAAGCGACCGCGAATTGGAGGTCCTCGAATTAATCGGCAAAGGCAATGAAGTGCGTCAAATCGCCGATCTATTGCATTTGAGCCCGAAGACAATCGAGACACACCGGGCACACATTAAAGACAAACTCGACCTGAAAAACTCACGCGAAGTCGCCCGCTTTGCCCTGCAATGGCTCCAGGCGCGCGGTGAGTGAGGCAGGTAGCTCCAGTCCGCCCTCCTGGATTTGTTAGGCAACCGCAATCGAGCGATACAGTTGGTTCAACTTTTTAACGTTTCAACATCTGGCCGAAGGCCCCACACTTTGACTTTTTTTCGCGTCTAGCCGACGCATATTTGGCCTGATGGCTACCAAGACGCGCGACGCGGTTGAGGAACTGCTTCAAACCTACGGCGAAACCGGCGGGATCAATTATCTCGCCGCAGCCGCCAGTCTTCCTTCGCGTTTATCCATCGAAGCAGCCTGCGCGGAGCTCATGAGTCTGATGTTTCCTGGTTTCCGAAGCGAACCGCTGATGAACTCCGAAGATCTGGCCGACACCACCCGCATCCGCGTCAGACATTTGCACGCCCGGCTAAAAACGGAAATCTGCAGAAGCCTCGGCGCAATCCCGCCGGACAGAGCGACGGAGACAAAAGCTGAACAAGTGGTAACTGAATTTTTCAAAGAGCTACCGTCGGTGCGCCGAATGCTTTGGATGGACATCGACGCAGCTTACGAAGGCGACCCAGCCGCCACAAGTTATGAGGAAATCGTCCTCGCGTATCCTTCACTTGAAGCAATCGCAGTCTATCGAATGGCGCATCTGCTCTACGGCAAAGTGCCGTTAATCCCGCGGATTATGACGGAATGGGCGCACAGTCGCACCGGGATCGATATTCATCCGGGAGCGCAAATTGGCTCCGATTTCTTTATCGATCACGGCACCGGCGTCGTTGTGGGTGAGACGACGCAAATCGGATCGCACGTGAAACTTTATCAGGGCGTGTCGTTTATCGCACGCTCACTCGCAGCGGGGAAAGCGTTGCGCGGGAAAAAGCGCCACCCGACGATTGAAGATGGCGTTTGCATTTACGCGGGAACGACGATCATGGGCGGCGACACTGTGATTGGCGCCAATTCCACGATCGGCGCCAATGTTTTTTTGACGAAGAGCGTGCCGCCGAATTCGCTTGTCTATTACGAAGAGAAAGAAGTTCGCGTTGTGCCGAAGCGGAAGCGCAAGCCCGCCGCCACAAGAGGTGAGATTCAAAAGCAGGAATCCAGGTAGACAGCCACTCAGCGGCAACCGAACTCTGCACCGCGGCGTCTCTGTGCTGGCGAATTCCTCACGGATGAGCAACACTAAAGGCCGATGATTTATCTCGATTACAACGCCACCACACCACTATGCACTCCCGCGCGCGAGGCGATGCTGCCGTACCTCGACGGAAAATTTGGTAACCCATCGAGCGTGCACGCCGCCGGCCGCGAGGCGCGGGCGGCAGTTGATAATGCCCGCGACGTGCTTGCCGGGTTGCTGAAGGCGAAGCCAGGCGAAATTATTTTCACCAGCGGCGCAACCGAGTCGTGCAACCTCGCCGTGTTCGGCATGGCGCGCTCCTCATCGTCACGCAGCCGGCATATCATCTCGAACAAAGCCGAACATCGTGCTGTGCTGAATCCAGTCGAATACCTCGAAAAGCAGGAAAATTTTGAGGTGACGTGGTTGAGCGTTTCCGAGAATGGAATCATCGATCTCAATCAGCTCCGGGATTCGATTCGTTCCGATACAAAACTTGTCTCGATTATGAGCGCCAACAATGAGACAGGCGTGATCCAGCCAATGCGCGAAATCTCAGAGATTTGTCGAGAGCGCGGCGTTTTGCTTCACAGCGACATGGTCCAGGCTTTTGGAAAAATGGATGTCGATGTTTCTCTGGTAGATGTCGCGAGTTTTGCGGCACACAAGTTTTATGGACCAAAGGGCACAGGTTTTCTTTGTCTCCGCGCCGGTCTACCGATCCAGCCAATCATGTTCGGCGGCTCACATGAAAATCAGCGGCGACCGGGGACGGAAAACGTGGCGGGCATCGCCGGAATGGCTGCCGCCGCGGAATGGATAATGCGCGATCGCAAGACGGAACAGGAACGGAGAGCCCAGTTGCGCGACCAACTGTGGAAAACCATCGCAGAGAATTTTCCCGGGGCGCAGCAAAACGGCGACCCTGTTCGCCGGCTTACGAATACACTCAATGTGAGTTTTACCCGCATTGACTCGGAAACGATGTTGATGGCGCTGGACCTGGAAGGGATTTGTGCCTCAAGTGGATCTGCCTGCATGGTTGGATCAGTGAGAGCTTCACATGTTTTGATCGCGATGGGACTGCCGGTGGAACGCGCCCGATCGGCGATTCGTTTTTCGTTGGGTAAATGGACAACCGCGGAAGAGATCGATGCCGTTAGCAGCGCGTTTCAGCGGATCGCCAAGCGAACCAGAGACGCGCGCGAATATGCCGTTGCTTAGGCAACTCGAATTCACGTTTCAGACTACAGATCCCCTCACCTCATTCCTCTCGCTGACGGAGAGGCGGACGACCAAATCGCACTACGAGGGATCTGGTGTCGTATCAAGACGCGACGCCGGTCTTGAAGCAAAAGCGCGTCAACTGTTATGCTCGTTAGGCGCAAATCGCATCGCGCCCCAACTTGGCGTTGAATGGAATCCCCGACTAAAAACAGCCGCAGGCCGCGCAGATTATCGCCAGAAGGTTATTTCGTTGAACCCGCTACTGGTTGCGCACGCGGAAGAAATCGAGCACACCTTGCTTCACGAACTCGCACATATCCTCGCGCAATTTCGCGCAGGCCGGCGGCGGATTTCGCCGCACGGGGCCGAGTGGCAGGAGGCTTGCCGGGATTTGGGAATCATCGGTGAAAAACGCTGCCACACCCTGCCGTTTCCAGCAAAAAGTTATGCACCGCGTTTCGTTTATCGCTGTCCCAATTGCCACCGCGATTTTCCTCGCGTGCGCAAGATCAAGCGCACGGTGGCATGTCTGGCCTGTTGCAGTGCGCACAACGGCGGGGAATTTGACGCACGATTTCGATTGAAGCTGATGCATGGCGACGCTAGCCGCGATGTCAGCTGAGCGCGTTGTAGTAATCAAGCTGGATCGAGCTCTCCGAGCTCGATGGCATCCACTCGCCGAAAGCGCAAGTTCTCCTTGAAACTGTCGGCTCCACCCAACGCGCCCGGAGGTCGCGTTCCACCTACTCACTCGCCTCGCGCTTTGTGTTTTTTTCGCCTCGTAATTTGGATTGGATAAACATGTCGATATCACCGTCCATCACGGCTTGCACACTGCTCGTCTCGGCGCCTGTACGGTGATCTTTCACCATTTGATACGGCTGAAAGACATACGAGCGAATTTGATTTCCCCACGCGATTTCGCCTTTCTCGCCATATTGCCGTTCCATCTCAGCACGTTTCTTGTCTGCTTCCAGCTGATAGAGTTTCGCTTTCAACATTTTCATCGCCAGCTCGCGATTTCGTCCCTGGCTGCGCTCCGCCTGGCAGGCGACCACAATTCCGCTGGGCTTGTGCAAGATTCGCACCGCAGTTTCAACTTTGTTCACGTTCTGTCCGCCTTTGCCGCCGCTGCGGAACGTGTCGATCTCCAGTTCGGCCGGATTAATTTCAACCGGAGCACTGTCGGCAATTTCAGGCACAACATCGACACTGGCGAATGATGTATGCCGGCGCTTATTCGCGTCGAAAGGCGAGATTCGCACCAGCCGATGCACACCCCGCTCGGTCTGCAGATGCCCATAAGCGTACTCGCCGGTCACCAGCAGAGTTACAGATTTAATGCCGACCTCTTCGCCTTGTTGGACGTCTACCGTTTGCGATTTGTACCCGCCGCGCTCAATCCAACGCTGGTACATCCGGAGCAACATGTCAGCCCAATCACAGGACTCCGTGCCGCCTGCGCCGGAATGAATCGTGAGAAACGCGTTCGCGCGATCGTTTTCGCCGGAAAAAAACTGCCGCAGTTCGAACTCATCCAACTTGTGAGCCAGGCGATCATGTTCGGCCGCCAGTTCTTTCTCTGCCTGGGTGCGATGCGTCGGATCGGTTTCTTCCGCAGCCAAATCCTGGAGCGCACTGAAATCTTCAATCTCACGTTCCAATTCCTGAAAAGGATTGATCAACGAACGGAGTCGGGAAACTTCCTCAATATCAGCTTGAGCGCGCTCCCGATTTGACCAAAAATCGGGCGCGGCCATTCGTGTTTCGATAGCCGTCAGTGTTTTCTGGAGCTGTTCGACGTCAAAGAAACCTCCGCAACTCGCGCACGCGCGATTTCAGATCTTCAGCATCTGGAATAGAGGTTTCGGTTGGCATGGAGAAAAAATAATTCAATTCATCACAATGGCAAAGGCGTCGCTGCGCTTCTGCTGTGTGGAGACCAGCAGACATCAGCCTATTTTGCGGGAAACCTTATCGGACATTTACCACCCAAGTTACCGCGTTGCGCACCGCGGCCTGCGCTTCCCAGAGCTGGAATCCTACTTCGGCGCCGGTGCGATGGGATTCAACTTGGCGCGCGACGTTTCCAGACGGAAGATTGTTTCGCCTTCTTTCATCAGATCTAGGCGATCGCGCGCAATAGTCTCCAGATAGCTGACATCTGTCTTGAGCAATGTGACCTCGCGATTCTGTCGCGCCAGCAAACTCTGTTGCTCGTTGACCGCTTGCTGAAGATTGTCAATCTCGGAGCGGCTCTGCATCAGTTTCTTGTACGGCGGCACAAAAAGACTCACGATCACCAGCCATATCGCGATGATGAGTAGAACGATTAGAATCCGGTTCAGTCGCTGCCAGACGGTGGCTTCGCGACGCGCGCGGAAATCAGCATAACCATGCTCCACTTCAGCCGATTGTAACGCCGTACCTGGCTTTGTCACCAAGTTCTTCTTCGATTCTCAAAAGCCGGTTGTACTTTGCCACGCGGTCGCTTCGGCACGGTGCGCCGGTCTTAATTTGTCCGGAGTTGGTCGCTACCGCGATGTCGGCAATGGTCGTGTCCTCGGTCTCACCGGAGCGATGACTAATCACCGTCGTATAGCGGTTTGCCTTTGCCAGCTCAATAGTCGCCAGGGTTTCGCTAAGCGTGCCGATCTGATTTACCTTGATCAAAATAGAATTGCCTACGCGCTCGGCAATTCCTCTTCGGAGAAATTCCACGTTAGTGACAAAAAGATCGTCGCCGACTAATTGGATCTTGCCGCCGAGTTTTTTCGTTAGTTTCTTCCAACCATCCCAATCATCCTCGGCGCAACCATCCTCAATCGAGATGATGGGAAACCGCTCGCAAAGGTCGGCATAGTAATCGACTAGTTCTTCGGCGGTCTTTTCCGATCCATCGGATTTCTTGAACACGTAGAGGTTTTTTTCGTTGTCATAAAATTCCGACGCCGCGGGATCGAGCGCGATGAAGATTTCATCGCCAAGTTTATAACCCGCCTTCTCGACCGCTGCCGAAATCGATTCCAATGCGTCCTCTGCGGAATTGAGGTGCGGCGCAAATCCGCCCTCATCACCGATTGCCGTGGAAAGATGCCGCGCTTTGAGCACAGATTTCAACGCGTGATAGACCTCGGCGCCGGAGCGCAGCGCTTCAGAAAAACTGGGCGCGCCGCGCGGAACGATCATAAATTCCTGAAAATCAATCGGCGCATCCGAATGCGCGCCGCCGTTCAGGATGTTCATCATCGGCACCGGAAGCACTTGCGCCAGGGGTCCGCCGAGATAGCGAAACAACGGTTCGTTTTGTGCCGCTGCCGCGGCATGGGCAATTGCCAGCGAAACGGCGAGCGTTGCATTGGCGCCGAGATTTTTTTTGATCGCGGTGCCGTCAAGCTCGATCAATTTGTTGTCGATATGCGCCTGGTCGCGCGCATCAAGCCCTTTGAGAACGGGCGCGATTTTTTGGTTAACATTACCAACCGCTTTTCTCACGCCTTTGCCTCCGAACCGATTCTTGTCGCCGTCGCGCAGCTCCAATGCTTCATGTTCGCCTGTGCTTGCTCCGCTAGGAACAGCGGCCCGTCCGAAGGCTCCGCTTTCGACACGCACATCGACTTCAATTGTCGGGTTTCCGCGTGAATCCAGGATTTCGCGGGCATGAATATGGCTAATGCTGGTGCGCCCCATAGGTTTCTGCGCCGACTAGAACAGCTTTCGCTATACGAGGCAAATGACTTCTGGCGATCCAACTGGCATTGCAATCATCTGAGAGATTCCGATTGGCAATTTGGCTGAGGCGCGCATAATCTTCGCGATGTTTCGTTTCCTTGCACCTGCCATGCTGGCATTGCTCGCTGCTACTTGCGCTTCCGCGGCCGGGGAACCACAACGTCTTTCATCGGATCAAATCGCGAAAGCTACCAGGACTGATGCGATCACCATCCCGACGCCCGGTGAGCTTTTTGCGGCGCTTGGCAAGGCGGGGAAAATAAATTGGTCCGCTCAATACCGCGGGCCAATACCGACGACTTACAGCGATCGCGCGCAGATCGCGCTAAACCTCGGCGGTCTGGTCGCCGATGGATTCATCGCAATCGAAGCCAAGGACGGACAGCAGGTCAAAAATATCGGATCCGACATTATAAAGCTTGGAAAGGCCCTCGGGGTGAGCGAGCAACTGCTTGGCCGGGGTAACAGCATCAATGAATTTGCCGAACACAACGAATGGGACACGCTGCAGGAAGAACTGGAAGCGACCCAAAATGAGGTGAAATCATCGATGCAGTCGCATGCCGACCAGGATCTCGTCGTCCTGGTGACTCTTGGGGGATGGATCCGCGGCACACAGGTGGTCACCGGTGCAATCGTGAAAAATTACAGCGAGTCTGCCGCGAGAGTGCTTCGCCAACCAGGCCTGGTTCGTTTCTTGCAATCAAAGCTCAATGAAATGTCGCCTGAGTTACGCCAGGACCTGCTGGTCAAACATGTCAACGAACAACTGACCGTCATCGAAAAACTCGTTTCCTTTCCAGAGGACAAGGTTCCGACTGTGGAGGACGTGCGAAAAATAAATGACGCCGTCGGCAAGCTTACGACAGAGATAGAGAGCAAGGAGCCGCCCAAATGAGAAATTGGTTAACTGTATTCGTTGGGATCTTTGCCCTCAGCACGAGCGCTGTGATGCGCGCGGACACAGATGCGGAGGTGAACGCGCGCAAAGATGCGCTCGAAGTCGCCGGGGCGTTTTCGAATGACGGATTCAAAATTCGAGACGGACATTCGTGCGGCACGCTTAAACAGCACGATCACTCGTTAGTCACAGTCAACCTTTACGCCGGTAACCAGTATTGGTTTTCTGTGGGCACGGTGGAACCGGTAAAAAAAGTCGCGGTGAGCGTTTATGATGAAGCCGGAAAGCAAATGACCACCGAGAATTACAGCAATGGAGAAAAAGCGGCGGCCGGTTTTGCGCCTGAGAACAGTGGTCAATATTTTGTCGCGATTGATCTGGTTGAAGGCCAGGAAGGCAGTTTTTGTCTCGTCTATTCGTACAAGTAGACGATGCTCGGTTCTGGATACGGGATGCTCGTTGCTGGAATTTCGTGCGGGACCGCTTTGCGATCTGGCATTGGATATCTAGGATCGCGTATCTTGGAGCAGGTCATGATCTCGCTTCAGGTATTCTACGAAGGCCGGGTCCAGGGAGTCGGATTTCGCTTCAGTGTACGTCACATCGCCAAGGGCTTCGACGTGACCGGTTGGGTGCGCAACCTGCCAGACGGCCGTGTGGAACTTCAAGTTACGGGTGAGGATAGCGAAGTACGTGCTTTTCTCGATCAGATCACGCAAAGCGAACTCCACTCGCTGATCGGAGAACAAACTGAGAATAAGCTGAAGGAACCGGTCGCAGCGCGCGGATTTGAAATTCGCCATGACTAGCTCGGCGATTGCTGTTCAGGGTCTAACCAAGGTCTTTCCTGTCCCATTCCATCCCACTCGCAGGGTAATCGCTGTAAAGGATCTCAGCCTTCGGATCGAACCTGGCGAAGTGTATGGACTCCTGGGGCCCAACGGCTCAGGCAAGAGTACCACGCTCAAAGTTATACTAGGCCTGGTTTCGCCAACGTGCGGCCGCACGGAAATTTTTGGGCGAGACAGCCGTTTGGTCGAAAGCCGTGAAGCAGTCGGTTTCTTGCCAGAGAATCCCTATTTCTACAAGTATCTGACGGGCGAGGAAACACTGCGTTTCTTCGGACGCCTATGCGGAATGAAAGGCGCAGCATTGAAGAACCGCGTCAACGAGTTGCTTGATCTTGTCCGGTTAAATAAAGCGCGCGAGCGTCGGCTGGCCACCTATTCCAAGGGAATGCTGCAACGCATCGGGCTTGCGCAAGCATTGATCCATGATCCGAGGCTGGTGGTGTTGGACGAACCAACCGCGGGGGTCGATCCGGCTGGTTCGCGCGAGATTCGCGATTTAATCATGGATCTGAAGCGGCGTGGCATCACCGTGCTGCTTTCGTCGCATTTGCTTGCGCAGGCGCAAGAAATTTGCGATCGCATCGGCATACTCTCTGATGGCGTGCTGGTGCGCGAAGGGTATTTACAGGAGCTCATAGCGATCGAAGATCAAACCGAGCTCGTCATCGCCGGTGCTTCCGAGGAGCTGATGCGCGAGATTGAGTCTGTCGTGAGCCGCTCGAAGGCAAAGTTGCTTGAGCGCCGAAAATCGACCACCACGCTCGAAAGATTGTTCCTGGAGTCAACCGGAGCAAACGATAAAACCACGACTCGCGAGTAACCAATTGGGAAACAGAAATGATAGACAGCGAAACCGCTTCAACACTTGAGCCATTTAACGGTTCAACCGCCTTGAAGCGTCATCGGGCTTTTTCTTTGTCACGCATTCTCGCCATCACAAGCAATACGTTAACGGAGCTGACGCGCCTGAAGGTATTTTATGTACTGCTTATGTTCGGGCTGCTGTTGATCGGCAGCTCGATCTTCATGGCGCAGTTCTCGTTCCAGCAGGAAT
This sequence comes from Candidatus Udaeobacter sp., assembly GCA_035713885.1. Classification (GTDB taxonomy): domain Bacteria; phylum Verrucomicrobiota; class Verrucomicrobiia; order Chthoniobacterales; family UBA10450; genus Udaeobacter. Next base: position 721 of record DASTMV010000162.1, on the reverse strand, counting down.
TCCAAATTCTGAAGGATGTTTCGATTGGCGCGATCTCGATTTTCACTTCGCTGCTCGCGATAGTCGCCCCAGCCCGGATGCTGCCACAGGATATCGAAGACCGCACTGTTTACACCATTTTGGCGAAGCCGGTGCCGCGGTTCGAATACGTAATTGGGAAAATTGCGGGAGTCCTGGTATTGCTGGCGATCAGCACACTAATTATGGTGGCGGCCTTTTTGGCCGTCCTATACATGCGTGAACAGGCAGTTCTGCATGCCACCGCCATGCAAATGGCTGGCGCGCCGCCGGATCAGCTCGCGGATGCTCTACACGCCGTCCGAGTAGCCGCCTTCAACACCGATCTTGTTCCAGGGATCATCATTATCTTTCTAAAAGCCTGCCTGCTCACTGCGCTCACTCTGTTTGTTTCCACTTTCGCCACTTCAACCATTTTTACCATTGTGGTGATGGTCTTTATTTATTTCATCGGACACTTGGAAGCCACTGCCCGCGAGTATTGGTTGCACGAGCACGGCAGTGGACTGTTGACGCGCGTGTTTCTTGCGATCGTGGCGCTACTCTTTCCCGATTTGCAGGCTTTCAACCTCGTTGACGACATCGTAGCCGGCACCGCCATTTCGACAGCCGTCTTTATCAAGACTGCATTGCTGGGAATTTTTTACACCGTGATCTACACGTTGCTGGCAGTGTTTGTGTTTTACGGAAAAGAATTATGACG
>DASTMV010000161.1:0-8459 GCA_035713885.1 Candidatus Udaeobacter sp. | reverse complement strand
AGAAATTTGCGGCTGAGGATGGTCGCAGGTAATTTTGCTCCGCTATGATGAAGTTACTGCGCAGGCATAAGGACTGGCTGATGATCGTGATCGCCATTCTCGCCATTCCGTTCGTTTTCTATTTTGTCCAGCGGCCGGATTACGGGGCGATACGCGCGGATCAATTTGCTCGCATTTACGATCGAGATATTTCGACGTTGGAAGCGCAGCAAACTGCGCGGCTTCTCAGTCTGGCGCAGGCGCTCGGCATGTCCGACTTTGTCGGAACGATGACCGCAGGCTCCGGGTTTAACCAGAATCAGGCCGCCGTCCAATTCATAGTGAATCTGCTGGTCCTGCGGCACGAGGCAGATCGCCTTGGACTTCGTCCCAGCGCTTCGGAGATTGCCGACGTTGTACGCAAGCTTCCCGCTTTCCAAGGTGAATCGGGTTTCGACATTAACAGACTCAATACCCTTGTGCAGAACGGCCTGGCACCGCTGGGTCTCTCTGAGGAGCATATCGAACAAGTTGTGCGCGATCAGATTTGTCTGAATGAAATCCAACATCTTTTGGCAGCTGGCGTGTCGGTTCCAAAAGGCGAACTGGATGAAACGTTTCAGCGTGGCTACGACAAGCTTTACGTCAGCGTTATTCGATTTCGGTCGGCTGATTTCGACAAGGACATTAAGATCAACGACAAAGACGTGCAGACCTATTATGACGCGCACAAATCGGAGCTCAAAACCGACGAAAAGCGCAAGGTCGAATTTGTTCAACTGACTATGACAGACGAGGAGAAGAAGTTAACCGGCAAGGAACGGATCGAGGCATTACAAAAACTGGCTGATCGAGCAACCGATTTTACACAGGCGCTACTGCAGAAGGACACGGATTTCAAGCAAGCGGCAGCGAAATTCCAAATGCCAGTACACGAGACGGGCGAGTTTGCCGCAGCCGATCCTGATCCGCAGTTGAAGGTCAATCCGCAGCTTGGCGCGACGGCTTTCAAATTGTCAGTACAGGAGCCGAACAGCGACCCTGTCCAGGTGGCGGATGGATTTTACATTTTGCATCTTACGGGGACAACCGAGTCGCGGCCGCTCACGCTCGAAGAAGCCAAGCCCAAGATCGTCGACGCGCTAAGGAAGACGCGGTCGAAGGAATTAATGTCGACCAAAGGCTCGGAAATAGTACAGCAACTCCGGGAGGCAAAAACATCAGGCCAACCGCTTGAGGCTGCAGTCCAAAAAGCCGATCTAAAACCTGAGAAGCTCCCGCCCTTTTCATTGATCGATGAAGAACAACAGAAGTCGGATAAGGAGCAAAAGACGCAGTCATCTGAACTGGTTGCCGTAAAAGATGCCGTAGCGTTATTGAATGCGGGCGAGGTCAGCGATTTTGTGCCTTCTGGCACGGACGGATTTGTTGCAATTCTGGAGAGGCGAGAGTCGCTCGCCGGCGCGAATGCGGGCGAGAAGAAGGAAAAACTTGAAAAGAGAATCGTTGAGAACAAAGAGCGAATCGTTCTCGTCGAATGGCTGCGCGATCGGCAGCAAGCTGCAGGATTGGAATTTAAGAAGGGATAATCGGATCGACACGAATAACACTGAACACAGTTCTGATATCATTCTGAGCGAATCGAATCTCAGTTCCTATCTGTTTTTCGCACAGCAGTGGCAGTAATTTAGTAGTTTCTCGCTTCTCTCGACATGGCAGAGCACTCTATTGATAAAATTTTTGACCAAGCCAGCGGCGACGTCGCTGTTGGCGATTTGAGCAGTGCGGTGGAAAAGTACCGACGATGCGTACAGCTCGATACAAATTTTTTCGATGGCTGGCACGCCCTCGGCATGGCGCTGATGAAGCTTGGGCGATTCGAGGAAGCCATCGAAGCTGGCAAGAAAGCGGTGGAACTGCGGCCTAACGATCAGATTGGCTGGACGAGTCTTTCCCTCTTTTACAATCGTGTCGGTAATATCAAGGAAGCTGAAGCCGCCGGCACGAAGGCAAAAATCATTTCCTGGGGCGGTAAAATTGCGAAAGAATAACGCGGTCAGTAATTCCAGAAATCCCTCGACTTCGCTCGGGATAACAAGAAAGCGGAGAACGACCTGGCGGCGGCGGTTCACCTGAACCGCCCGGCGATTGAGGTCGATCGCCCTACCAGATATTTACGCGCTTGTCCGCGGGGCGAACCATTGGCGAGCCACTGGGGATATTAAACGCCTGTTGAAATTCCGACATGTCGGACAACGGGCCATTCACGCGAAATCGTGCCGGCGAATGCGGATCGGTGGTGAGTCGCAACTTTTGGTCTTCGTCGCGGATCTTCGATCGCCAGATCGCAGCAAATGAGAGGAAGAAACGTTGCTCTGGCGTGAAACCGTCAATTTCCTTTGTGCGTTCTTCGGGATGTTTTGCCAGCGCTTTCTGCAAGGCTGCGTAGGCGAGTTTCAGGCCACCGATGTCCGCGATGTTTTCACCCTGCGTGAGCTCGCCATTTACGTGCAGTCCCGGCAAGGCTTCATACGCGCTGTATTGAGCGACGACTGCTTTGCGACGCTTGTTATATTCGTCGGCTGATTGTTTTGACCACCAGTCACGCAAATTGCCGTTCGCATCAAACTGACGCCCCTGATCGTCGAAACCATGGGTCATTTCGTGTCCGATCACAGCACCGATCGCGCCGTAGTTCACGGCGTCATCCGCGCTTGCGTAGAAGAAAGGCGGCTGCAAAATGCCGGCCGGGAAAACAATTTCGTTACGGTTCGGTTGATAATACGCGTTTACTGTAGGGGGTGTCATGCCCCAGTCGGTGGGGTCGACCGGTTTCCCAATCTTGTTCAGCTCACGCGTCGTTTGGAATTGCGCGGCGCGCATATCATTCAAGACGTAGGCGCCACGGTCGATCGGCAGCAGCGAATAATCGAGCCACTTGTCGGGATAACCGATCTTCACTCCCATCGCAGCGAGTTTTTTCAGCGCCTGCTCTTTGGTGGGTTGATCCATCCAATCGAGCGTTTTGATCCGGTCCGCCAGCGCTTCCTTCAAGTTGTTTACCATCTCGAGCGCGCGAGCTTTTGCTTCCGGAGGAAAATTGTACGCGACATAGAGTTTGCCCAGCGCCTCACCAATCGAGCCGTCTTCGGATTCGATCACGCGCTTCCAACGTGGTTTGATCTGCTGCGCGCCACGCAAGGTCCGCTCTTTGAAGTTGAAATCTTCATCCACGAAATCCTTTGAGAGGTCCGACGCGGTTGCGTCGATCAGGTGCCATCGCAGATAGGCTTTGAAATCATCCAGCGGTGTTTGTTTGAATACCTGATCGGCTGCTTTGAAAAATTCAGGCTGATGAACATTGACGTCCTGCGGCGCGAGCAGGTTGATCGCTTTGAAGTAATCGCCCCAATTCCAATCCCGCGTCAGATTTTGCAACTGTTGCACGGGCATTTTGTTGTAGTTCTTTTGCGGATCACGCAATTCGACGCGCGTGCGCGATGCCTCGGCGAGCTTCGTCTCTAGTGCCAGGATTTTCTTGGCTTCATCCTGCGCTTTCGATGCAGGATCGCCCAGCAGTGTCAGCATCTTGGCGACGTGATCGACATATTGGTCACGCAACTTCTTCGAAGCCGCGTCTGTCTTTGTATAATAATCGCGGTCCGGCAAACCGAGCCCGCCTTGAGTCGCCTGTGCAATCTCGTGTGTGCTGTCTTTCGAATCGGGCTGTGACCCGAAATTAAACAGCACGTCCAGTCCAATAGAATGAAGATGGGCGATTTCCCTCAGCAATGCACTGCGGTCGTTAATAGCGGCGATGGCGTTGAACTCCTCATCGAGCGGCTTGGTCCTCATGGCTTCGATTGTTTTCTCGTCCATCCCGCTTGCGTAGAAATCGCCGACCTTTTGTGCTTCTGGCGCCATTCGCGGATCGACTTTTGTGCTCTCCGTTTTCTCCGCAATGTCATGAAGTGCGTCGTTATTACGCTCGATCAACTCGTTAAAGCTTCCCCAGCGCGTGTACTCCGGCGGGATCTCGGTCCGCTTGATCCAACCGCCGTTCGCGTAAAGAAAGAAATCGTCCGATGGTTTCACCGAGGTGTCGAAGTTCGACGGATCAATCGGTGGCGGACTATTTTCAGGCGACGGGTGCGGTTGGGCGAATACACCCAGTGTGCAAAAAAGCGAAGCGCTGATCGGGATGAGTAACTTCATAGTCTTGAGAACAAAGTAATTGGTTCCGAACCGTTCAAATGCGGATTAGACCGTCTATACGCTTTTTCGTTGAAGGCGACGAAGTCAAATCTGGGAAACGCATTTCGCGTACTAATTTCGGCGTTGCGCCCAAATAACCTACTTGAAGCTGCCGTTACAACTGCTCGATTTTGTAGCCGCGTTCTTGCAATAGGGCGACCACACTGTGAGGACCGGAAAAATGGAGAGCGCCTGCCACAATTGCCGTCGGCTTGCCGGCTTTCAATTCCGCTTCGATCCGCGGTATCCATTTTACATTGCGATCATCAACAAAACGCGCCGCGATCTTCGGCGCCTTTGTCCGAAGATGTGCATCGCCTGCCCAAAGCGCGCTGGTATCGCCCTTGCGCCACGCTTTGTACATCCTGCTGAATTCCTTTTCGCCATTGTCCGGTTGACTCAGGGCATCCTGCAGGATGAATTCGCCATCTCGATCGGACAACCCACCCATGACTGCGACATGTTCGGTAACGGATTCCAGTCCGCCGATTTCTTTTCCCGTTCTCAGGGCGTTATCCACGAAATAGTTATCCAGCCCGTGCGACGCTGATGTCTTACTGTATGCAGCTGGCGCTGCCAAATGCTGCGCAATCCACCACGGCTTGTAATGTAGCTGGCTATCAAAGCTACCGAGCTGTTCGCCTTTTCCACCGCGACCCTCGGGTATGATGGTGAACATGTTTTTACGAAGCCATGCCAGTAGTTCGGGACTAATTTTCGAGCGGAGGTCTTGTCCCCGCGGATATTTAGCGGCTGCCTCGAATTTCCTCTGGAACTCTGAGCCGCGGGTGGGATCGAATTCAAACACGAACCGGTGGCTGTTGTTCAGCGCGATCTCATACGGCTTGGGTAATGGATAGTCTTTTCTGCTAAGGGCGTGAATCGAGCCGACGAGATAGAATGGAGCTTTGGCATTGGTCACGCGCCACACGCAACATTTTGGAAATCTTGTGTTTTGCGGAGCGGCCTCAGTTGGGTGCGGCATCAATGCAAACGCGACGAACAATGCAATGAAACCGCCAGCGGTTCGTCGAACGGGGCAAAACATTTCCGGTGTTTAGCGCGAAAAAGCAGCAAGTCAATTGGTGTTTGCTGGCGCCGCGGCCGTCACTCCTTGAGGTGAACGCGACTTTCGATAATATACGCGCAGGAATGCCCCTCTCGGTGAAGCGTTGGTCGGTTCTCGTGTTTGTCCTCACTAGCTTCGTTCTCACATCATCGATCGCAATCGCCGCTCCGGAGTGGCGGGTGATCAAGGTTAATGGACAGGACTACCTGAGCGTAGATAATATCTCCAAATTTTACGGATTGCCTGCAGAAGTCGTCCCTTCGGGAGCGAAAATACAATCGGACTCGGCAGATCATCCACTCGAATTTGTTAGCGGCAGTCGTGAAGCAGTCATCAATGGCGCCCGAAGCTGGCTGTGCTTTCCCGTCGTCGAGCAGGCGGGAAATTTTCTGATCTCGCGCACTGATGTGGCAAAAACGATCGAGCCGCTCGTCCGGCCGCACCGGGTTCCAAACCTGGGCAAGGTTCAGACTGTCGTGCTGGACCCCGGGCATGGCGGTTATGACAAGGGGCAGGTGAGTCGTTATGGAGCGGAAAAAGATTTTGCTCTCGATGTGGCGCGAAAACTCCGTCCGCTTTTGCAGGCCAAGGGACTAAGAGTAGTAATGACGCGCGAGGGCGATTATTTTGTGCCATTGGAAGTGCGCGCAAAAATCGCTAATGGTGCGCCCAATTCAATTTTTGTCAGCATTCATTTCAACGCGACGAATGACGATCCGAATGCCACCGGCTTTGAAATTTTCTCGTTTACACCGCGCGGTGCGCCTTCAACCTCCGAGAGCATCGTGGCCGCCAGTTTTGCGAACACGCAACCAGGGAGTTTGGTAGATGCGCAAAGTCTGGCGCTTTCGACGTGTATTTATCATTCGCTTCTCGGACACCTCCCCGAATACGACCGCGGAATCAAGCGCGCCCGATTCGCGGTGCTGCGACTGACAAAAGTTCCAGCCGTATTGATCGAAGGTGGATTCCTGACGCAAGGTGGAGAAAGTAAATTGATAGCGAACAAAGATTGGCGCACCAAACTCGCGGGGGCGATCGGGATAGGAATTGAAAATTACAGGGCGCTGCCGATCAAGAAGCAGCCACCTATGATTGTTGCCGATTACCGTCGTGAGGCGAAATCCGCGCCGAATGATGCAGTTGTTTCGGACGGCAATGTGAAGGAAGCCGACTCAAGCTTGATCGAGCTGGTCGGCAGATCTGCTTTTCTTCCGCCGCAACAGACTTCAACTCCCGCAAAAAGGTCGTCTATCGAATCCGTACCGATCGTTCCTTGAGAACACGTTTTCAACACGGTTGACGTTAGCACTTTGGATCACGTGATTGGCCTTGACGGACTCCTTGATTACAGAGCATGATTTGTACTCACCCTAACGAAAGGACTTATGAACAAGCAAATCATTTACTTAATGACAGCCCTGCTCGCGACAATCGCTGTTTCAAAAGCGGCGACGCCTGACAAAGCTGCGATGGAAGCAAAGGAAAAAGCCGCGTGGCAGGCTTTCAAAGATAAAAACGAAGCAGCCTTCAAAAAAGTCGTCGACAAGGATTTTCGCGGCGTTTTCGACGAGGGCTTCTCCAATATGCAGAAGGAATTGGAGGACATGAAAAAGTGGGACATGAAATCGTTTGCCATCAGCGATTACGATATCTTTTCTGATGAGAAGGACGTGATCGTGGCTACCTACACGGTGAAACTCGAGGGCACATATGATGGCAAGGATATGTCCGGCACTTACAACGCCGGCAGCGTCTGGAAAAAGGAAGGCAACAACTGGCTCGCGATTTTCCATACAAACATCAAGTCGGCAGCAGGCTATTAGCGGCCTAACGATTAGCGGCGGCAAGCGGTTCAACGCTTCAACGAATTACAGTTCAACACGGCGGAGCGAAGCGGAGCCGTTGACTTCGTTCGGGCCAGTCCTATTCTGACGAAGAAGCAAGCTGCGGGGGAGCCGCAATGGCTGAGAGTCCGGTGTGATGCTGGAGACCCCTTGAACCTGATGTGGGTAATGCCACCGAAGGGAGTAAGGGTCCGATGCCGCACTGAAAATGTTAGCCATGCGTGTGACCGCGCATGGCTCTTTTGTTTCAGATAGATCAACAGAATGGACAAAATGACCACAAAAAAACTAAACGGCGGAAATTCTGTAAATTCTGTCAGCAAATCCCTTCCAAATTCGAAGAAGATTTACGTCTCAGGCACGCTGTATAAAGAGATTCGAGTACCGTTTCGAGAGATCGCGCTCTCGCCAACGAAATCGTTGAACGGCGAGATTGAAATCAACGAACCGGTGCGTGTTTACGACACGAGTGGTTCATGGGGCGATCCCGATTTTCATGGCGACGTTACACAAGGTTTGCCGTCGTCGCGCGCTCAATGGATTCACGACCGCGGCGATGTGGAGCAATACGAGGGAAGAATTGTTCAATCGATGGTTGATGGATTCCTTTCGCATAAACATCGAACATCCAGTGAGAAAAACGGAGATAGTCTCTCCACTCTCAATCGCAACCAATTAAAAGCAGCGGCAAGGAACCGTTCTCTTCGCGCTTCGGCAGACCATCCCGTCACGCAGCTCTGGTACGCACGACAGGGAATCATTACCCCCGAGATGGAATTCATTGCCATTCGGGAACGCGGTATGGACTTCCAGCCAATGAACCAATCAGCCCGTCGCCACGATGCCGATGCCATTTTTCGAAATGATCTTCGTTTCGTACATCGCGGCGAAAGCTTCGGGGCGAACATTCCGCACGAAATCACACCAGAGTTTGTCCGCGATGAAGTCGCTCGCGGTCGCGCAATCATCCCTGCAAATATCAATCACCCGGAAGCCGAACCGATGATTATCGGCCGCAATTTCCTGGTAAAAATCAACGCCAACATCGGCAACAGCGCGGTTGCGTCTTCGATAGAGGAAGAAGTCGAAAAAATGCGCTGGGCCACCCAATGGGGAGCCGACACGGTGATGGATCTCAGCACGGGCAAGAACATTCATGCAACGCGTGAATGGATCATTCGCAATAGTCCCGTGCCCATCGGCACGGTGCCGATTTATCAGGCGTTGGAGAAGGTCGGCGGTCGCGCTGAGGAGCTCAGTTGGGAAATTTATCGGGACACGTTAATCGAACAGGCCGAACAAGGTGTGGA
>DASTMV010000160.1:0-14978 GCA_035713885.1 Candidatus Udaeobacter sp. | reverse complement strand
AACCGGCGTTTGCTCGATGATTTCGCCAAATTGGGACAGATCGCGTATTGCTTCATTTTCAAAAGTAAGACTCAGAATCTTATAACCTGAGAAGCGATCAACGATTTCCGAGAGCGGTCCATCGAAAAAGATTTTGCCGTGGTCGATCACCAGCACTCGGTGACACAGCTCTTCGATGTCTTGCATATAATGACTCGTGAGCAGAGTCACGATGCGATGTTGCTCATTGTATATTCGCAGAAATTCCCGCACTCGTTTTTGGCTCACCACATCCAGACCAATTGTGGGCTCATCAAGAAATAGCACACGGGGCTCATGAATAAGCGCAGCGATCAACTCCATCTTCATTCGCTCGCCTAACGAAAGTTCGCGCACCATCACGTTCATTTTGTCCCGCACGTCCAAAAGCTCCGATAAGCCGTCCACGACGTTCTTAAACCGGTCGCGGTCGATGCCGTAAATCGCACGATTCAGTTCGAGCGATTCCTGCGCAGGCAGATCCCACCACAAGGCGTTTTTTTGTCCCATTAGCAAACTGAACTGCCGTTTCATCTCATTGCGTCTTTCCCAGGGGACAAAGCCCAGCACACGCGCCTCGCCGGAAGTCGGGTTCAGCAGACCGGAGAGCATTTTGAGCACAGTAGTTTTTCCAGCGCCGTTCGGGCCAAGAAATCCTACGAACTCCCCTTCCTCAATTTGAAACGAAACCTGGTCAGCTGCTCGCGTTTCATCGTAGCGCCGCCACAAAAGGCCTTTCACCGCTCCCCAAAGTCCACGCTCCTTGCGGTAGGTGCGATAGACCTTCGTTAATTGAGATGCTTGGATTGCCGGCATACAAGGCTGCCAAGAGAAGCTGACAGCCTCCCCTACAGAACATCGTCGAGGCAGGCGAGCAAATGCGAAACAGTTTCCTCGGTTTCGTCGCCCATGTTCGACAGGCGAAAAGTCTGACCGCGAATTTTCCCGTATCCAGGATCGATCACCAGATGATGTTTCGCTCGTAATCTCCGGGCAAAGTCCAGCACGTCGATCCCCCTGGTGTTTTTCACGCACGTCAGCGTTTTTGTGCGAAAACCTTCCTCCGCAAAGAAATCAAATCCTGTGCGGCGCACCCAATCGTGCACGAGCGCATTTGTACGGGCGTGACGGGCGTAACGCACCTCCAAACCTTCGTCAAAAATTTCGCCCAGCTTAAACTCGAGCGCGTGAATATGCCCGATGCTCGGGGTGCTGGGTGTCATCCATTGCTGCTGCTCACGCCTGAACTCCAAGAAATCGAAGTAGAATCCGCGACCAGGAACTTTCTCTGCGCGTGCAAACGCTTTTTCCGAAACCGAGAATAACGAAAAGCCCGGTGGCAGCGCGAGGGCCTTCTGCGCGCCAGTGAGCATCACATCGACGCCCAGCGCGTCCATCTCGATCTTCACGGCGGAAAACGAAGAGACGGTATCAACGATGAGCGCGACATCAGGATACTTGGCAAGAACGCAGCAAATTTCGGGGAGCGGATTCATCACGCCGGTGGAAGTTTCGCTGTGGGTCAGCGTGACAGCATCAAATTTTCCTGTGGCCAGCTGCCGATCCAGGTCTTTATGGTCGATGTGCCTGCCCCATTCGACCTGAAGCGGTTCGCCATTTTTTCCGCATCGTTTGGCAACATCGAACCACTTATCCGAAAACGCGCCGCACATGCAGCAAAGCACGCCACGATTAACGAGGTTGCGAATGGATGCCTCCATTACGCCCCACGCCGACGACGTGGATAAAAACACTGGCTGCTTTGTTGCGAACAACGCCTGGAGTCGTGGATGAATGGCGCGGTAAAGATTCTTGAAATCTTCGCTGCGATGCCCGATCAGCGGACGGGAAAATGCCGCCCAAGTTTGTTCGGATACTTCTACTGGTCCAGGAATGAAAAGCTTGTCGTGCGGATGCATGAGGCAACATTCAACATGCCACCCGGCTTCGCAAAGCTAAGGTGTGACAGGAATTGAGCGTCTAGCCATGTGAGCAGACGGGTATTGTTCGCCTCGCACCGCGTGAGGGCAGAGAATTGAGGTGACGGGCAAACCGATTTTCGGAACAAGCATTAATGAATTAGAATGAACCGATGTGTAAGTCATTCGTTCTTTGGATCGTTTGCGTCCTTGTCTCTGGCGCGGCGCATGGCGAGTCGCCAGCTTACCTCGTGTTCGTCAGCAACGAACGTTCGGGTGACATGACCGTGATTGACGGCAGTACTGACGACGTCATCGGCACGTTTTCAGTGGGCAAACGACCTCGAGGCATTCACGCAACACCAGATGGAAAACGTTTGTTTGTTACGTTAAGCGGTTCGCCGCGAATGGCGCCTGGTTTGGATGAAAGCCGCGCGCCGGCAGATAAACGCGCTGACGGCTTGGCAGTGATCGATCCAGCAACCCGAAAATTAATCGATCGCTGGCATGTCGGATCCGATCCTGAGCAGTTCGCAATCAGCAAAGACGGGAAATTTGCCTTCATCGCGAACGAAGATGACGCCAGCGCCTCGATTGTTGATCTCGATTCAGGACAACCGCGTGGGAAAATAAAAGTATCGGAAGAACCGGAAGGCGTAGGCGTGAATCCCAGCAACGGCCAAGTGTACGTGACTTGCGAAGAAAAAGGGGAAGTGTTCGCCATTGATCCTAATCAACAGCGGGTGATTGCAAAAATCGATACGGGCGGCCGGCCGCGTTCCGTGGCATTTTTGCCGGACGGTTCGCGTGCTTACGCCGCCTGCGAGAACGGCGGCTACGTCGCCGTGATTGACGCCAAGTCGCACCAACTATCGTCGAAAATCCAACTAGCGACCGGTTCGTTGCCAATGGGTACCACGATCTCATCTGATGGAAAAGAACTCTACGTCTCAACCGGTCGTGGAAATACGGTCGCGATCATCAACACATCAAACAATGAAGTGATAACCACAGTTCCTGTCGGCAAGCGCGTCTGGGGAATCGCGCTCGATCCCAGTGGTTCAAAGCTCTACACCGCCAATGGCGCCTCAAATGATATTTCAGTCATCGACACAAAATCACGCAAAGAACTGCGCCGCATCAAAGTCGGGGACGGGCCCTGGGGTGTTGCGATTGTGAGCACAGCGAAATGACAACGCTATCCATTTCGAACCATCAGATCGATTAGCTCTGTTTGATCTGTGCCGGCCAAGCCAGCTACCCACCGGCGTAATTCGGGTAACGCTCGTGCAGTTCGCGCGACAGGCGGTCAGCTTCTTCGGTATTGCCAGCTTGGCGAAAGGCCAGCGCGGCTTTGTCGAGCGCGCGCGGAGTAATGGCTGGGTCATCGTAAAGAAGAGCAACGCTTTTGAACGCTTTGCCGGCATCGTCGAAATTCTTACGCTCGAGCTGGACTTCTCCTGCGAGAAGGCGCGCCTCGGCGTTAACGCGTCCCTCGGGTTGCAGCGCCATGATTTCTTCGGCGATCTTCTGCGCCTCATCAGGTTTATGGGCGCTTATCTTAACCGCGCCCAGCGTTACTAACACCTTTGCTTTCCCCGCTGGGTCTGTGGCGGTCTGTAAATATTTCGTGAACGCTTCCTCGGCTTCGGGCAGATTCTTTAGCTTCGTGGCAGCGTCACCGAGATAAAACAGGTAATCGGGCTTAACGCTGCCTGCATTATCGATTTTTTGCAGTGCGCTAAGATATTTTTCAGCGGCTTGGAAGTTTTTCTCATTGTAGTACTCGATTCCGAGCCACTCCAACACCTCTGGCGGCGCGTTGCTGCTTGCGCTGTTTGCCATGAAGGCATTGACCTCTTTTGTGAGCGCAGATCGGTCCTTTAAATAAAACTGAGAGAGAATGATTCGAACCGACGCTAGATTGTAATACTGTTCCTTGTTCAGTTGCCGGGCTGCATCGAGCGCGGTTAATGCCGTCTTGTAATCCTTTGCCTCAAAGGCGGTTTTGCCGATGTAGTAATGCGCCTGCGCTGCAACAGAGCTCTTTGGGAACTCTTTCAAGAGCTGCCGAAAAGTTTCCACCATCGCCTTGGTTTTGTCCTGTTGCCCGAGAATTAGGGCCTTTAGCTGCAACGCCGCTTCGCGCTCGTGCGCCTTGGGGTACTTGGCCAAAACAATATTTAAGTCGTTTAGTGCGGCATTATAATTCTTGTCCCGTTCATATCCCAAAGCGCGCTGTGCCAGGGCAGCTGGCACTTCCGGACTGTCCGGAAACGTTTGCATGTAATAGGTGAAAGCTTCGATCAGGCCGGGAGTATTTTTGGTCTGGATCTGACACAGTCCAAGTTTGTAAGCCGCTTCGGCCCGCAACCGCGGGGATAGCTCGGAGGCGCGCAGCTCCCCATAGAGTGTTGCCGCGTCTGTATAGTTCTGCTGTTTGTATAGCGCCTCAGCCTTCAAAAGCTTCGCTTCATCCGCGCGTTCGTTAGGCGGATTCGTCCCGAGAAATTGGTCCACGGCAGCGGCGAGGGCCGTCGGGTCGGAGTTATAAACGTTAATCAACTGCTGATAGGCAGCGTCTTTTGCTTCCTCCCGACCGGGATACTTGTCGATGATCTGGTGATAGAGCGCCTCAGCTTGCTTTGAACGTCCGAGTTGTCGTTCGCTGTTTGCGGCAAGCAACAATACTTCGGCCTGCCCAGCTTCAGGCAATTTCTCCAGGTCTTTTTTGTAATCGGCCAGCAATTGCGTGTACTGACCTGTCTGGTATTGCAGCTGGCGAAAACCAACTTGCGCGAGGGCACGGAATTTTCCGGCTTCGGGAAGAGTGCGCCCTTTTTGGAACAACGCGGCCGCTCGCTGCGCCATAGCATTGTCGACGTTGTTTTTGTCGGCCTGAATAAGTTCGAGCGCGATCATACCGCCGCGCACAGCTGCTTCTGCCTTCGAGGCTGGTTTCTGAGTCTCATTAGCGAGCGCCTCGTATTGCTTCAGCGCATCGAGCTTTTTTCCGCGTGCCGCAAAGATGGATGCCGCCGTCACTCGCGCATCTTCGCGATATGGATTTGAACTCCCAACCTCGGCAACTTGCGCGTACATATCAGCCGCTTCATCCTTCCGTCCGAGTGCTTCGAGGCAGCGCGCTTCGAAATAGTGTGCCGAAAGCGCTACCGCTGCCTCCTTCGATTTCCCACTGGAGCGGTGGAAAAGCGGAAGTGCAGTAGCGTAATCCTTGTCGGTGAACGCCATCTCCGCGAGCGCGAATGCCGCCGGCCCGACGAATTCGCTGTCACCATAATCATTGAGGACCTTCTGCAGATTTGTCCTGGCGTTCGACTCGCGGTGGAGGTTTCGATAGCACTCACCGAGCGAAAAGTATGCGTTCGGTCTGCCCGCCACGCCGGGATACGCGTCGAGATATTTTTGGTATTCCGGAATCGCCAGATCGTAAAGTTTTCGAGCAAACAAGCCATTGGCATAATCGAGTTGACGCTGATCGGCCCCTTCAGCTTCGCGCGCCGGCTCCGACTCCTGGTTTTGTAACGAGCGGAGAACCTTGTCGATTGAGTCATCTGCCGGCAGAGCGCGCCTGACAGGCGGTTCATCTATCGGACGTGCCCGGCGCACTTCCGGCTCAGACTGAGCACTGGCGATGCTTGCAATGCAAAGCAGCATCACGGCGGCAACGTGGTAGGGATGGTGCGCTGCGCCGTTCGGACTTCGCAGCGAGACGTCCCTACCGCCGCCCGGGATGTTCATCTCGCTGTTGCAAAAGCCACGTTTGTTATGCCTGCTTCTGTGCAAATGTTCAGAACGCCGACGATGTTTTTGTAAGCGCCCGCTTCATCGCCGCGAATCACGACCGCCTGTTCCGGGTTAAGTTGCACCAGATTCTTCAGCAATTCCTGCAGCTCGGGATTGCTCAATGTGCGACGGTTGACAACGACGTTGCCATCGGCCTTCACGTTGACAATCACGTCACCAATTGGCGCCGTTTTTTCCTTCGCAGCCGATGCTTTTGGGACTTTCACGTCAAGCTCATTCTCGGTGCGGGCTGCGTTCCACGTCAGCAGGAAAAAAATCAGAAGCAGCAACAGCACGTCCACTAATGGCGCCAACTGAATACCGGGATGATGCAAAGGGGCGTGACCGCGAAGGTTCATGAAAGCGAGAAGTTTACAGCTCTTCCTCGATCAACGCAGGCATTCGTTCGGTTCGTTTGCCGTATTGCAATGAAAGTAACGCCAGAACGTGCGTCGAAGCCGCTTCGAGTTCGGAGATCAATTTTTGCGCTCTGCCACGAAAAAAGGCGTAAAAAATCATAGCCGGGATGCCAACCGCAAGGCCCGCAGCCGTATTGACAAGGGCTTCACTGATCCCGCGCGAGAGCGCTACATAACGCGCGGAGCCAACATCAGTACCGAGCGCGCCAAAAGAGTGAATGATTCCAAAAACCGTGCCCAGGAGCCCCAGCAACGGCGCGATCATTCCAATATCGGCAAGGTAAATCACGCGGTTGTTCAAACTCGCAGCCACGCGCGTTCCTTCTGTCTCGGCGATCTCGCGAACCTGCTGGAAATCGGCATGCGGATTTTTGGTCGTGAAGTCCAACACTTTTTGCACCACACGCGCGACCGCTTCTCCATGGCGGTTAGAGACTGCCAGCAAACCTAGATAATCCCGCTTGCGCAGGAGCGCATCGGCAGTTGCCATATAGCCGCTCGAAACGACCGCGCCGCGCCGGATTGTCAGAAAATAAACCACCACGAGCGCGACAAAAAAGATGGACAGCAAAAAGAGGGGGATTATGACCGGACCTGCTTTGACAAGCGTCTCCAAAACCGTCTGTGAATGCTCAGGCGTCAAAGCCGGCGTGGCTTCCTGCGCAAACAGCGGCGACGCGCTCCCCAGCGCCGCAAAGAACACGACCCAAATCTTCATGGCGAAATTTCGTAACGATATGCGGAGCGATTCACCGATGCAAATACCGTTGCCGATACGCAAAGAACAGACGAAGCCTGAAGATTTCCCAGAAACGCGCTCGTACTTGTCATCCTGAGTGAAGCGAAGAATCTCGGATCAATTTCGACGTTATCCTGCATAAGGAAAATAGACCGGAGATGTTTCGCTTCGCTCAACATGACAGCGATTTAACGAGATTCGTTTAAACCAATTGCGATTTTTGTCGGAGTGCCGCAGTTCAGCGGCGCACCAGAAAAATATGCGCCGGTTGAATCTCTGGATCCAATTCGACATAATTTTGGCGACCTCGCCAGATGTAACTGGAACCGTTCAGCAAATCGTGCACCTGATACTCATCAGTTTCCATCTGTCCAAATTCCTCAATTGGCACATGCACGAGTGAATTCTGCTTCCGAACCGGGTCGAGGTTCACTACAACGAGGATGATGTTATCCCGCGCAACAGTCATTTTGCCGTAGAACAAAACCGCGTCGTTATCAGCGTGATAAAACCGCAGGTTCGTGAACGACTGAAGCGCGCGATTTTGCTTCCTGATTCGATTTATTCGTGCAATCCAGTCCTTAATATTTCCGGGAGCATTCCAGTCGCGCTCTTTGAACTGATACTTTTCCGAGTCGAGATACTCTTCGCGACCATGTAATGCCTCGTTTTCGCACAATTCGTAGCCGCTATAGATTCCGTAGATTGGTGAAAGCGTCGCAGCCATGAGCACGCGGGTCATGAATGCGGTACGGCCGCCCTCCTGAAGAATAACCGGCAGTATGTCTGGAGTATTCGGCCATAAGTTTGGTCGAAAATATTCGCTCATCTCCGTCTGCGTTAGCTCGGTGAAATATTCAACAAGCTCCTGTTTGGAATTGCGCCACGTGAAATATGTGTAGCTCTGGTTAAAGCCGGCTTTGGCCAGAGCCTTCATCATCTTTGGCCGCGTGAAGGCCTCCGATAGAAAAATCACGTCGGGATATTTTTTTCGGACGCCACTGATCAGGTATTCCCAAAAAGCAACCGGTTTGGTATGCGGATTATCTACGCGAAAAATACGGATTCCCCGCTCCGCCCAAAACAAAACGATGCTCTTCATCTCGGCCCAGAGCTCGTGCCAGTCTTCGCATCGAAAATTTAATGGATAGATGTCCTCATATTTTTTTGGCGGGTTCTCAGCGTACTTGATGGTGCCGTCGGGCTGTCTGTAGAACCAATCGGGATGCTCCGTGACGTAAGGATGATCGGGCGAGCAGTTGATCGCAAAATCGAGCGCGATTTCCATTCCTCGCTTGCGCACCTCTGTTTGCAACCAGCCGAAATCCTCGAGCGTGCCTAGCGAAGGCTCGACCGCCTTGTGCCCTCCTGCCTGGCTGCCTATTGCCCATGGCACCCCTGGATCACCAGGCTCGCAGGTTATCGCATTATTTCGTCCTTTACGGTTGGTATGACCGATCGGATGAATCGGCGGAAAATAAATTACGTCGAAGCCCATTGCTTTTGCGTCATTTACGCGCTTCAAACAATCGCGGAATATTGATCCGCGGTTGCCCCGACCTTCTGCCGAGCGCGGAAAAAACTCGTACCACGCCCCGAACAACGCCGCCGGCCGGTCAACCACAACGCGAAGCATGGGTTGGTATTGCGTGGCATCCCGGCGATCCGGATATGTCGCCATCAGCACTTCCAATTCACCTGAATGCGCGACGGCATAAATTTCCGAACTTGTGCCGCTGGCGATTTGCGTCGCAAAATCGTGCAAGCATGTTGCGTCCGCCTGATCACGGGCGCGACTGGCGGCGGCCTCCACGATTGCCGCCCCCTCCAACGCTTCGCTTCGCAGGTCGGAAACGCCAGCGTCGAATTTTTTTGAGAATTCTTGCTGCCACCCGCGAAACGAATCTGTCCAAGCCTGTATGGTGTATTCATGAACACCTTCGTCATAGAGGGTGCAGACGCCGCGCCAGCGATCGTTATCAACGAAAGTCATCGGCGTTTCCCGCCATATCCGCTTCCCAGCGGCTCGGCACTTCAGAACGGCCGCAACTACGTCGTGCCCGTCCTTGAAAATGTCGGATTCAACCACGAGATCTTCGCCCATAATGCGTTTGATCGGATAACGGCCGCAATCGATCAGCGGCTGCACGTTCTCGATCACCACGGATGGAAACGATCGGCCCATGAACGATGAATCAACCCGAGATTCGTGGGGAGCGAAAGAAGAAATACGATCGTTAGGAGCTATCGCAACGCGAAGTCGAGATCCCGCAGCACGCAAGTTCTACCCGAAAAGGCCAGGAAGCGATCTCAAACCGGCGCTACACCGCGAACTGGAATTCGCACTCATACAAACCCGAGTTGCGAATTACTTGTCGGCGGACACGCGTCCCTAGTATTGCTTCGAACATATCCTGCTCGAATCGGCCGATGATTGGGTATTGCTCGACCAAATTCAGGACCGGCGAGTGACACTCCAGAATTTGCGACCCGCCATCTTTGCCATTGTTAATAAACTGCGCCATGTAGCCTTCGCGGTCACGCATGTTCGCAAGCCACTTCGCCCGATCAACAATGGTGTCTCCTCTGGCCCTCGATTTCAGACTGGCTGTCTTCTTTTTGAAAACGCTGTAAAGCAACTTCTCCGGCCCGTTCGGCCCATAAATGTCCTCGGCTGCTTTCAACAGGTCCAGTGTGAACTGATTGCTGTCGGCAGGAAACAGATCGTGCGTGCGACGAGTAAGGCGATAGACCATCTCGGGTCTGCCCATTTTTTGGGGCCGTCGCCAGGTGTCTAGATAACCATCGCGATGAAGCGTGATGCAATGTTGTTTGATGCCCATATAACTCATCCCCATTTTTTCCACGAGCTCGTTAACAGACATGCCCTTGGTGCGCTTGAGAGAGTTGATAATATCGAGGCGTTGGGTGCGGCCGATTTCCGCGATTAACTGTTGATTCATAATTCTGGAAGAGGTGGAGAACAACGAAAGAGCGGGACTTTACACGCCACAATCTTTAATACGCAAGCGTAATTTTACACAACAATCGCGCGGCGTACAGCTTGCGTTGCTTAGCGCAAACAGCCCCGAAGATGGGGAAGTGTTGTGCTATCCGCAACTGATAGGTCGCAATTGCAGCTCAGCTCCGATAATTGGTCTGAAAGCTCGGTTAACCGATGTGGATCGGCTGCCGCCCGGCAGCGTTCAGACTGGCGCAACACGCCTCCGGCACTGAAAAGCTTCACGAATAAAGATATTCATCGTGATATTCACGTTGCGGGGCAAACTGGACGTTGTCGTTTCCGGCCTCTGGGTACTCAAAGATTTTGCCTTCATAATTGCGGATCACGATCTTCTCGTTGTCGTGATAAAGGACGTACCCGGGATTAATCGGGACCTTGCCGCCGCCCCCTGGAGCGTCGATCACGAATTGCGGTACGCCGTAACCGCTGGTGTGCCCGCGCAAGCCGTCGATTATTTCGATCCCTTTGGCAACTGAAGTGCGCAGGTGTGATGAGCCATTGATCAGGTCACATTGATAAACGTAATAAGGCCGAACTCTGCACATCAACAGCTTGTGTACGAGGGTCTTCATCGTTGTGACATCATCATTCACTCCGGCTAGCAGCACACTCTGATTCCCTAGCGGGATACCGGCGTTCGCCAGTCGTTCAAGCGCCTGTTTCACTTCAATCGTAAGCTCGCGTGGATGATTGACGTGCACGCTCATCCAGAGCGGATGATATTTTGCCATCATCGCGCACAACTCGGGCGTGATCCGTTGCGGCAGAAAAATCGGGATTCGGGTGCCGATCCTGAGAAATTCAATGTGCGGAATCGCGCGGAGGCGCGACAGCAGCCTCTCGAGCCTATCGTCGCTGAAAAGGAGAGCGTCACCACCGCTTAAAAGGACGTCGCGCACTTCAGTGTGCGACTCAAGATAACGGAACGCCTCATCAAAATTCGTGTGCAATTCCTGTTCGCCAGCTCCGCTGACGACCCTACTACGCGTGCAGTAACGGCAATAGCTCGCACACCGGTCTGTAACCAGGAACAGAACGCGGTCAGGATAACGATGCACTAATCCCGGCACTGGCATATGCGAATCTTCCCCGCACGGATCAGCCATGTCGTACGGAGATGCCCAGGTTTCTTCGATTCGTGGAATCACCTGACGGCGGAGCGGATCGTCCGGGTGCTTCGCTGGCAGAAGGTTAAAAAAATGCGGCGTCACCGCGAGTGCGAGTTTGTCGCCCGACAGCAACACACCGTTGCGTTCCTCGTCGCTCAGTTTCAAATGTTTCTCGAGTTGGGTAAGGGTCGTAATCCTGTTCTTAAGCTGCCATTTCCAATTGTTCCAGAGTTCCGGCTCCGCATCAGACCAATAACCCGGCGCATGCGAGACGAACTCTTTTCCGTCCCCATTTACAGAGGCAAAAGCGTTCATTTTTATCGTGGACGAAAAAGTTAAGACCCTTAAATATCGTGTCAATGAAGGCACCTGGCTGTGCGCTACGCACATGAATGAACCCAGGCGGATTACAATCGAGGCGGGTCGGAGCAATTTAGTTGCACTGCAGCTTCTTCAGCAAGGCTCTTCGCTGCTTGCAGCAAGAAGTCGTCTCGCCCGTGGCTTGCTAGCAACGACAGGCCGACTGGCACGCCGCCGACCTGGGCCATTGGGAGCGACACCTGCGGCAGCCGCCCAATGCCCGCCAGGGCAGTTAACGCTAATGTTCGAGGATAATAGCCACTGCCCGTCGAACTGCGCGCCGGTGGATTTCCCTTGAGCGGAGCGAGTGCAGGCGTTGTCGGGATGCACAGCAGATCGTTGGGTCCCAAAAACCTCTGCAAATTTTCAGCATATTGTTTTCGTCGCTGCAATGCCTCGGCGACACGTCGCCGATCAAGTTGGTCAGTGAGTTCAAAACTCGCAGCGATGTTAGGGCCAAATTCCGGTCTGGCGTCGGCGATCCACGTGCCAAGGCAACTCTTGATTTCCGCCCATTGAATTACACAAAACGTATCAATCCAATTCGCGAAGCTGCTCCCTGCGTTATCAGCAGCCAAATCGTGCACAGATGTTTGGCAGATTCGCTCGCCGAAACAATCGCGCAGGTAGCGCAACGGTCCCGACAGCGCTGTCCGAACTTCCGCGTCTGCGAGCGCGAATGTATCATTTATCAAATGAATTTTACCTGGACTACTCACGGATAAGGGGGCGCAAGCCAACAGAACAAGGGCAACTCTTGCGAGCACATCTGCATCGGGCGCAAAGATTCCAACAGTGTCGAATGACGGCGCCAGGGAATTCACGCCAGCAACAGAAATAAACCCATGCGATGGCCGGAAGCCAAAAATGCCGCAATTGCTTGCAGGAACACGGGTAGACCCGCCGGTATCGGTTCCGAGCGCAAAATCAACCAAACCGCAGGCCACTGCAGCAGCGGATCCGCTGGACGATCCGCCAGGTACTCGGTCCGGCGCCTGCGCGTTGAGAGGTGTGCCGTAAAAATGATTTTCACCGAGAAGGCTAAAAGCGAGTTCGTCGCAGATGGTTTTGCCAACGCAGCGTGCTCCGGCACGCAATAGTTGCTCGACGCATACAGCATTCGCAACTGCTAGCGGATGCGAATCGCGCCATGTGGGATTGCCGCAACCGGTCTTCCATCCGGCGAGATCGATTACGTCTTTGACAGCGAAGCACAATCCATCGAGTAGACCTGTTCCGGTGGGCGACAGATTAAGCGTTGTTACAAACGCATTGCTCTGAGCGACTGTGATCGCAGAGTTTTTCATTCGCTGGCGTCCAGCAAACTGGGCTATTGGACACCAGCCTTCAAGGATCGAGTTGGCAAGCCGGGACTTCCCGGTCACGCTATTTTCCGCCGAGGACGCTTAGCTCCCACCGATAACCATCTGGGTCATGGAACCAGAGTCCCATGTTTTTCGAACCGAGTGCTTCCGGGCCGATTTCGTCACCTGGATCTTCAATATCGACACCGACGCTCTTTAGATGTGCGAGCGCTTTTCGTAGAGTCGCCATATTCGGCAGGTGAAACGACACGTGATCAATGGTTTCCGGCGATGGCTTTCCTTTGAACAACGCGATGGTAACGCAGTCATTCCCAACAGCCACGCCGTTGTCAAAGTCGAATTGTTTTCGCAACCCCAGCGCACACTCGAACCATTTTGCGCTTTTCTTCGGATCGCGGACAGCGAGGCCAAAGTGCCCAACTTCTCGCAGGGTGAATGGAATCTTCATCCGAATTATGTGCTTGTAGATTAATGTGGCTCGGAGCCATTTCGTGAGGTCAGCGGTTCCATGAAGCGCCGGTTGAAATCTTCTAAGGCATCACGCGGTGTCTGCCCCAGACCGCTCGCTCCTCGGCGCAGCTTTGGTCCGATGTATGCCAGCCAGACGGCACCCACCACTCCTAATTTCGGGCGCAGCTGTGCGGCCGGACTGCGCGGATGTGTTTCCAGGAAATCCTCCACGTCCTCTCTAAGGACATGTGGCAATTCCTCGATTTGCAGTGCGACCATCAATAACAGAACGCATCGGACGCAGTTCTTGAGTTTAGAAAAGATCGCTGTGATCTACGGTGCTGCGTTGGAACGCAGGTGAGATGCGGCGTTGCAGCTCGCTAATGGCCGATTTGGAGATTGCCTTCCGTTCAGTGCGCACAATGAGCAAACAACCTTGGTCTTAGCTCCGGCCCCAAAGCATCGCCACCGAAGTCGTCAGACTCCCGCCCATGTTGAAGGTCAGGAATCTTTTGGCGTTCTCAATCTGCCGCGGGCCCGCTTCACTCGTAAGCTGCTGGTACGCTTCAAA
Source organism: Candidatus Udaeobacter sp. (assembly GCA_035713885.1). Classification (GTDB taxonomy): domain Bacteria; phylum Verrucomicrobiota; class Verrucomicrobiia; order Chthoniobacterales; family UBA10450; genus Udaeobacter. Next base: position 1,236 of record DASTMV010000160.1, on the reverse strand, counting down.
GACCTGCCGAACACCGGTTGCCCCGACAGGATGACCGTCGCCGATCAGACCGCCGCCCGCGTTCACTGGAATTTGGAACGGCGCTTTCGATTTTTCCGGACGCACCTGCGGCAGCATCGTCGCGCCGCTCTTCACAAGCTCTATGCCTTTGCCCGGCGTGGCGAGTCCGAGAATCTCATAGGCCACAATTTCTGTGATTGAGAAACAATCATGAACATCCGCACCTTGCAGGTCCTGCGGTGTAAGGTTCGCCATTCGGAAAGCGTTCTCTGCGGCTTTACGCGCGGTCGAAAAAGTCGGCGCGTCTTTCTTGTCGAGCGGCAGATAATCCGTTGTGTGACCATAACCGAACAGCCGGACGGTCTTGTTTTTGTCGCGGCCGATCTTGTCCAGGTATTTTCCAGAAACTAGAACGACCGACGCCGCGCCGTCGGTGATCTGCGAACAATCGGAAACTTTCAGCGGCGCCGCCACATGCGGGTTCTTATCAGAAACCTGCGATGCCGAATCGAGTGTAAGATCAGCATCGCGCATTTGTGCGAGCGGATTCAATTTCGCGTGTGCGTAATTTTTCCATGCCACCAGCGCCAGGTCGGCTTCTGTCGCGCCATATTTCTCAACATAAATTTGCGCGATGCGGCCAAATAATTTTGGAAACATGAAATCGCCGTACTCTGGCTTCTCATTGTGATAGTCGGCAGCCGCGCCGAGTACATCCGAGCCGTCGAGTGCCGACATTGTCTTTTGCTGTTCTGCGCCGACAACGAGCACGGCGTCATAAAACCCGCCCATGATCCATTGTGCCCCGAGCAACACCGACAACGCGCCGGAGGCACACGCCGCCTCGGTATGCATCGTCGGAATGCCGCGTAGTTTTGGATCGATCTCCGGAATGAATGCGCCGAGCTGCAATTGTTTCGTGAACTGGCCGGCGTTAAAGTTGCCGACCGCGCCAGCCTGAATCTCGCCCGGATCAATTTTCGCGTCATCGATAGCCTTCTTGCCCGCTTCGATGATGATGTGTCGAATAGTCTTCCCTTCCTTCTTCAGGTTACGCTTAAAATCCGTGCGCCCACCGCCGAGAATGTAAACTGGCTCGCTCATCCTTTATCCTAATCAATTTCTGCGCCGCGTCATCCTGAGCGAATCGAATGATGCTTTCGTAGCCCCGTGAGATTCCTCCATTCCACTTATTTGCGCTCGGAATGACCATCAGGAGTTCTTATACGCCGAAAG
>DASTMV010000159.1:0-8046 GCA_035713885.1 Candidatus Udaeobacter sp. | reverse complement strand
GGCCGCGACTTCGACATCTGGTTCGACGGCCAGCAGGTAATGCGAGAGGGAAAGTTCTTGATATAGTTTTCGAAATGATAGACGAGATCAGAAAGTGCTTGCATCGCGTTTCCTTCGTTCCATTTGTGGTTCGAACATCAGACGGTCACGAGTGTTCAGTTTCGACACACGATCATGCGTTCATCACATCACGCGGTAATCGTGTCGTTGTTGTGGATGACCACGGGACAACAGCCGTCCTTGGCCCGCTTCACATCAATAGCGTAATTGAGCAGCCAAACGGCGAGTAGCGCCTGCGGGAGAATGGATCCGCAGCTTCGCCACAGCTTCAACGCCGATTTCACCTCAGACAAATACCAGGCGCTGGTGCGCTGCGTAAACGAGACTGAGAAGTGGCCGGCGGATTTCCGGATCTCCGAGACGCCGATTTTTCTGACGCGCGAATTCACCGACGAGGCCGTGCGCGCCGCGAATGACATAGTCGCTGCGACGCGCACGCCTGAATTCGCAAAGCACGCGGCATCGGCGATTCCAAAGGGTATGGAAGTGCCGAACGAATCAGCCCATCCGAATTTTCTGCTGGTCGATTTTGCAATTTGCGCCGAAGAAGATCGGCTCGTTCCGCGCCTGATAGAGTTACAGGCGTTCCCGAGCTTATTCGGTTTTCAGTTGCTCCTTTTGGATTGCACGCGCAAAGCATACCCGGTGATTCCACGCAACTGGACGTCCTCATTTGGTGGAATCAAAGACGCCGCATACCTCGAATTTCTGCGGCGCACTATCATTACAGATTCACCGACAGAGAGTGTGGTGTTGGTCGACATCGATCCCGAAAACCAAAAAACGCGCGTGGACTTTGCCGCTACCGAAACATTCCTCGGCATTCGACCAGTTTGCGTGACCAAAATCAGGAAGCGCGGCCGCGAATTATTTTATGATCGCGACGGACACGAGGCACGGATCGAGCGAATTTATAATCGCGTCATTTTTGATGAGCTGAGTCATCGCTCCGACCTGAATCTGGAGTTTCAATTCCAGGACGATCTTGATGTCAAATGGGTCGATCATCCGAACTGGTATTTTCGCATCAGTAAGCATTCGCTTCCGTTTCTAAAAACGAAACACACATCACCGACGTTTTTTGTGGACGAATTTCCGCCTCAGGAGAGCATCGGGGATTACGTGCTGAAACCCCTTTACTCATTCGCCGGACATGGCGTGGACATGGAGCCGACACGAGAAAAAATCCTGGCGCTGCAAAATCCGCACGAGTGGATTTTGCAGAAGAAGATTGAATACGCGTCGTTTGTGCCGACGGTGGATGGTCACAGCTCGAAGGCCGAGATCCGGATGATGTTTGTTTGGCCGGATCAGGATCGGGATCCCACGCTCGTAAACAATCTCGTTCGGATGAGTCAAGGCAAGATGATGGGAGTCGATTTCAACATCGACAAGACCTGGGTGGGCGCCAGCATCGCATTACACGAAGCGGAGCGTTGAGCGCGTTATCGGGTGCTATTCTCGAAATTGCTTGCAATGAGTTTTTCGACAATTACGACATCGAGCCAGCGCCCATCGAGGCGAGCGTGCTTCTCGTAAACGCCGACCTCGCGGAACCCATGTTTTCGGCAGAGCGCGCGGCTGGCTTCGTTGAACGGAAAAATGCGCGATAGCAGTTTCCATAATCTCAGCCGTTCCGCTTCACGAAAGAGGCCGGCGAGCAGTAGATCGCCCACGCCTCGGCCTCTCCAGTCGCGGCGCACGTACATCGAAAATTCGCCAATGCCGCGATAACACTCCCGTGCCCGGTACGGGACAGCGCCAGCCCAACCGACGATTTCGCCGTCGATCTCCGCAACTACGACGGGATAACGATCGGCGATCACTCGGAGCAATACTTCCTGTTCTTCCACTGAGCGCGGTTGGGTTTCGTAAGTCGCGACGCGGTCGTCGATCCCTTGATTATAAATCTCAGCAATTGGCGCCGCATCGTTGAGGGAAGCATTCCGAACCCTAATGCCGTCCGTCTCTGCAAGTTCCTCAGGGGAATTACGCTGGTTCCGTTGACACTGTTGCTTCACCGGATCTTTGCTCCAGCGCCTGTTGCGCAGCACGCCATGCCAGCATCGCGCACTTGACCCGCTGCGGGAATTTTCGAACGCCTTCCATCACGCGCAAATCACCCAGCGTTTTCGGGGCTTCGCTTGCTTCTTTCGTCACAAGATCGTGAAACGCGTGAAGCATCTCTGTGACTTCGGCGTAGCTTTTGCCCTTCAATTTCATCGTCATCAATGACGCCGATGCCTGGCTAATGGCGCACCCGTGGCCGGTGAATTTGATGTCCTCCAAGCCTCCCTGCGCATCGAACTTCACCGCGAGATTAATTTCGTCGCCGCACGCCGGATTATCGCCACGTACGCGCACCGCGGCATCAGGTAGTTCACCGAAATTCCGCGGTCGCCTCGAATGATCGAGGATCACTTCCTGATAGAGCTCTTCTATCTCCGGCATCATGAAAAGAAACGTATTACGCGTTCAAGGATTTCAATCATTCGATCGATTTCCTGGATACTGTTATAAAAATAGAAGCTCGCGCGAGTTGTGCCAGATACACCGAAGCGGCGCATCAACGGCTGATTGCAATGATGTCCGCCGCGCATCGCCAGACCGTACTGATCTGCGAACGTGGTCAGATCGTGCGGATGCGCAGCGGTCATTACAAAGCCGACGAGCGCGCCTCGCTCGTCTTTCGGGCCGAAAACACGCGTTCCCGGCAATTCAGCGATTCGCATGGCTGCATATTTCGCGAGCTCTGAATCGTGCTCGAAAATTGCTGAGCGTCCAATGTGTTCGATATACTCGATCGCTGCGGCAAGTCCGATTGCGCCGGCAATGTTCGGCGTGCCAGCCTCAAACCGGTGCGGCGGTTTCTTGAATGTGCTTTTTTCAAGCGTGACGCTTACGATCATTTCGCCGCCGCCCTGCCATGGCGGCATCGAATCCAAAAGCTCTGCGCGGCCGTGGAGAACACCGATCCCCGTTGGGCCGCACATCTTATGTCCGGAAAATGCCAGGAAGTCGCAGTTCAACTCTCGTACATCGAGCGGCATGTGGCCGATGCTCTGCGCGGCATCAACCAATGTGATGGCGCCGACGGCGCGAGCTCTGGCACAGAGCTCAGATATGGGGTTAATCGTTCCCAAGGAATTCGAGATGTGCGTAACCCCGAAAAGTTTCACCTGCGATGTCAGCAGTGAAGAAAGCTGCTCAAGATCGAGAGTCCCGTCATCCAGCACAGGCAAAAAACGGAGTTGTGCGCCTGTTCGTTCTGCCAGCAGCTGCCATGGCACCAAATTGCTGTGGTGTTCCATGACCGTCAGAAGAATCACGTCGCCTTTGTGAATGAATTTTTCGCCCCACGTTTGCGCCACCAGATTGATGCTTTCCGTCGTGCCTCGCGTGAAAACGATTTCGTCAGGGGTTGCCGCGCCAATGTACTGCGCGACACTCCGTCTGGCGCTTTCGTAAGCTTCGGTCGACCGGGCGCTTAGCGTGTGCAGTCCGCGATGAACATTGGCGTTGTCGTGTTCATAAAAGTCCCGCAACGCATCGATGACGGAGCGCGGTTTCTGCGAGGTTGCCGCACTATCAAAGTAAATCAGCGGATGGCCATGCAGTTGCTGGCGCAAGATTGGGAAATCTTCGCGAATAGCATTCCAATCGATCCTGCTGGCGCTAGCCTTGTGCACATCATAATCTGCTACACCGACCGACTCGCGCCAGTTCATTCGGACAACAAATAAGGGGGCTTGATCTCAATCGACTTCGGGTGAACCGCCTTCTAGCTCTTTGAAACGCCGCAGATCGGATTTCTGAAGCTGGCATGAGCCTTTGTTCATTGTCCATGCTGCCGAAGAGAGCGGTCAGGCGGACGTTCCGCCGATACGCCTGACCGATTTAGCACGGGGTGTGATGCTGCGCGTTTTTCTCTCGACGCTGTCAATAACGCTTTTGAAGGAAATCTCTTTCGGCGACGTCTCGCGCCAATTAGCGGTCCTCTGATAGGAGTGCCAAAATCTTGCGTTTGTCTGGGGAGCGCGAGCATTCTGCTCGCCCATTCGTGGCATTCTGCCGCGAACTCACTAAAGCGCAGGATACGTTCTGAGGCTGGCGGGGTCGGCTGTCCGGCATCAAGCCGGCCAGAGCGGGCAAAGATGCCCCGCGCTCCCAATCATTTCAGTTCTTCGTTGGCTTCCGCGAAGGCGTTTACGGCGAACTCCAAGTCTTGCTGCGAATGCGCGGCAGAGACTTGCGTTCGAATGCGAGCGGTACCGTGCGGAACGACTGGATAGAAGAAGCCAATCACATAAACGCCTTTGTCCAGCATCCGCGCCGCAAACTTTTGCGACTTCGCCGCGTCCCCGATCATTATCGGGACGATCGGATGCACACCGGGCTTGATCGTTAGGCCACGCTCGGTCAGCGCAGCACGGAAGTATTTTGTATATTCCTCAAGCTTGTCGCGCAGGTCGGTGGATGCACTGAGAAGCTCGAGCGCTTTTAGTGATGCGGCCACAACCGGTGGCGCGATGGTGTTCGAGAACAAATATGGACGCGATCGTTGCCGCAGAAGATTGACAATTTCCTTGCGACTACTTGTGAAACCGCCGCTGGCGCCGCCGAGCGCTTTGCCGAGCGTTCCGGTGATGATGTCGACTCGGCCCATCACGCCACGATATTCGTGCGTGCCCCGTCCGGTTTTGCCGAGAAATCCGGTCGCGTGTGCATCGTCGATCATCGTCAACGCTCCGTATTTTTGCGCGAGATCACAAATCGGACCCAGATTCGCAATCGTGCCGTCCATGGAAAAACAACCATCTGTGGCAATCAATTTGAAGCGCGCATCTTGTGCCGCGCGGAGTTGCGCCTCCAGATCCGCCATATCGTTGTGCTTGTAACGAAACCTTTGCGCTTTGCAGAGGCGGATGCCGTCAATAATGCTGGCATGATTCAGTTCGTCACTGATCACGGCGTCCTCTTCCGTCAATAGCGTTTCGAACAAGCCGCCGTTGGCGTCGAAACAGGAGGGATAAAGGATTGTTTCTTCCGTACCGAGGAATTTTGTGAGCGCCGCCTCCAGTTCCTTGTGAATGTCTTGTGTCCCGCAGATGAAGCGAACACTCGCCATCCCAAAGCCATGCGTGTCGAGCGCTTCTTTGGCAGCAGCAATCAGCGCCGGATGATCAGCCAGACCCAGATAATTGTTAGCGCACATGTTCAACACGCGTTTGTCACCAGTGATGGCGATGTGCGCATTCTGCGGCGTGGTAATCACCCGCTCGGTTTTGAAAAGGCCTTGCGATTTGATTTCTTCGAGCGTTTTGGAAACCTGTTCTTCGAATTCAGCGACCATTGTTGGAGACTACTCAGAAAGAATGATCAGGAAACCAGAAGCCACGAATTGAATTAAGAAGGGAAACCGCACAGCCGGTTCATGGGTTTTCCGGTTCCCAGATCTATCTCAAGAGGTGAGGCAACTATCTTGTTCCCCAGAAAAAGTTCTTGCCTGATTGTGAATAACTGTTAATAACTTGGGCAGGTGGTTCGCCTTGACCTACGCTGAGCGACGTAATCTTGCGCTGATCCTGCTGGCGGCGTTCATCGCCCTTCTTCTCCTCACCGCCTGCGGCACAACCCATGCGCCTTTGCCGGCGTACGAGCCGCCCCTGGCAAAAACAGACTTTCAACATGTGCGCACGACCGCGTACACGCACACGGAAGCGGACCATCGCCAGTATAGCAATCACAACGCTCTGGGTGGAGAATTACACGCGGCAGGTCCACCCGTCCATCGGGCAGAAATTGTACCGCATGCCACACTGGCGTATGAAGTGCCGCGCGCAGTCGCGGTAGACGATCCTTCGGAAAGCGAAGTGCGCCGCGCTGCTTACAGCCCGCAGCTTCAACCGTTCTCGATGGACGACACGCGAAAGAGTTCGCACTCGGCAAAAGCACCGCGCAATGCGAAACGTGCAGTCGCCGTTTACAAACCGCCTCAGATCGGCAGCGCCGCGGCGGACTGGTCACGATGGCCAGCTGGCACAGTGTTTCGACTGCTTTCAACAGGGCAAAGTTACCGCGTGGAAGATTACGGCTGGGCCCTTTCTGGACGAAACACGATCGATCTTTACATGCCGAACCAGCGTGAAATGAACACCTGGGGCGCGCGTGAGGAGGCAATTGAAATCCTAAGATGGGGTGATCCTCACGAGAGCTTGCAATTCCTGCAAAGGCATCAGGATTACAGGCACATCAAACGCATGGTGCTTGAACTCGAAGGCCGCGAAAAGGAAGCCGCCGCGCTGCGATAACTCAGCAACGTAATACTGGCACTGCTATCGTTCGCTCCAGTCGAGCACGATTTTGCCGGAGTTACCAGATTTCATCAACTCGATGGCTTCCTTGAATTGCGCGTAGGGAAAGCGATGCGTGATGACGGGGGAAATATCGAGGCCGCTCTGGATCATTGCAGTCATCTTGTACCAGGTTTCGTACATTTCGCGGCCGTAAACGCCTTTGATTGTGAGCGCACTGAACACGACTGTGTTCCAATCGACCGCAGCGTTTCCCGGCATGATTCCTAGGAGCGCAATTTTTCCCCCGTGAAACATGTTTGGTAAAATGTCGTCAAACGCCTTCGGATTACCCGACATTTCCAGCGCCACATCAAAACCTTCTTTCATTCCGAGCTTCCGCATCGCGCTACTGACTTTTTCAGCACGAACATCCAAGGTGAGATCAGCGCCCATTTTTTGCGCTAAGTTCAAACGATACGCATTGACGTCGGTAACGACGACGTGACGCGCGCCGGCACGTTTGCAAATCGGGATGGCCATGCAACCGATCGGCCCAGCACCGGTGATGAGCACGTCTTCGCCCACGAGATCGAACGAGAGCGCCGTATGAACGGCGTTGCCCAGGGGATCGAAGCAGGAAAGCACATCCAGTGAAATCGCCGGATCCGCGTGCCAGCAGTTCTCCTGCGGTATCGCCACGAATTCGGCCCATCCGCCGGGACGATCGACGCCTACACCCTGAGTATTCGGACAAAGATGCCGCCGTCCAGCGAGGCAATTGCGGCAATGCCCACACGTGATGTGCCCTTCGGCCACGACAAGATCGCCGCGACCGAACCCTTTTACGTGCTTGCCTATGCCATCAACAACACCCACAAACTCATGGCCGATGATCATCGGCACCGGGATCGCTTTCTGCGCCCACGCATCCCAGTTGTAGATGTGCACGTCCGTGCCGCAGATGGATGCTTTCAATACATGGATCAGCACATCATCGCCGCCAACGTCGGGAACCGGCACTTCCTCGAGCCATAGGCCGGGTTCGGCTCTGGCCTTAACAATCGCCTTCATCGTCGTTTGCACGATTGCAAAATAGCGAGCCAACGTAGCGAGAAAAGGTTTTTGAAAGCGCCGCCGCTTTTTTATGTGTGAAAGCAAGTCGCCTCGTGCTTGACGACAAAGATCTCAGGCGACCGTTTGTTATCGACACGTCGCCCGCAATTGCGGCAAAACATGTTCCCGAGGGAATCATTCTGGATCGTATGAATTTTTGTGGGAGCCGCTTCCGCGGGTGCGGTTTTCCAAGCGCATCACTTGATTCATAGACAGTCAAACAAACAAAGAATAAGCGAAGGAATTAATCTATGAACAATCGATATCGCTGGCTATCCTGCCGGTGTTGGCCTGTTTTGCGCTTTACCAGGAGCCCAAGCGGTCACTCCACCTCCGGATGGGTGCTATCCGAATTACGCGACTGCGGAAGGGTGCGGCGCCCTCAACGTTCTCACTACAGGCATTGCCAATACGGCACTTGGTTGGTATTCGCTTTTTAGCAACACCGACGGGACCTTTCGCTGACTTCGATGATACCTGCTTCATCGGGAGCGTCTTCGGTGAAATCGTTAGCGACCCCGGCAGCCAGGCTTCAGTATGTGTCGATCAATTCAATGTAGTCGTTGTCTTCAACCCC
>DASTMV010000158.1:0-4035 GCA_035713885.1 Candidatus Udaeobacter sp. | reverse complement strand
ACGAAGGCAGTCCTTGCGGCAGCGGACCCAGAACCTTCACGCCGGCACTGGTATCGAGGTTCATTACACCGACCAGGATGGTCGCTGCAACTACCGCGAGCAGGAGACCTGGGATGCGTTTGTAGGGCTTCAGGAGAAGGATTGCGGCAAGTGTGCCGGCGCCGACCGCGAATGCGGTCCAGTTCGCCTGACCGGAGGCGGTGCCTTTGGCGATGCTAACGAGATCGCGAAATGGACCCGCGCTTTTGATCGAGAAACCAAAGAATTTCGGCAACTGATTGATCAGCACTGTCAGCGCGATCCCGTTCATGTAGCCATAGCGGATCGGCTTGGAGATAAGCTCTGTGACAAACCCGAGGCGTAATATACCTATCAGAACGCACACCAGACCTGACACCACCGCCATCATACTCGCGACGGCTACCGCACGCATGGGATCGCCACCGGAGAGAGGGAGCACCACCGCGAGAATCACAGCCGCGAGAGACGAATCCGGTCCCAGCACAAAAATGCGGCTGGGACCAAAGAGCGCGTACGCCAATAAGGGTACGATCGTGGCATACAAGCCATAGATTCCGGGGACGCCGGAAGCCAGCGCATAGGCAATACCGACTGGTATCAGCATCGTAGTCAGCACAAGCCCAGCCATCAGATCGCCCGCAAACCAGGCGGCCTGGTAATCGCTCAGGGTCTGCAGTCCCGGCAGCCAACGCTTCCATCGGTTCATGGTGAGTGGTTCTTGTTTCGTTTTCGCGATTATTCAAAGTCGTCGTATTGATGCACGCGTTTTCTTACCAAGGATCAAGGTATTAGTATCGACGCTTTACGGCCGTAAATCCTATCGCTCCGCCTTTGAAATTACGCTTGTTCTGGTTAGGCCGTACACGCTAGCAAGGCGAGAAAGTGACAGCTTGTGCCAGCGAGTACGAACAAATGCCACACGAAATGCCCATAGCGTAGGCGCTTGTTGACAAAAAACAGCACACCGGCCGTGTAAGCGACGCCACCGGCAACCAACCAAAATAGTGCAGTTGGGGGAACCTTCAGAATCGCTGGCCGGATAGCGATCAACGCGGACCAGCCCATCCCAAGATAAAGGAACATAGCGAGCTTGCGATGGCGAGACGTCCCTCGGACTGTCTTCAGAATTACGCCGAGGGCCGCCGTGGCCCAGACTAGTATGAGGATGGTTGATCCCCAGATGCCACGAAGAGGACCAAGGGCGAATGGCGTGTAGGTCCCCGCGATCAAGACAAAGATTGCGGAGTGATCCAACACCTGCAGGGCGTATTTTGTGCGCGTTGCTGGCCAGGCGTGGTACAGCGTCGACGCAAGATACAACGCCAACATGGCTACGACGAAAACGATCGTACCGAGGAAAAAACCACCCGTGCCAGTATCGTACGCAGCGAGAAGCAGAATTGGCGCAGCCGCTAGCCCTGCAACGAAACCAATTCCATGGCTGATCATAGTCGCTAGTTCTTCACCCGAAGAATACATGCGCTTTGACAACGCTGTGGCCGGGCTAAAGACATTCATCAGATAAAAATGAGGAAATACGCTTTGAAGGATTTGGAAAAGTAAAAAATGGTCCTGAGCGGCGAGATTTAACCGCAGACAACCTCAGCAAATGCAATTGAATTTCGAGCTGGGTCTCAAAGGCTGGTTTGCGGGCCGATCAATCTGTTTTGATCATCACCGCGACGCCGGAAAGCGATTTCGTTGCGCACGCAATTGTGTTTGAGAATTGCTAGGTTGATCTGCGGTCAGGGCAATCTGTACCGAGTCAGCTCTTCGGGCACAGAGATAATCAATTCAATCACATGTTCAACAGGATTTGCTTGACATGTTTTAATCAATTGAAATAAACCCGGGCGGTGAATGCTCCTTATGACTACAAAACACAAAACATCGCTTGTTGTTAGTCTCATTGTGCTAGTTGCGGTTGGATCAACCCAGCCTGCGCGTGGCTCCGAAATCGACGAACTTAAGGCCACCATCCAATCCATGCAGAAGAACATGGAACAGATGCAGAAGAGAATCACGGAGCTGGAACAGGAGAATCACAAACAGAAACAGCAAGCAACGGCCTCAAGAGCCGCGCCGTCGCGAGCGCCTGCCGCGGCCGCAGAACCGGCAACCAATCCGGCTTCGGTGGCCTCTGGTGGTGACCAGGTAGTTACGATCGCGCCCACAGCAGTGACAGTCGAAGGGCGTGCCAGCCAAATTAAAGACCGTCCCGCAATGGACGATCAGCAAGAAGCCGCTCCTCGCCCTAACGACTTAACGCTGGATCCAAAGTATCGGGGCTTCGTTCCCATCCCGAACACACCCGTCTTGATTAAATTTAATGCAAAGCCACGCGTGGATTTTACCGACGATCCGCAAAATACAGGCAATCCTGACCGTTTCGTCACGGCGCAAATTCCGGTTGATGGTGATTTTTTCCAGGGCGGCGGGAATCAGTTCAATGTGAACGCCAAGGGGTCGCAATTAAGCCTCGACGTGCGCGCGCCTGAGCTTCCGGGAAGCCCGCGGTTCTATTATCAAAATGACTTCTTTGGTAGCGGCAGTGGCGACCTGAACTTCCGGGTTCGTCAGCTTTACGGACAAATTTTCAACGTTGTGCTTGGACAGACTTTCAGCGTTTTCGAAGATCCGGACGCCTGGCCGGACACGGTGGATTACGAAGGACCGAATTCCGCAATTTTCGCACGGCGTCCGTTAGTCCGATACCAATGGCAAGTAGCCAAGACATGGCAGCTAAATTTCGGTCTGGAGAAACCAAGCTCGGAAGTGGATACATCGATTGATCCAGATGCCCAACAGGTTAATCACGCTCCCGATGGCGGCCTCAATGTCCGGTGGGAAGATTCAAAGTACGGCCACGTTCAACTCGGGGCGATTTTTCGCGATATCGGCGTCAAGGGACCGATCGTGGGCAACCAAAATACCTTCGGTTGGGGCGTGAACCTGTCGACTTCGCTGAACGTTTTCGAACGCGATTCAATGCAGGCACAATTAACCTACGGGCAAGGTCTGTTCCGTTATTTCAACGATGATTTTCAGAATAACGATGCGGCATTTAATAGTTCAGGAAACCTGACTGCGATCCCTGCTTTCGGAGCGATGATTGGCTATACCCACAAGTGGACCGATTCGTTGCGTTCGACGGCGAGTTACGGATACGTGCATTTGGATAACGAATTCTCGCAGCAGCCGAATGCCTATCACATTACGCACTACGCAAGCATGAACGTTGTATGGCAAGTCAGGAAGCGCCTCAGCCTTGGGTTGGAAGGCTTGTACGGTTTCAAAGAGGAAAAGAGCGGCGCCGATGGAGATGCTTTCCGAATTCAGATCGGGGCAGTTTACTCAATATTCGACTAGCACCCGGATGGCCCTGAGCACGACGTGACTATGGAACTAAGGTGCAGTATCATAGCCGTGCGTGAGGCGATAGATTGGAAAGCTTCTGAGGGAGATTGATTATGGATGCAGGAGGTTTCATCAAAGAAAACGTCGGATTGTTCAAGGATTTCAGCGCCGAACGCATCAACGAGTTGGTAGATGGCTCAGTCGTCCGATCGTTTGAGAGCAACGAAGCAATCGCCCATCAGGGCTCAGAAGCTACTCACCTGGGAGTGATATTGAGTGGAACAGTAGCCGCCTCAGCTGTGATTGACGGCGCGCGGCAACCGCTCGGGCAGTTAAAGCCTGGCGACACCTTCGGCGAAGCGGCGTTAATGACAGGTAATCCGTTGCTTGCGGATTTCATCGCCGAGTCACCATGTGAAGTTCTGCTCATTCCGGTCTCGCTTTTTCAATCGATGATTGTCGCCGAGCCAGGCGCAGTGCGGCATATCTTGAGAACGATCGCAGATCGAACAAAAATGGTCGCGGCTGATCCAGCGAAAACGAAGGCTGCGCTTCAGCAGGATAACGATCCATACGGGCTTATGCTCAAGGGCGAGAGGCCCGAGAAGATTCTGGTGATCAACGTCGGTTCTTCTTCGCTCAAATATTCCTTTTACG
>DASTMV010000157.1:0-24272 GCA_035713885.1 Candidatus Udaeobacter sp. | reverse complement strand
GGCAGCAGATAAATTTTCGTGGGTTGTTCCTTCATCGCAGCAACCTTGTCATTCTGAGCGGAGCGAAGAATCTTTGGTCATTGAATGAATCCCACTGAAGGAATTATCAGAGATGTTTCGCTTCGCTCAGCACGACAATGCAAGGCTCATGTGGAGTTTGTCAGAAATTCGTCGGGGAGGCGACGCCCTGTAATCGTGCGATAATTGTCGAGCCAGCGAGAACGTGGTCGCCTACTTTCACGAGCAGTTCGGCGTCCAAGGGCAAATATAGTTCTGTTCGCGAGCCGAAGCGAATCATCCCGAAGCGCTCCCCCTTTTTAAGCTCGGCGCCTACTTCCGTCCATGCTACGATGCGTCGGGCGATCGCGCCCGAGAGTTGCCGAACAACGATGGTCACGCGCGGATTTTCGAAAGCCCACGTCATGGACTCATTTTTTTCCGAACAATCGGGGCGACGCGCGTCGAAGAAGAGTCCGGGATGGTGCTGTCTGTAAACAACGCGACCGTCAATTGGCGCGCGATTGGTATGCACGTCAAAGATCGATAGAAAAATTCCCACACGACGCGTTTTGGTTTTTAGCACTTCGTTTTCATCCAGCTCTACAATATCCATCACCATTCCATCGGCAGGAGGGACAATTAATTTTGGATCGGCGGGCGATGGCCGTTCTGGATCGCGAAAAAACGCGACGGTGCACAAAAAGAGGAGTGAGAAAAACCAAAATGCCCACGCTGAAAAGAACCCAAATGCTACCGCGAGCAGAGCAAGAAGAGCCAAAATCCAGCGTGCTTCCCAAAGGGTTTGAAGGCGCATAAAAAGAGCCTATTTTCGGTGTCTGAAAACGTAACGTCAAGAGCCGACCCCGACCACAAGATGATGGGCCTGGTGGGAGCGCCGCATCCAATTAGTAGCGGAAATAACTCACTGGAAATCAGAGATTATTTGTTGTTTCGCACTCGTTTTCAGCTATCCTCTTTATTTGGGCCGTCTGGCCCGCTTTTATGGCGCAAGTTCAAGAGGAAATTCCGGTCGAAAAAGTTGGCCACTCGACCGGAATCGCTGCCACGCAAAAGTACGATGCGGCGCAAATTGACAAGCTGGAAGGACTCGAAGCGGTCCGGAAACGACCGGGCATGTTCATCGGTGATCCGGACGAACGCGGACTGCATCACCTCGTTTATGAAGTCCTCGATAATTCAATCGATGAACATCTCGCGGGATTTTGCACGAGAATTGAAGTGATCATCCATGTTGATGGATCGATCTCCGTCCGCGACAACGGTCGCGGTATTCCGGTCGATATTCATCCGAAATGGAAGATGCCTGCCATTGAGCTTGTGCTAACGAATCTGCATGCAGGTGGGAAATTCGGGCAGGGCGCATACAAATATTCTGGCGGATTGCACGGGGTCGGCGCGAAATGCACCAACGCCCTCTCGGAATGGTTCAAGGCCGAGGTTTCGCGAGAGGGCAAGGTCTATCACATGGCCTTCGCCAAAGGCAAAACGACTGACGAGCTCACGGTAATCGGCGAGATCAAAAACAAGAAGACCACCGGCACCCTCATTACATTCTTGCCTGACCCGACGATTTTCACCATCACCACCGAGTTCAAATTTGAACGACTGGGTACGCGCTTACGGGAATTGGCGTTTCTGAATCCAGGCCTGGAGATCACACTCACGGACGAGCGCGCTGATCCGGCAAGGAAAGAGCGATTCTATTACAAGCACGGGATTGAAGAGTTCGTTAGGCAACTTGGCGAGAACAAACAGGTCCTGCACCCCAAACCCATCGTGATTTCGCGGCAGCGTGACGAAGTTTTCGTCGATGTCGTGCTTCAGTACAACGATAGCTACAACGACCAGATCTTGCCGTTTGCTAATTCCATCGCAAACCCCGATGGCGGCACGCACCTCACCGGGTTTCGCACCGCGCTGACAAGGGCAGTCAATCAATACGCAAAACAGAACAATCTTCTGAAGGAGAAAGATCCTTCAATTTCCGGAGACGACGTGCGTGAGGGCTTAATTGCGGTTCTGGGCGTAAAGCTGCCCAACCCGCGCTTTGAATCGCAAACAAAAGTCAAGCTCGTCAACACGGAGATAGACGGAATCGTGAACTCGACCGTGTACGACGGTTTGATGACTTATTTCGACAAAAACCCGCCCGTTGCGCGACGTATTTTCGACAAGGTGCTGACGGCCGCGCGAGCGCGTGAAGCTGCGCGTAAAGCTCGCGAAACGATTCGCAAAGGTGCGCTTACCGGAGGCGGTTTGCCCGGGAAATTAGCTGATTGTTCTGAGCGCGATCCAGAATTAACTGAACTCTACATCGTTGAGGGTGACTCTGCCGGCGGATCGGCAAAGCAGGGGCGCGACCGTCGTTACCAGGCGATCCTCCCAATCCGCGGCAAACTGATTAATGTCGAGAAAGCCCGCGAAGATCAGTTTCTCAAAAACGCCGAGATCCAGGCGATGATCACTGCGATCGGGGCGGGCATTGGCAAGTCCAAAGACGAAAGCAACGGGAAAGACGAAGGCGTGTTCGACATGACGCGGCTCCGCTATGGCCGCATTATTATCATGACTGATGCGGATGTGGACGGTTCACATATTCGCACTTTATTGCTGACATTTTTCTTCCGCCAGATGACCGATTTGGTACGCGCCGGGAGGATTTACATCGCGCAACCGCCGCTTTATCAAATCAAGCGAAAGAAGCGCGAGGAATATGTCGAAGACGATGCGCGGCTGAACAAAATTCTGATCTCTTTGGGAGCGGAAGATGTCCGATTGAAAAATCTTGCCGATGAAAAAGAATTCACTGCCGCCCATATCAAAGACATCCTCGAATCACTCGAGAAACTCGCGAAACTGAGTGAGGCAGTGCGCCGCCACGGCGGCGATTTCGAGACTTATCTGGCCCAGCGCAATTCGAGGTCGGGCAAACTCCCAAATTATCTGGTGAAGGTGCGCGACGGGAATGACGAAACTGTGCATTATTTTCACGACGAGAAAGCGGTCCGGCAATTTCATCAGGAAAATCTCGACCTGAATCTGTTCGACACACAGATGGGCCAGGAACTGCTCCCCTTAGGTGAAGCGCCGCCGCGCACGGACGGGACGCGCAGACGCGGCAGATTGGCGGAGTTGCACGAGTCAGCAGCAATTGAAAAAATAATCGCCGAATTAGCCCGTAAAGGTTTAAAGGTCGATCATTACGCGACCGGTGATCGCCCGATCTTTGAATTGATGGAAGGCGAAGGTGACAAGGCCGTGTCGCATCCGCTGTTCTCGATTCCAGAAATTCTGCAAAAAATTTTAGAGATTGGCCGTCGCGGAGTGCAGATCAAACGTTTCAAAGGTCTTGGGGAAATGAATGCCAAAGAATTGTTCGAGACCACGATGAATCCCGAGAAGCGCAAGCTGCTAAAGGTGGATCTGAACGAGGACAACGCCGTGGATGCAGACAAGATGTTTACGATTTTGATGGGCGATGTTGTTGAACCTCGCCGCCAATTCATCGAAGACAACGCGCTGAACGTGCGCAATCTCGACGTCTAGAGCCACATGGGAGGTTTGTTTCATCAGCTGCGTCACCCGCGGCGTTCTTATGTTGTTTGCACTATTCCTCGCTCGGGCAGCAATTTGCTGACGGACGGACTACGAGATACTCGGCGCGCAGGCATGCCGAAGCAGTTTTTTCTTTCCAAAGGCGAATCTCGCTACACCGCAGAGCTCGGACTCGATGCGGTTGCCAATTATGCCGGGTACGTGCGGAGCATCGTGAACAATAAAATCACGCATAATGGGGTGTTCGGTTTTAAACTGATGAGCTGGTACCTGAATGATTTTCTGAAGCGCCTGAGAGAGACACATGGCTTCGGGAACTCTACAACCGGCGATCTGGAACTGCTGTGCAACGCTTTTCCGCGCCTCAGGTTTGTCCGGATCGTGCGGCGTCACAAATTGCGCCAGGCATTATCTACAGCGCGGGCACTTCAAACAGGACTTTGGAAGGTGCAGGATGGAAAAACGAGCTTGCGAGAACCGGAATTCGACCCGGATCTAATCGAGCAGTCACTGCACGAAGCTGAGCGGCAGGAGAGAACCTGGGACGACTTTTTTCGACGCATCGCAGTCAAGCCCTTCACGGTGGAGTATGAAGAATTGTGTCAAAATTACGAGGCAACGATCCTCGCCGTACTCGGCTTTCTAAAAATTAAACTTCCCGCCAGTACGCGCGTCGGTCCACCCGTGACTACGCGCCAGGCCGACGAGACGTCTCGGCTCTGGGAAGAAAGGTTTCTGGCAGAACGACCTTCTGCATACCTACCAGCATCTGGCTAAGAAAAACTCATGTTGAATCCAAACGAAAAAGTGGAGCCGGTAAATGTAGCCGAGGAAGTTTCGCGATCTTTTCTCGATTACTCGATGTCTGTTATCATTTCTCGCGCACTGCCCGATGCGCGCGACGGGCTCAAGCCATCGCAGCGGAGAATTCTTTACGCGATGCATGATTTGTCGCTTTTTCCCGGACGGCAGCACCGGAAATGCGCAAAGATCTGTGGTGATACCAGCGGTAATTATCATCCGCACGGCGAAGCGGTAATTTATCCCACTCTGGTCCATATGGCGCAGCCGTGGGCTATGCGCGAACGGCTGGTCGACGGCCAGGGAAATTTCGGTTCGGTCGAAGGCGATCCTCCCGCGGCGATGCGCTACACCGAAGCGCGCATGACGCATCTCGGCGCCGCGCTCATGAGCGACATGGAGAAAGATACGGTCGATTTCGTTCCGAATTACGATGAAACGCGAACTGAGCCAACGGTGTTTCCCGCAGCATTTCCGAACCTGCTGGTCAACGGCGGAACGGGCATCGCGGTCGGGATGGCCACTAACATTCCGCCGCACAATTTATCTGAAGTTATCGACGGAATTTGCGCACAAATCGATGACCCTGACATAGCGCTGGAAGAATTGATGGAATACGTGAAGGGGCCTGATTTTCCCACCGGTTGCATTATCTGCGGCGTGAATGGTATTCGCCAGTATTTCGAAACTGGTCGAGGCAGCGTCAAGGTGCGCGGTAAAGCAGGTGTGGAGGAGTTGAAGGGTGGCCGCGAGCAAATCGTGATCACACAGATTCCTTATGGCGTGAACCGCGCCACGCTGGTCGAACGCATCGCGCAGTTAGTGAATGAAAAAGTGCTGACAGATATCAGCTACGTGGGCGACCAATCGGATGAAAACACGCGCGTAGTGATCGAGCTCAAACGGGACGCGAACCCGAAGGTCATCATCGCGAATCTCTACAAGCACACTGCGCTCGAAACCTCGTTTGCAGTGACGATGCTAGCGATCGATCACGGCCGGCCAAAGCTGCTGCCACTCAAGGAAGCTAACGCAGTCTATATCGAGCATCGACGCGAGGTCGTTCTCCGCCGCACGCGATATGAATTGCGCAAAGCCGAAGAGCGCGCCGAAACGCTGGAAGGCTATCTCATCGCTCTTGCTAATCTCGATGAGTTCCTTCGTATCATTCGCGGATCGGTCAATCGTGACGAGGCACGGGTAAAACTGTTCGCATTTGAATTCACTAAACGTCAGGTAGAACAAATTGGGATCCTCATTCGAAACCCGGCGCGTCTGACAGATGGCCGATACGCTTTCAGCGAACAACAGGCCGACGAGATTCTCAACCTGCGGCTGTATCAGCTAACTGGCCTTGAACGAGAAAAGATCGTTAACGAATATAAGGAGTTAGTCGAGACGATTAGTGATTTGCGCGACATCCTGGCCAAAGAACAACGCGTCTTCAGCATCATCAAAAAGGAGTTGCGCGAAATTCGCGACAAATACGGTTCGCCGCGCCTGACCGAAATTGCTCCCGAGCAAGCGGAAATCAATGTGGAGGATCTCATCGCAAACGAGGGGTGCATCATCAGCATCACCCACGGCGGATTTATCAAGCGCACAGCCGTGAGCGCGTTTCGCGCACAGCGGCGCGGCGGCAAAGGCGTCATCGGCATGCAGACGCGCGAAGGCGCAACGGAGGAGGAGGAAGGCGATTTCGTTGAGCACCTCTTCGCCGCCACCACGCATGATTACCTGATGTTTTTCACCGCTACGGGACGCGCCTACGTCGAAAAGGTTTACGAAATTCCTGAGATGGGACGCGCAGCAAAGGGTCGCTCAATCGCAAACATCCTCGAACTCAAGCCCGATGAAAAGATCGCGGCCACGATTCGCGTTCAATCCAAAAAGTCTGGGACCGGCCCGAACGCAGTTAATCAAACATGGGATGAGAATCTGCACATTGTGTTCGCAACGCAGTCCGGAATCGTGAAGAAATCGAACTTATCGGATTACGCGAACGTGCGCCGGGGCGGGATTATCGCTATTCAAATCGAAGACGGTGATCGGTTGATCGACGCGAAACTAACCAACAGCAACAGCGAGATTGTGCTCATCACCAGAAGGGGAATGAGCCTGCGCTTTCATGAGGAGCAGCTGCGCGATCAGGGCCGGAAGACCGTCGGCGTATGGGGAATTCGCCCGGGGAAAAATGATCACGTAGTAGCCATCGCCATCGTTGATCCGGACGCCATGTTGCTTGTCGCCGGTGAAAACGGAATCGGCAAGCGCACTCCGTTTGACGAGTACCGGCGCCAGTCCCGGGGCGGAAAAGGTATCATCACGATGAAAGCCGGAGAGAAAACGGGGGATGTTGTCGGCGCATTAACGGTGCGCGAATCAGACGAAATCATGCTGATTACTAATAAGGGTCAACTCGTCCGGACACGTGTTAAAGAAATCCGAGTGGTCGGACGAAACACGATGGGCGTGAAACTGATGGACCTGCGTAATGGAGAGAAGCTCCAGGCGATCGCGCCGGTCGTAAGCAAGGTGGAGGAAGAAGAAGCGCAAGACGCCGACGTGACGACGGCCAAGTCGTAGCGGGTTGTGTCGAGAGACGGCGCGCGCCGCGCGGCTCAACCGGCGCGGCGAAGCCTCATCGCCTTTAGTACCCGCCGCCGGTGTGCGTCGTTGTCGTCGTCGTTTGTGTGGGCGGTGGTGGCGCCGTCGTTACCGTGGTTTGACGGGTGGTTGTCGTCGTCGATTCAGGCTCACTCGAACAGGAAACCAGCATCAGGCCGACGATTGACAACGCATAAGCCAATATCATTACTTTCTTCATAATGTGAATTGTTGGTTTAGAAATCGATTCGTCGCAAGTCACACCGGCAGATGTGTTAAAAGACGATTTCTTGTCAAAATTGAATCTTCGCTCTCTGTTTTTTTAATTCCCCGCGTTTGCGTTTCGATTCCAGAATTTGCGCCTTTAGCGCCGCCGGTCGCGGCGACTTTCTTCGGCGCGCTTTTTCACATGTCGCAATTTCCCTTGCGCGACGCTGCTTTTGCACATTCGCGATGGCTTCGAGCAAGCGTTCACGCGCGAGCTTTCGGTTTACCGCCTGCGATCGTGAATCCTGAACAGTCACACTGATGCCGCTCGGCCGATGCCGCAGCGTCACTGCTGTTGAAACCTTGTTTACGTGCTGCCCGCCCGGGCCGGAAGAGCGGGCAAAGCTTTCTTCAAGGTCGGCTTTATGAATGCCGAGCGACTTCATTCGTTTGATTACGTTGCTGTCAGCCATATGATCGAAATTCTTTCCAAGGTTCCGGCCAGCTTTCACGCAAATATCGCTACGAGAATGTCAGAATCATCGTACTCCTACGGTCGTCGATCGACATATTGGTGAAGACCAAATTGTCGCACTCTTAAAAGCAATTGCGCACATTAACACTGGGCAGACTCGAAGCAGCGCGTCCAAACGTATTCGCTAGCGGAGGTAAAATATCCAAGCAGGCGTTCCGGTTGACCACGGCAGAAGGCGGGAGTTATCGTGCGTCCAAGCAATGGATGCGGGTCCGTCCTCCACAGAGAAGAAGGAAGTTTTATGAAAGCGCGAGAGATCATTATTTTCATCGGTCTTTCACTGCTCTCACTGCCGACTGAAAATTTTGCGCAGAGCGGGACATGCGCCGGAATGGATATTGGTCCCGGTGCGGACCTGAATGGATTTGTCCCATTTCCGGCCGACAACGCATGGAATACAGAGATTGCTTCAATGCCTGTCGATCCAAACTCCGATAATATCATCGCTTTTATTGGGAGCAGCTCTCCACTGCATCCTGATTTTGGCGCGGGATTGTACAACGGGAGTAAGATTGGCATTCCCTACCAGATCATAGACACCACAGCCCAGACAAAAGTCCCTGTCGTGATCGGCCCCTACAAAACTGAGTCTGATCCTGGTCCGATGCCTGTTCCTCACAATGCTCTCATTGAGGGTTATCCGAATCCAGACGACGGCGACCGTCATGTCGTGGTTTTAGACCGCAACGATTGCTGGTTGTACGAACTCTACCGCGGCTTCAAGGGACATGGGAGTTGGCGAGCCGACTCCACTGCGGTCTGGGACATGACAACAAATGAGCAGCGCCCTTACACTTGGACTTCGGCCGATGCAGCTGGGCTGCCGATCTTTGTGGGTCTCGTCCGCTATGATGAAGTGCTAGCCGGCGCGATTAACCATGCGATTCGGGTCACTGTGCCAGTGACGAGGCAAGCGTTTACTCCTCCGGCATCCCATTGGGCTTCGTCAGAGACGAGCCAGAACGCACCACCGATGGGGATGCGGATGCGCTTAAAAGCCAGTTTCGACATATCGGGTTTTTCGCCTAACGACCAGGTGATCCTGACCACTTTAAAACAGTATGGACTTATCGTAGCGGATAATGGCAGCGCAATGTTCATGAGCGGCGCGCCCGACGAGCGGTGGAATAACGGCGAGCTTGATCAGCTCAAAACGCTGACCGCTTCGGACTTCGAGGTCGTGTTGCTTGGGCAGGTGTATACGCCTGATAACGTTCCAACCGGTCCGAGGCCAGTGGTGGCAAGCTTTACCGCGAATCCTTCGACGATTGCCGTCGGGGAATCCTCTACGCTTTCCTGGAGCATGGCGAATGCTACATACGCGATCGTTTCGCCAGAGGTGGGACCTTCGCGTGAAACAAGTGCAGTAGTGGAACCGACGGTTACAACTACATATAAACTCTATGCGACGAACCAGTATGGCCGGACGATTCGCTCCGTAACCGTCACCGTCCACTGAATTTTAAGGGCACCGGGATCCCCCAACGGGCACCTGCCTTCATCGAGGCGCGTCAGCTGGCTCTTCCGTTACAATTCATGGAGAACACGGGCGCGCCAAGGTCGGGTCTATCAAATCATGACCAAAACAAATCCGCGGCCGCAGCGGTTTGCGTTAGCATTGTTATGAAGCAACGAGACTTCATCGCTGACGCGACCATTGCCGCTCTGATCACAGTGTCCGCTGAATCTCTTTCCGCGAGACTCTTTCCAATCTGCTCGCTGACTAGGAGCACGCTTGCCGGTTCGTAAGGGACGTCCAATGCAAATCTCAACGATCTCGATTAAAGGAATTTGTAACCGAAAAAACTTGCTTTTTGTCCCCGAGTGGCATAAGGCGAAGTTCCATCGTCACAACCCCCAATGGAGGATCATATGACAAATCGACAGACTGTTTGGTTAAGTGTTTTTATCTTTGCGCTCGCCGGCAGCGCTCTCGCCGGCTCCTTCGATCGCCCCTCTCCGCTAATTCCCAATGATGCCCCGAGCTCGCCGAATGAAGAAGTCTTCAAGATGTTCCATTTCTTCATGCCGCCAACCGGCTTGCCTGCTCACAAGAAAACGGTTCCGTCGCCGACGTTACCCAGCGCCCCGGCCATTTTCCCACTCGAGTTCCGCACCATAGACGGGACAAACAATAATCTGAACAATCCGATGCTCGGTTCAGCCAACACACCGTTTCTACGCACAACAACCAACGATTATGGAGACCACTTGGACACTCCGGCCGGCTCAAACCAAATAAGCACGCGCGCCATCAGCAATCTGGTTGACGCTCACCCCACTCCGCCCGTCCTGATCGCTCTGCCTGAAAGCGCCTACTGGTGGGTCTGGGGCCAGTTCATTGATCACGATATGATGATCACCCCCATTGCATCGCCAACAGAAGAATTCGATATTGTTGTTCCGCCAGGCGATCCGGTGTTTACGGGCGTCATCACTTTTCAGCGCTCGGCTTTTACCCACGATACACAGCTTGTGCGACAGCAACTTAACGCAAACACCCACTGGATGGATGCTTCGATGGTTTATGGATCGGATGATGTGCGCGCAGACGCCCTACGGACACACGAAGGAGGCCATTTATCATCCAGCACTGGCAATTTTCTGCCGTTCAATTTGACCGGGCTAGATAACGAGCCCACTAACGGCTCCACCTTCTTCCTGGCCGGCGATGTACGCGTTAACGAAAATAGTGCTCTTACGTCGCTGCAGACTCTGTTCATGCGCGAGCATAATTTCTGGGCAGACCATTTCCACAGCACGGACCCGTGTCAGCCCAACTGCACCTGCACGTGCCTCGACGATGATGCTCTCTATAATCGAGCCCGGGCAATAGTGGGCGCTGAAATCCAGAAAATAACCTATACGGATTTCCTCCCTTCGTTAATCGGAAAACCGACGATGAGTCCGTACGCCGGGTACAACGAAAACGTCGACCCGAGCATCGCGAACGTATTCGGTGCGGCCGCATTCCGTTTCGGTCACAGCTTACTGAATCCGACAATAACGCGACTTGATGCCAACAATCAGTCGATCGGCAATCCGCAGCTGGCCTCTACCTTTTTCAATCCGACTTTAGTCACCGGCGTCGGAATCGAACCTTATCTGCGCGGGCTCGCCCACCAAAAGGCGGAGGAAATCGATGGTCTGATTGTCGACGCAGTGCGCAACTTCACTCATACCCGTTCAGGGGGATTTGACTTGGCCGCGCTCAACATCCAGCGCGGGCGCGACCACGGTCTGCCCCGGTTTAATCAGGTCCGTCTGGATTACGGCTTACCGGCCTACACTTCGTTTGCTCAGCTAACAAATGATACCGACACGCAAACGAAACTCCAAGCTGCGTATAACACGGTGGACGACGTGGATGCCTGGGTGGGTATTCTGGTTGAAACGCATCAGTCTAATGCCCTTGTTGGGCCAACCATGATAGCGATTTTCAAGGATCAGTTCGAACGCTTGCGCGACGGCGATCGTTTCTGGTACGAAGCATACTTGGATCCCGCGACGCTGTCGGTTATCCAACATACGAAGCTCTCCGATATCATTCTCCGGAACTGCTCAAATGTTGGCACCGGATTACAACAAAACGTGTTCACTTTTGTCTCGATAACACCTACACCGTCGCCGACGCCAACTCCAAGGCCGACGAGGACTCCCAGGCCGTCGCCAACCCCAACTCCAAGCCCGACCCCTTAAAGCGGAGACCGGCTCGAAGTCGAATCCAACACGCGGAACCCTTCCGTCGCTTCCTTGATCGTCGCGAGACACGACGCTCGCTCAATTGAAAGGGTGGTAGTTTGCTGCGACGCAATAAGCCGGCGCCGACGTGCTGGACGCGTAGTAGGTTCACAACCAACATTGGGGCGGAGCAAAGTTCGTCACGAGATGCCGATGATGGGATTCGAACCCATACTCCGCTTTTTGCGGAAACGGATTTTAAGTCCGTTGCGTCTACCATTCCGCCACATCGGCGTCGCATTGTGATGGAGTGTAAGCTTGTTGTCCGAGCGGCAAAAAGAAATTTCGGATCCAGGGAGAGCAAGGCGGCGGAAACAAATATTGAACTTTAATGCCTTAACTTGGTAAAAGGCTGTAAGGACCGCATTATTCAGCGGTTTAACAGCAGTGAATACCAAATTAACATGATGAAAAAACCGACCAAAAAGAATGGCCGGCCTGGCCTTGGCTGGATGCCGGATTTACCGGACAACCGCGATCACCTTTACGCAGCGCCGCTCGCCAAACTGCGTATTCTTCCAAGCAAAGTCGACCTGCGCAAGCAGTGTCCGAAAGTTTACAACCAAGGAGAAATCGGCTCGTGCACTGCGAATGCGATCGCCGCGGCCATTGAATTCGATCGCAAAAAGCAAAAACTGAGCGACTTCGTTCCGTCGCGGCTTTTCATTTACTATAACGAGCGCAGCATCGAGCACAGCGTTCCGCTCGATAACGGGGCGCAGATCCGCGACGGAATAAAAAGTGTCGCGAAACAAGGCGCCTGCCCCGAACGCGAGTGGCCCTACGACGATACTCCCGCCAATCCCAACACAAACCTTTGGCCCGCAGGCGCCAAACCCGCGCAAAAACCGCCGAAATCTTGCTATGCAGACGCAAAAAAATTTCGGGCGGTAAGTTATCAACGAGTCGATCGCATGCTGGCGCAGTTTAAGGGCTGCCTTGCAGACGGTTATCCATTCGTTTTTGGTTTCACCGTTTACGAAAGTTTTGAGAGCGCAGAAGTAGGCCGGACAGGCGTTCTGAAAATGCCCAAGCCCGGAGAAGGCGTCGTGGGCGGCCACGCAGTGCTTGCAGTCGGGTACAACGATCAAAGCCAATGCTTCATCGTGCGCAATTCGTGGGGGAGAGGTTGGGGTCAGAAAGGCTATTTCACCATGCCGTATTCTTATCTTCTTACAGCCAACCTTTCAGACGATTTTTGGACCATTCGACTGGTCCATTAGCACTGCCTGGGAGCTTTTCCGACACGACATAGTCGTCAGACACGTACGCCTTCGCCAGACTCCTTTCTCGAACGCAATTCGGCAATTTGGAAATTCAAAAGGGTTGCTGCCGCTGCTGCGCATACGGCCGCAGTTCTTCGAGGTGCTGCCGCAAATAGTTCAACAAATGCCGCCTTCGTTCCGCGCCACGAGATGCAACGCGGGCACCGTACGCAATTGCAGGCGGCAACAATTCTTCGTCAACATCTGCGACCCGCTCATAGATGGCGTGCCAGCGCTTTTTCACTGTCCAGGGAGAAACTGATAATGATGTCGCCAGTTGCTCACAAGTCTCTCCTACCAACGCTTGTCGCAGGAGCACTTGCTGCGATCGAGTGAAGCCAAATCGCGGTGGGGTGTAAATGAACAGACCTCCAATGCTACTGCCAGGATGGGCAAGCGCTTCTTTTTCCGTTA
Source organism: Candidatus Udaeobacter sp. (assembly GCA_035713885.1). Classification (GTDB taxonomy): domain Bacteria; phylum Verrucomicrobiota; class Verrucomicrobiia; order Chthoniobacterales; family UBA10450; genus Udaeobacter. The sequence goes on along the minus strand of DASTMV010000157.1, from coordinate 11,126 downwards.
ATCCAATAAGATATGGCCGCTGCGAACGTTCTAGTTTGGGAACACGATCTTTTCGAAAATAACTCGAATAATCGCATCGAAGACGAGCTCCGGCTTGGAGCATCCAATGTAGCGCACTCGTTCCGATCGGATTCGCGAGAAATTCCTTAATATGATAACCACGTAGCGCGAGATGAAGCGCTTCGCTTTGTTTGTCGCGCACCGCCAGGAGTTCCTTAGGCGAGAGTCCGTCATACGCACCGCCTTCGAAACACATGATAACGTTCAAACCACCCCCGGCATTTGCCTCGCCGACCTGCTTATGATTCAATATCGCCCATTCGCGTGAAGGATAGCGCCGGGTTAGTTCCACGCCGATATATGGAAAAAGTTTTGACCGCGCGTCGGCGCAGAATTCGTCAGTAACAAAAAGCAGTGCGCTGAACGACACAATCTGCGAACCGATCTTTCTGGCGCGGTTCGTGACGAGACAGAGTCGCATTGCTCCTTTAGAGAGCAACGCGCGCCATATTTCAGGAATATCGCCGCAGCTGTTTTTGGCATAGGGAAGTTGCAGCGATTCATGGAGCGCATAGCACTCAGCCACATCCCGCGCGCTGCCTATCCGCACGATCAGATTGATTTCACTGCTCTTTGCTAGCTGGCAACCCGTCAGCCGCCCCAAAATGCCGGTCGATTTCATCTCGGAAGCCGTTAACGCAGCATTCCTGAATTGTCTGATCAGCGCAAGCAAATTTCCACTTTTAGGGGTCTTGTGCCATTGCTCGTCTCCCCGCTAAAAGTGACGCCCCACGGTGATTTGATGGGCAACGAACGGCAATTTCAGTGCGGAACAAACATCGCCAAACCCGAAATACAATGCATCTACACCACCGAAAACTCCGCTGTCGCAGTCAACTGGATTTCACATTCTATTTTGGGCACGAAGCAACCTTTTACAGTGAAATAGATACAACCAGCGCGTGCAGGAGATCAATTATTGAAAGGAGCAAAAGCTGTGGCTGACTTCGACGATACTCAACAAACCAGTGACGACCAAAGCGAACAGGAAAACACATCAACAGATACAGTTGACTCATCATCTTCCGGTGACAGCGGTGGCGTAGCAACAGATGCTGCTACTGGTGATTCATCGACCGGTCCGTCATCTCCAGTTAATATACATTATACCGTATCTCTTGTTGCCCAACCCGATGATTATACATGCTGGGCCGCATCAAGTGCCATGATACGAAGTTATTGGCACGATGTGGAAACTTCGTCGTCAAACCCGTCGTATTCTGTTCAGGACATCAAAGATCAGGTCGCCAATGCCGGTCCCCAATACGACGTTAGTCAGGGTTTGAAGCCTGAAGACACTAAACCTGTTGGTGATATTTTAGGGCTCAGCTTTGATTATCCGATGTGTTATGGAGTAGACGGATTTGCTTCTCTGCTAAAGGATAAAGGTCCTGTCGTATTTATCCGGGCATCGATGGGCGGAAAAGGCGCACACGCAATTGCAGTAGTTGGCATGAATGGCGACGGCACTCCGGATGGAACAACTGTCGAGACGCTGAACCCGTCACCGGTAGGAACAGGGGCCGCACAAAATGTATCGTTTACCAACTTAATGACCATGATGGAGCAACTAGGATTTTGGGATCAAACTGACTGGTCGAAAGATGGTGGCGCAGACCGTGTTTATGTTATGTATAAACAATAGCATCCACGACAAACCAGTGTTTTCGGCAGCTCTGAGAAACGTTAACCACAAATAGCATGCAGGAAATCGGCGTCACTGACGGCAACATTCACGTTCGCCTGGGTTTGCTTGATCGCCGACAAACATACGACCACTCAATTAAAACACCCATTACTAATTAGGAGACTAAGAAAATGACAAACACTACCGTTCACGCCCTGGGTCCCTTATTCGGGCCCGACTTTATTACAATCGAAATCGATGATGAAACGAAGGGAAAGTTTGCTCTGGAAATCTTTCCAGACGCTAATAATCCCCTGCTAAGAAGCAATGGGCTACCGACACAGTTCTATTACATGCCCAAGGAGATTCAGCTTGCTAAGAAAGAAGATGGCTCCGGAGATTTCGATTTCAGTGTCACTCTATTTAAAGGTCTCATGACCCAGGAAGATACTCTCGGTCTTAGTGGAATTCCGAGTAGTGGCGGAGAAGTGGACGCGGGGGGAGCATTCATCGCCTTCTCGACGACCATGGCCGTTCCAGAGAGTGTGGTTGCGGCAGCCTTAGCGAAGCTGAAAACAGGCGATCATGAAGCTCCCTCAAAACGGATTGCCCAATTTTTCGATGGCGCCAATCAGGGTCCTGCACCTTTGCTAGGTATTGTGCCGATAGTCGATAATGCAGTAACTATCGAGATTCCACAGCTACCAGGGGCTGCGAGTGGTCCGGCACCAGGAGCGCCGACTCCGCCCGCAACAGCCCCAGCCGCCCCGGCCACGCCAGCCACCCCAGCCGCACCGGCCGCACCGGCCGCCAGTCCCGCAACACCACCTGCAAGTGCGTCTGCGACCGGCGATACGAAGTCTCCTTGGTTTATCGGTGCTCAGGGGACAGGGCATGGCAGTATAGAAGCGTCCGGCATTAGTAGCTTTCTCGTCACGTGCAATCAGATGGCCGCAGGCGCAGTTGTAGGGGCTCTTAAGGACGGTCGATCGCCGTTTACGGTCCATTACAATCTGAAACAACTGTTCTATATCAATGCTTGCAACATTCACCTGGACATCGACATGGATAAGACCTTCACGCAATTGTCCGGTGACGTGCAGGCCAGATATGGCTTTGCCCAGACGGACCTTCAAGCCAACTACCAATCCTGCGTCACTAGCGGCGCGATCACAACCGTCATCCAAGAAAATGGGACCGATGTCGATGCGGACGTAAAGAAACTCATCGAAAAGACGGTGTCCGATATGCAGGACCGGGCTTACAATCTGGTTAAGTCAGAGATTTTCGATTGGCAGCCGAAGCCTGATGATCCCGCCAAGGCTGACGCTGGCGCATGTGGCGGCGTTGCGGTTGCTCTCAAGGCCAACTATCAAGCACGCGGACTTCATATGACGCAGGACTTTGATCTTAATGAAACGATCTCAAAGCAAGACACAGTCTCAGGGACACTTACGGCCCTTGAACCTGCGATCAAAAAGAACCTCGATAAATATCTCTCAATCGTCGATATCGGAGAATTCTTCAAAAAGATTCAGGTGGCCGCGTCGCCCAACATTGATTTCGGTGATGACGAGATGTCTGACCCTATAAATGAGGCGCTTATCCAAGTCAGCTATCCCAATTACGACAACCCTGTCAATGACGATGGAAGCGTCGCGCTGTCGACCCGTGCCGAAGGATTTCATTACAATCCAACTCACATCGATCAGGCTGCTCCTGTTACTCTGGCCAGCTGGAGTCGAGATAATCCCAAGGACATCATAAATATCGCGTTTTTGCGCCTGGATAAAAAAGTCGGAAAGTGGGATGCTGACCAGGTTAAGATTAAAAAAACGCTGGTGTACAAACCGGACGATCCCAGAGTCGCACTTTCCAACGGCACAGTTACATTTACGACAGAAACCATAACAAACGACCACGCTCCCGTTATAGGTCCTGATGATGTTGGTTATATCTATGTGAAATTCTTTCTGGATCGACCCATCAAGTCCCCCAACGTAACTGTAACGCTTACCATCAAGATGGCTGACCGTAGCGACGTTCTTGTTATGACCAATCAGGACCCAAAGGCTACGCCGGTGGCGCTCTGGCAAGTCTGGTCCGACAAATACTTCAACGAAACCGTTGCCAGGGTAACAATCGATGTCGAAGTCGCCCCGCCACCATCGGACTTTGCAGGGGCGGCGGTGCAGTGGAGTGGCAGTCAAGCTATACCGCTCACCCTCGGCCGCATCAAACGGATCGTACCGTACAAGATTGTTGTTCCAACTCTTACGGACCCGCAGCAAAATGCTTTGGTTGGTCAATATATTCTGCAGACATTGAAGGAGATGGCTGGCACATAACCCAGTCGTCCAAACAAGACTCCAGTGAACCAGGTCCTGGCGGCAAACACTGCCCGTTTCGCGGGGGTAACTGCAATTAGGACAGGCGGGATTATTTGGCGGCCACCTATTGTAGTCGACGGACCCGTAACCCAAGTCCCCCCACCGCTGCCGGCGAGTCTGCCGCTCACAAGTACTCGAAACGGTAACCTGTTTCAAGATCGTAACGACGCAAACCTGCATTGGTACCTGCCCGACTTCCGTCTAGCAGATGATGTGGACGCTGGCTTTGCGTTTGTCGCAAGTCAGTCTGGCCAGAGCCAGGGAGGCAGTCCCTTCAACAAGGCACGGTTTACGTTACATCTGCGTAAGTTTCAGCCGGACGACGTGGCGCAATTCGCCCAGTCAAATCCGGATGCCAAGCTCCAAGAGATTAGCCTGGCTGAGATGTCCGCGCAGTTAAGCACGTCATATAAGGACGAGACAACAGGTCAGGAGCAACAAAAGACGTTTGCTGCAACGATCGAAGACAAAGGTAATGGCGACTTCCTGCTTACGGTGGACCCACTCCTAGGCCCGACGGTCATTCTTGTTTATCAGGACCTGACGCGCTTTGGCACAACCGTCATCAATATGTCTGCCTCGTATCAGGCGTGGTCGCAACCCGGGGCGATGTACTTGTTGGCTCGAAAAGAGCCGATGGTCGAATCAACGAGCGCCCCGGCGGCTATGAGCATGCGATCCCTTTCCGCTCCGACGAAGGCTGCGCCGGTGACGTCGCACGTTTTCGCCGCGCAATCGTTTATAAAAAAGAACATGCCCTCCGGCATTTGGCAGCGTAGCGGCGGCGATACACTTGTGCAAACAAGCCAGGCATGGGCGAAGCAACTGCCCATCGGACTGAAATACGAACAAGATGGTTATCAGCTCAAATATACTGTTTCAACCGACACAGTAATCAACCATGTAATCCGTGATGATAACGACCTCAGGGACTTTTCACTAAGTCAATCTGAATTTACCGAACTAAAAGCGATTGATTTGAGCCAGTATCCAACCTTAAGCAAGCTATACATGGGTGTTCTCAGCCGAACCATCGTCATGGTTCCCAAGCGCTATTCGGTGCTCCGAGGGCGCACCGGCTGCGCAGCGCTATGCGTAGCAGTCGTAGATAGTTCGTCTGCGTCTGGTAGCAGGTGCAGATTTGAATTTGACTTCACGATAGCGCCTGAGGTCAGCCGAATCGAGGCTTACAAGATCCAGCAGGAAATCAAGAGCCGCCAGGAATTAAAGGACTACAAGCTCAAATTACCCGACTTTCAACAAAGCGATCCACCATCAACCCTCGAAACTCAGTTCAAGAGCGACATTCACATCGACCAGGGTGCCCTGCCCCAAACCTTCGCGGTGACTGTCTCAATTCAAGACCAAGACGTCCAAACTCCGGCGGTCGCCAACGCTAACGCCTTTATCATGCGGCTTTCTTCGAGCACGGGAGCGGATTTGATTGGCACCTTAAACATCAAACTCGATGATGGCTATCCCCAGCCGGTCCTGTCGACGATCGATTTGAACTTCGCTCGCACTGCCGGAAGCGATCATGAGATCGATATTCAAATCGTTGAAGAATCTTCCCAGATAAAACTAACTAACCAATTGCCGCTTGATCTGCAAATCTCGAGCTACGGGCTTATAAAAGGTGCAGCCATTACAGAAGTTCCTGCGAACGCTGTTCTCCCAGCTAACGGCTCCTTAACCATTCCGCTGCCAGCGGACCATGCTGATCTGACGCTTGCTATCGATGCTCAGCTCTTGATCCCCCAGCCCATGGCAAAATCAGACGTTGCCAAATTTCTTGATATCCGGACTGCGGACGTTCAGGAGACGCAATACGTGGTAGCTGTGAATGGTTCCGGAATCGATTACAACAAGGTCGATTCCGTTGAAGCCAATATCACCTTTAGCAATCTGCCAAACGTCGCCGCGCGAACCCTGGAACTCAGCAAGAACGTTCACGCCGACAGCACCCACATCGTTATCCCGTTGGAGAACGCTGTATTTTCATTACCGGGCACCGTTAACCTTTTGGTTCGCTTTGTCGATACAAGCGCAAGCAATCTGTCTTTCACGCTCCAGAACGACTTTGCAGCGGAGCCTGTGTTGATCGTCCTCCAAAGCGACATCGATAAGGCTTTTGCAAACACCAGCCAGAATACCTCCAACCCAACAACCTGATGATCAGGTCAAATTCATCTCCATATGAGCGATTCAGATAAAAAAACCGACGATTCCAAATTAGTTACTACTGATACTGTCTATGTCAGCCCGGACGGTGGAACCACCGACGAGGCATTTCCGAAACCAAATGTTGAATACGACTTTTGCGTTGATGTTACCAATGCCGGAGATCTTCCGACTGGATCCTTTTTTGTTCGCTTCACGCTAAGCGGCGATCAAGATCCGCCAAAGGACCTGGACTTCCCTCAGGATGCCGGACTTGACGCCGGCGCTTCTGTGAAAGCAGTCGTTCATTTTGGCTCCTTTCCCAACCAGTTCGCCACATATCACCTGGACGCCTGTATTTACTCCACTTCAGCACCTGAGAAGGCGATTAACTGTGCCGGATCATTCGATATCACCGTCAATACAGAATCATCGAGCGATACCAGTTCTGGGGGCGCCACCGATGACATAAGCGCGAGTGCGTCCAGTTCTACCAGCGGCGCCGACGACGCAGGCGCGAGTGAGGCGACATCTGATAGCTCCGACTCGACGCCAGAAGATTCACAATGAAACGAAGTCCACGAAACAGGCGCAACTCAGATTGTGTTAGAGCGGCGGAGAAATCTTTTTGGGTCAGGTGACAATGAAAAGGACAGACACTTAGTCAGAGCCAGGGTTTCGAAGGCCGAAGATTAAACCAGGTAAGAAACTCAATGCGCAGATCGCGTGAAAGGAGCAAGACTCATGTCAGACGACCAAGACGACCAGCAAACAACCAACGACGGAAGTGCTTCGGTGATTAACGTTACCGACCAATTAGCCGATGACCCAGGAATGCCGGCGAATGCTAGCGACGAAAACCCTGCCGTTCCAGAATCGGCCAGGTACGAGCCCGGGCTGATCGAGATTCAGTTCAACGACCAGGTAGTTCCGACCATCAACGGTCTTACGCTTGAGTCGTCGAACTCCGACATGGGGGCCTTTAATCAAGCATTGGAGGAGTTACAACCCCAGGAAGTGATCTACACTTTTCGCAATGTTGAAGCAGGCACAGCACCGACTGAAGATCTTGGGGCGCTGCCAGATCTCCGGAATTTTCTGACGATCCGGCTTGCAGATGACGCTGACGTCATGGCAGGAGCGAACCGATTCCGTCAGGTTGCCGAGGTTAAAATGGCGATGCCAATCCCCGTCTCCGCACCACCCGCTGGCGCTCCGCCTCCACCCATGGTAGGCGATCCGCTTACAGGCACCTCCGATCAGCTTGCAACGGACCCTAAGACCGGACTCGATAACCAGTGGTACATCTTTCGCACCAAGCTCGACCAGGCGTGGCTGCAGAATGACGGTAACGGTGTAATCATCGTAGATATTGACTGGGGCTTCAGGACCAGTCACCAAGATCTGCGCCAAAACATCGATGCCGCGCACACCTATAATGCTTACGACGGCTCGACCAACGTCAGTCAGGGAACCTGGACCATGCACGGGACCGGCGTTTTGGGAATGGCTGCCGCTACGATGAACAACGTGGGAATGTGCGGCGCGGCCGTCAACGCTACCACTTGGCCGATCCAAGCGAACACGGGTGGAACTGCCCTTCCTGGCAACGCTTGGGCCAATGCGATCGAGTGGGCGAGCACACAAAAAACGGATGGCCACCGAATGGTGATCATCGTAGAAGATCAGACTGGAAACTTTGGAAACATCGAACAGGTGGTCTCGGTTAATGCTGCTATCCAGCGAGCTATCGCTCGAAACGTGATCGTCGTGGTCCCGGCGGGAAACGGCAACCGCGACGCGACGATTGCCGATGACGGAGTCACATTGATACCCCGCACCGGTTCGATTCTTGTTGGATCGACAAGTTATGACCCCTCACGGAACCCTCGCTCGAATTGGAGCAATTTTGGCTCAACGATGACCGTTTCTGCGCCGGGCGACAAGCTCCACGACCTCACCTGCGCTCCGATCAATGATTCGGCATATACGAATGCATTTGGCAATACGTCAGGCGCCGCGCCCAAAGTCGCCGGAACTGTAGCGCTGATGCTCGGCGTTAACCCCAGATTGACGCCCCAACAGGCTCGAGACATCCTGTTTTTGTGCCCCGATGTCGTCGATACCGATGTCTCGAAGCCGGTCGGGAGCTTCCTTAACGCAAAATACGCGGTTGACGAGGCTGTTCGCATGGCAGCAACACCATAGATAGCAGATACGGCTATGGCTGCGAACGGAACTGATATGTCTTTTAACCCAAAGCATTATTCCGATTAATAACTGATGAGTAATAACGATCCCGACGATGAATCGGCCGCCGGTTCACAACAAGAGTCGGAACAACAGCCTGCCGAGAGCGAGTCTCCTGCGCAATCGGAAGGGCAATCAGTCGATCAATCGATAGAGCAACCCGAAGAACAAGCCGCTGAGAATGAGCAGCCCGCCGGCCGGGAAGAAGAGCAACCGACCGATAGCGATCAAGCTACCGCGCAATCGGAAGATAAGGCTGGTGCAGAAGGTGCTGAGAACGCCGATAGCACCGAAGCAGAATCAGGTAAGAGTGCTGGTCAGGTCGAGCAACCTGTTGAAGAGTCAGGTTCCACTCAGGTAGCGATGGCGGACACGGACGGCGGTGTTTCCACAGACGCCGGATCCGGCGGAGGCGATGAGATAATAATTAGCGGCGCTCCATTCGGAGGCCCCTATGATCCAGGCTTTGTAAACGGGGAGAATGACTTTGCCAACTGTATCAAAGTTCCGGACAGTCTTACCTTGGCGTTGGTCGACGTCACTGATGCGGCGGCACCAGTTTTCGTCGGGATCAATGCCGACGATACCGTGTTCATCGCGAGCATGGCGAAAATCGCCGCTCTTTACGCCGCGTTCGAGTTGCGAAAGCAATTGCAAGATGCAATCAGCGGAGTGCCAGTCGCCACACCTCTGAATACCATGATCGCGCAACTAAAAAGAACGTGGCAGCCTCTTATTGATGCGAAAAAGCCGAAAGATGCGGCCGCTTTTGCTGGTTTCCCGAACCTCGCCGAAATCTTCGATATTACTCCTTCTGGTTCGTCATGGAGTGTAACATTTACGACGAAAGGCGACATTAACACGCTAGGGGACAAGGAGTCCGCCCAATGGACCTCGCTTAATGGCAAATTTGGTTTTAAGGAACTCCTTTTTCTAATGGCGAGCTTTTCTAACAACGACGCTGCCGCCCGATGCATTACGATTTTGAGCTATGAGTATATCAACGCAGCGCTCGTTTCGGCGGGTTTATACGAGGATGGTAAGGGTGGTCTTTGGCTGGCTGCGCCGTATCCGCATCAGCCAGGTGCGGCCCTTACTGAAAACTTGTGGATGCAAGAACCATTAAATAAAGACTCGAACACTACACGGCGCTATCAGGTTTCGAGCGCGAAAGCGGCGGCAATGATGTTCACCCTTCTAGCTCAACGTAAATTAGTGGATGCGACATCGAGCGATGAGATGCTCGATTTTCTTCAGGCTGGGACTAACGATTTCGTTCAAAACGCGTTAGCGGCTGCATCCCGCGACGTCAGCTCGATTCGCACAAAGATTGGCGTGATCGACAAATCATACTGGAGCCAGACGAGTTTGGTCGAGCGTAACCTGCAGGACCATGGCAAACCGATTCGTTATGTAATCTCTATCTTAAACAATAAAGCTCCATTCCTGCTGACTAAGGATACGATCGAGCCCCTCGATCAATGCATTTTGAATCGACACCCCGGTGCAGCACCGCCCTAACGGACGTGATACTGACCAATGTCCAAAGCACAATTGACAACTTTCACCTCTGAGCATTCAAATTCGGAACTGGCGTTGATAGTAACAGCAACGGTCAGTGATGACTAAGCTAGAACCCATACAATAAATATTATGAGCAATGAAGAAGATGAACAGTCCACGGAAGAATCGGAGCAATCTGTCGCGATGTCGGCAGACAGCGGCGAATCCTCCAGCGTGGAATCGGAGACCGGCGAGCAATCAGATAATCCACAAGGTGAGGAAACGGATCAGTCAGCCGCTCAACCGAGCGAAATAACCGCTGACGAGAGTCAACAATCCGAGGACGCGGGGCCACCGACTGGCGACACAAGTCAGCAGGCGTCCCCACTGGACGAAGCGACCCGCAACAGACTCGAACTCGATTTGCAATCCGAGGACGTAATACCGGCGACGCTTAAGAACGGTGACTGCTCATCCTGGGAAAGCGATCCGAGGAGTTTCGCTAAACGCATTGCCGATAACTATCTGAGCACTGAGTTTGACCACATGCCTGGTGTTGTAGGGCCAGCAGGCATGTCCTGCTGGGCTTCTCAACCGAACAAAAACGTTTCAGACTTTTGCTACCTTCACTATAGCGATGGTTGGAATGTAGTCGTCAGCTTGAGTAACATTCCGGACTACGTAAAGGTTCGAGCTATCGAACCCGAACGTAAACCGGTGTGCACTTATTCTTATGACTGCACAGACGCGGGGACGTTAACCTTTACAAGGCGCGGCTGCTCTCCGTAAGAGTGTATTGATGATTGATATATTACTGTTTACTCATCCAATGTTGTCTGAACAATCTTTTTCGATGAACAGCCGAATTTACTGAAACGAGAATCTTTACGCGATGTAGAATCATGTACCGCTATCGAATTCTATAGAGGACGCTTATGAGCGACGGGGAGAACGAACATTCAGCCGAAGACTCTGGGCAATCTGACGAGCCGCCAGCGACGGGAGAAGGGTCTCAGACGTCAGGAGGGACTACAGACCAATCGACGGAGCAGTCGGATACGCAATCGACAGATGACATTCAACAGCCGGATGAGCAATCCGCTGCAACGTCCATCGATGATAGCGAACGACCGACT
>DASTMV010000156.1:0-6120 GCA_035713885.1 Candidatus Udaeobacter sp. | reverse complement strand
GTCGCGCCATTTTCGATCTCAATGGTCAAAAACTCTACGATCTCAAAGGGACAAAAATCTACCGAGTGAATTGGTCGGCCATCGGTTCGGAAAGGCGGCTTGATCGGTGTAACAATCGACTGTTCCGGAGAGCGCGCAATTAACGCGAAAGGGAGCCGAATGGATGCCTATTTGATCTCTGTCGGGATAATCGGCTTCGGCGGGTGGATTATTGTCAACTCCAAACTTGAATCCGGCATATTCCCAATTTGGTTCGTCCTCGGCCTTCTGACCATCGCGGTTGGGTTGATGAGCCTCGTCCGCGAAATTCGCGGCCGCAGGTGGGGGGTTCTTAGTAGTAGGCCATGATGCAATTGCCTTTGCCCGGGGGCGCCTACGAAGTGATCACAGACGAGGGGTAGCTGCAGCCCTTTAGGGAGTAGGTCAGATGACGCTCACACGCGGTCGCCTTATGGTACCTTGCGCGATCTCGACGTCCGCCATGGATGATCTGGAAAGCCTGGCGCGGTCCAAACCGAACCAGCGCGAGGCACAATTCATGAGATTGCGCGACCGGATTGAAGAGCGTGCCGCTCGCAAGTTCCTGGCAATGGAGTTCGAAGGTACTCCTCCAGGCATTATCTTGCGCAGTATCGATTTCAAAACATAGTTTTACGGTCAGAGCAATATCCGCAAATCCATCGGGAACGCCAGTGTTTGTGAGCAATTCGATCCAGCGATGTCTTGGGAACGCCCTTTAGGGCGCCGCTAGCAAGGCCGTCAGAGTTCGAACCACTCCACCATGCCCAGCGCAGAAGTTGACATGGGGACAACGTAAGAATACCGCTGGACACCGTGATTCCTTCTCGGCCAACACGGTCGTAGAACCACAGACTGAAAACAGCCACGAAACCATGATTGCAATCCGCGGGCCGGCGGGCTTCTCTTCGCAGCTGCACTCGCGCTAAAGAGGGACACCATGGCTCGCATCTTCTCAATAAATGACAATGTTCATCATCAAGCTCAGCGACCACAGGGGCGCGCCGATAATGGCGAACGAACCGTCTACACTATTGTTGCGCACCTCCCGATCGAGGGGGACGGACGTATTCGGTACCGCATCAAAAGCAAAACCGAGAATTTCGAGCGTGTTGTGACTGAAGATCAGATCAGTCGGTGAATTAGACGCTCCGCTTTCCCATTGCTGGGCTGCTGTCAGATCTCCCCCAGCGAGGTGAACGCGGGACCGATGCCCGGCGCTCTTCCCTGTAGACGTCCCGAATTCGGCACCATGTCGAAAAAACGCTGTATCAGCCTAAGGCATTGATTTCGCTCGCCACAAAAAAAGAGCGAGTAAGTCATTGAATCAACGTTATGTTCTCAGTTGTTATCCCCTCGTTTTAGGACACGGAAAACAGCAACGGATCAGGCTCGAAGCGTGAACGCGACACGGGACCGAAGCCATTCGCCTGGTTGCGGCGGCGAAGTAGGGTACCTCTGTCAGCTAAAACCTGGGCGAGCTTTCCCGACCTGACACTGTGCAACGGAAAAACTATAGAATGCGCGTGGCCTTATTGCGCGCCTGATCGTCTGCATGAAACCATTCTCCCGACCCGAAGAAGCCGGCATGAAACCAGGATCGGCTACTAGACGTACTATTAGTGAGGGTGCGTCAACATGATTGAAGCGATCTCGATAGTCCTGGGTCTGTTTTGCGCGGTCATCTTTGTAGCTCATGCAGTCGACGCTTATCTCGCGCCCTGAGGGCCGCGCGACTGAACGCCCCTACACGATTCTAGGAATCGCCGCTGGTGAGGGTTTGGTCCGCCGCCTTCTTGATACTGGCCGACCTCAACAGTTCCGCACAGCTCGTAAAGCTCACAGAGATGAAGAAGCCTCGGAAAAGCCTGGCGAAAGGAGATTGCAACTGGGCGAGCGGCTTCCGTCCTGCGAATCGTGCTCTCAAGCTCAATTGCCGATTTACTGTACCGCAGCTACAAAATGAGTCTGCCGAGGTAAGCGACCCTCGTTGAGAGCCGCCAATGTAATTGCTAATTTCTAATGCTTCTCAGAGGACGCTTGCGACGAAGAGGGTGGTGCTCCAAGGTCAATGAGGCTGACCTGCCACCGAACTTTCATCTAGCGGCAGTTAGAGTCTCGGAGTTTTTGCGCCCTGCGGCATCTGGTGCTTCATCGAGCGTGGCATCTCTTCATCCACAAGCAAATTGCCGTCATCGACTCAATCCATTGCCTATCTTGCCGAGTTCGGGATCGTTGCCTATCGCTGTGTCGTCCGGAGATTTGCGTGACCAGCCTGCATCTGCACGCGCGAAGCGAGCCAGCGCGCGACTCGCAGCTTTTTAATGGTTGAGCTGCATGCTGGAGAAAGATCGAGGTGGTTTTGCGTACTGATCTTAAGCGGCACCCGCCGCGGCGGGTGCTTTCCACTTTCTGTGATGCTTGAGGTTGGCGGCGCGATGGACGAAATCTTCGAGTTCGTGAGAGCCTATCCGTTGCTACTCGTTGCCGCGTTGGCAGGCGCTATCCTTTTGATGCTCGTTGAACTCGCCCGTCTCGCATCGCCAAAAGACTGATTTGAGAGTGGCGCTGCCGCTGAGTCGCCCCCTCTTCAGTTTACGCTGTCCGCCCTTGATTTCTCCATGGTGAAAACCACGCTCGCTTTTGTGGTCGCGTAAGCTTTCCTAGAGCTTCAAGGCCAGCTTCCTGAAAATTGGCGAGCGTACGTTTCCCACCCCTGGCACTCGCCGCCATGGCGTTCGCTATGATCCTACGGGTTTCATGGTTGTCGATGTCAGGCGGAATTTTCTTACAAACGTATTCCAAAGCCGCCGTCATGTTGGCCATCGTACTCTGGTCAAACTCGATTAGCACGTTACCCCCTGGTCTCCGACATTCGTTCCGAAAAGACACACAGCAGGTGACTTTGGAGTTAACACCGCGCTGCTTGGGCGCTCGGCGATCCTCGCTTTTCGGGGCGCCTTAGGAGGAGCAGAGCGAATTTTTCCGACGTACTTGTCAGAGCGCCCAGCTTTGACGAACGAGTCAGAAACCGCCCCGCTACAGTGTTCGATGAATGCTCTCCTTTGATGTTAACAACAGCAGCGGCTATCAAGGCGAAAACGAACCGAACCGACAGCCTAAGCCGCGCACGCAGCTATTCGCAACCAGGAAAAGTCAAGTCGTTCTTAACCCGAACGGTTGCATCCTTGGTCAAGTGTGGATCAGTGGACTAGTGTCGCGAGCTACCTCAACGTAACGTCTGGAGTTTCATCCAAAAGTTACGAGTGATGAAATAGCATGGATGATTGTGCCTCTGATGCTGTCGAGGCCGTTGCTGGCTCTGGTAGGTTAACAATGACCGGTTCGTTTCTTAAGGAGTTGGATGCCGCGCTTTTGCACAAATCAACCGATAGCCGCGAGCGAGCCTTGTGGCGTGTGACCGACCTCTTGCTGGCTGGCCGCCACAACGAGGAGCAGATTTGGGTCTTCGGAGAGGTAATTGGACGGCTGGCGAACGAAATCGAAGTTGCAGCAAGAGCCAGGCTAGCCAAACGACTTGCCCACTCTAGCAATGCTCCTTTTGGTCTCGTCATGGTGCTTGCCTCTCATGATTCGATCGAGGTGGCAGGTCCAATCCTCCAATACTCTCCGCGCCTTGATACAAGGACCCTGGTTGCCAGCGCCAAAACCAAAGGTCAGCCACACCTCTTGGCTATTTCCAAGCGACGCTCCATTCCGGTCGAGGTGACGGATGAACTTGTGAAGCGAGGCGACCGGCAAGTTGTCCGCTCAGTTGCATCAAACAACGGCGCTCACTTCTCGGAGTTTGGTTTCTTGCAATTGATCCGTCGGTCAGAAACCGACGCCATCCTCGCTGAGCAGCTTTGCCTTCGGGAAGAAATTCCAAGACACTTGTTCCAACAGCTGATCGCGAAAGCTTCGGACGAAGTCAAACGGCGACTTGAGCAGGAACGACCCGAGTTGACAGACTTGATTCATACGTCTGTCAGCGATCTAACGGGGAGCCTACAATCTAAATTTGGACCGGCTTCTAAGGGCTACTTCGCCGCAAAGAAAGTGGTAGATGCCCAAGCTCGGAAGGGCGGTCTGCATGAGCCGTGTATTCTCGAGTATGCCCGGTCGCATAAGGTCGAAGAAGCAATGGTTGGCCTTTCTCTGATGAGCTCTTTGCCGGCTCATGTCGTCGAACGCGCTCTCTTCGATGGTGATGGCGAGGTAACGCTTCTCCTGGCCAAGGCTCTCGATTTCTCGTGGGAGACCGCGATGGCGCTATTGTTTCTTGGTGCCAAAGATCACCGTATTTCTGCGGGGAATCTCGATCGCAACAGCGAAGAGTTTGCGCGTCTTGATCGCGAAACTTGTCAGAGCGTTCTGCAGCTTTATCATGCGCGCAGACACGCAGCGGAGGCCGAACCGAGCGGGGCCTGAGCTGCCCCGTTTCCGATTAACGGGGCTGCACCCGGGATCAAACCAAGGAGAAAGGCCATGAACGCGCTATCCACCACTGTTGTGAACGCTACGTCCGCCGAAAGCCATGAATTACCGAGGATATGTTCGGGGTACTTCTTTTTTCGCTGGGAATAATCGCGTTTGGGTTGATCATCAATAAAGCGTCTCGTGTCTATACGGGGACTCTGTTTGTGCGCGGCTTCATCATCGCGGCGTTGTTCGTGCTTTACTCCCAGTACCGCGACCCTGCGTTACTTGCGATTAGTCTGGTTGTAATAGTCGGCTGGACACTGACATTCCTGAGCTGGCGCAAAGACACTGCTGAGCAAGCGTGAGTAAATGATGATCCCCCATGACTTTGCGGTCGAATTATTTGGTGGACGGCGTGCCCTCACGCGGCGCGTGTCGTCCACCATCCACCCCACGGACGGCCAGTTAGGCGTGGAAAGCGCACGTCCAAGGGATGATTGGTGGCATGTCGGCTCATGTGCCCTTCGCGCCATTTCGCGTACGCACCAAAACGAGGTCGCTTTCAGGAGGCTGCGTACATTGAACGTCGGTGGGACTGGCCGTCTCGGTCGAGAATGACCTGCCCGGACATCGGGCAGCTCTTAACACCGCTGATTTGAACCGCTATGATGCGTGTCGTGAGCCCCGGAGGCCGCCGAATGAGAAGGCGCGAGTTCGCTGATTTACTCGGTGGGGCGGCTGCTACATGGCCGACCTTTGCGTCTGCGCAGCACGTCACGTCACCGGATTACAGGCCGCGCCCGCGCCTTGGTGCGGAGTTTGCTAGACACGTTATCATACAATCGATGTCGGTGGATTGGATATTCTCTATCACGAGGCCGGGCATAGAGTCACCGATCGATGGAAGGAGTCATTCATGCATGCAATTCGAAAGCTTCGCGAGTCTGGCCACGCCACCATAGCTGACTATGAAAAGCTTCTCGCACCAAATGTTGTTTTTCACAGCCCAGTATTGATACGGACGATAGAAGGTCGTGCGGTAGTTGCAAGGATCTTTGCGACCTCGACCAGTTTACGAGAAGGTGCCTATACGGGTGAGTGGAAGCTGGACGACCGCAGAACCTTACTGAGATGGAAGGGAAAAATTCAGGGTCACGAGCTGGAAAGCTTCGATATTATCGAAGAAAATGACGACGGACTCATCGTCGACCGTACAATAGCTTTTCGTCCAATGCCCGCAGCGAAACTTTTTCGGGATGCAATGCGGGCTGCTATCGGAAGCGCGATTCCAGACGATTTCTGGGACTATCCTAATTAGAACTTCGGTGGATCGGCGATGCCGTTCACTGCGTTGTCGGTTGGGAAGCCGCATTCCGAATCAAGCGACCCCCCGACACTCCCAATCGGCTAAATCGATTGCGAGGAGCACCCTGTCTGGAGGTTGACCGCAATTGCGCCCAAGCGGCCGACCCGGCATGTCCGCTATATGTCCGCTCTTTGGGGGCGAAGCGGACTCGATATGCTCAACCTGAGTTCTTCCGCGTGTGACCCTGGCTGTGTGAAAAGGCAGTGCTGCTGTTATGGTTCTCCTGTGATTCTTGGGGGAATCGATGAAGCGCTTCGTTGAAGGGTCGGATCGTGGGCAATGGACGCTATTGCCCGAATGCCTCGATGATTTCA
>DASTMV010000155.1:0-8640 GCA_035713885.1 Candidatus Udaeobacter sp. | reverse complement strand
AATCGGCCGAAGTATGAAGGGTCGAGACGGGTTCAACGGCTAGCTCCCGGCCGGGGGCCCGCTGAGTGCACGCGCGATCACCTTTGCGCCCGGCTGAAGTTTGTCCACGCCATCAGTGACGACGATTTCGGCCGGGTTGATGCCCTTTGAGATCGCGGTTTCATTTCCCTCGGTCAGTTTTACTTCGACATTTCTCGCTTCGACGGTTTGATCCGGCTTCACCACATAAACGAACGCGGACTGAGGGTTGTGCTGGACCGCCGCGCTCGGCACCAGCGTCGCGTTGTGCAGGGTATCGACGAGCAAACGCGCGTTGACGAACTGATTGGGAAACAGCTCGTTGTCGGAGTTGGCGAACACCGCCTTCAGCTTGACGGTCCCGGTACTGGGATCGATCTGGTTATCGATGCTTTGCAACGCGCCGGTGGCCAAGCGGTGCTTTTGTTCCCGGTCATAAGCTTCGACCTCCAATTTCTGATCCGTTTTCATTTTGCTCAGGATCGCCGGCAGGTTGTCTTCAGGCAGCGCGAAAACAACCGTGATTGGTTGTAACTGAGTAATAACCACCAACCCGTTGGTATCGGAAGCGTGCACCATATTGCCGACATCAACCAAGCGTAGTCCGACGCGCCCGCGGATCGGCGCGGTGATGTGGCAATAGGTGAGCTGTAGCTTGGCATTATCCACCTCCCCTTGATCCGCTCTTACTACGCCTTCGTATTGACGCACTAGCGACGCTTGCGTGTCGAGTTGTTGCTTGGGAACGGAGTCTTGGGAAAACAGCACGCGGTACCGTTCCAAATCGACTTTGGCATTGACCAACAAAGCCTGATCCCGCGCCATTTGTCCTTCGGCTTGAGTGAGCTGAACTTGAAATGGCCGCGGATCGATTTCCGCCAGCAACTCACCGCTAGAAACGGTTTGACCCTCCTTAAATAGGACGTTTACAAGCTGCCCATCGATGCGGCTCTTCACCGTGATTGTGTTATACGGCACGACCGAACCCAGACCATTCAAGTAGACTTTCATATCGCCAGTCTTTGCCACTCCCGTCACTACAGGAATTTCCTGCAAACTTGCACGATGTTGCCTTGCACCCGCGGCGGGCTGGGGATTGCCGGAGCGAATACGCAGAAGCGCGATCGCGCCGATGAGTACGAGGACTGTCGTAAGGCCTATTATCACTGGCCACCGTCGCGCGGATCCGTTCAGAGTTTGGGGTGAGCTCACGAGAGATAAGTTGTTCCGTTCAGCCTTCATCTGGGTGTGGCACATGTGCATACGGGCAAGTGCCATGCCAGTGACGATGATGAGCGGCCCTGCCGGCGGATCGGTAAAAACTTCTACAGCAGAGCCACGAAACCACACCGGCCTTGCGGGCTCGTGGCAAGGATGTGCGATGTGCTGTGGCATTTTGGCGAGACGTGTCGACGGCCAATATCGTGCCTTGATAAATTTCTTCTGAAGAACACGTGCGCATCTCATCAAGCCCTTGTGATTCGCCGCCGCCACTTTGATTCCCTAGTCGCTTAGATTGGGCGACCGCGTGATAATCCTGCGCGCCGGACCGAATCGAAAGAGTGCAACTAAGAACGTGTTCGTCGTGTCGTAGGCTGTGGTCGGGTGGAAAGCTAGCGGATGAAGTGCCTCAGAATTATTGGAAGAAGCTCCGTGAATTTTGAATAACAACGGATTTCTTGCATGGCCAACGGGCATGTCGCTTGCTCTTTGCTGATTCGACAGCGACGTCATCGAAAGGAGGCCGCAAGAATGTCGATCAAGCACAACATGAAAATCCGCAATCAAATTTAACCTCTACCGAAGGAGGATTCGTCACAAGTGATTAGGGTACGTACAACACACGAAGGCTCAAATGTGAGCCGAATTAAGGAGAAAATATGAAAAAAGTAAGTTCAGCAATCTCGGCAATTGTCTTAGTGGGTTCTTTGGTCGGAAGCGCGTATGCAGTGGATAATAACGTTCCCTCGTCCGAAAGCTCAGACAATTATTGCCATTTAAAATTTCCGGCAATTCGCCCAAGAAGTCTTGCAAGCGCGGAACCGCAGACCAAAAGCAGTACGAGTGGGGATGTGATCGATTACTACGGCCGATGTGACGAAAGCCCAACGAGTCAGGATCAGGTCATTTCACAAAAACACGATGAAGAGTTCAGCTTCGGCCGTAACTACGAAGACGGCGATTGAGCCTTCTCGCTGAGAGTTGGGGCGCCCGGACCCTCAAATCAATTCGGGGTCCGGTTTAAGAGCCGTCCGCGCAGGAAAGATCGAAGGGTCATTCCGCGCGGATGGCTCATCGCGTTCTGATCGGCGCTTGTCTTGATCATCAGAGCGCATGCGCAATTTAAATACCAGAGCACTAGAGGCGATGTTTCGCTGCCGGATTGTGCGCCGGCGAGTTCCAACCTCGTGTCGCGGATTGTAAGCGAAGGTGCGGGGATGAAGCAGATCAAAGGAGCGCGTCTGATCGGCAAAAGTCCGCAATCGCGCGTCCGTCAATCGAAGCGCTCGATCCAAGATTGAAAAATCGGTGCAATTTGTGAATCGTCGCTAACAGGTCGGTTCTCCGATCGCCAACTCAATCGTACGCAGCAGCCGATCGGGAGTAAAAGGTTTCGACAGAAAAAAAATTCCCTTGCGCGCGGCATCGTCTCGTAGACTGTCGTCGGCGAAGGCGGAAATCAAAATCACCTTCACATCAGGAAAGTCCTCCCTCATGGCGTCTGCGAGTTCGGTGCCCAGAATCAACGGCATGCATACATCGATGATACAAAGATGGTAAGTATGCTTCGACATCATCTCGTAAGCTGCCAAACCGTCGGTCGTCCAGTTTGTCATAGCGCCCCAGTCTTCGATAATTTCGACGAGTAAGCGGCAAAAAATTTCATCGTCATCGATAATAAGAATTTCCATGAAACACCTGGGCGGAAACAGCAGCAAACCGGGTGCCGTGGACCTCCATTCTATATCGCCGGTATTTAACGGCGACTGCGCGGATCAGTCCTGAGTCGAGCTCGGGCCGATCTGGTATCGCGCCAGCATCCGGTAGAGCGACCGCCGATCGACGTTCAGAATTCTCGCTGTTGCGGAGACATTGCCGTTCGTGATTTGCAGGACATGGTGCACATAGCGCTTTTTCATCTCTTCAAGACTCGGCTGATCGGCAAAATTGAATTCCGAGGGCGTTACTGGTTTCAAAGCAAACTGATGATTGGTTTGCTCGCGCACCTCGCGCGGCAGATCTTCCGGCAACAAAACCGGCTGGTACGAGAGCGCCACAGCCTGCTCAATGGCATGCTCGAGCTCGCGAATATTGCCGGGCCAGCGATAATTGCTTAGAAGCTCTATAGCGTTATCGGAAATCGCCGAGACTGATTTGCCGGTTTGCTTGCTGTAGTAACTTAGAAAATGGCGCGCCAGCAGCGGAATGTCGTCCCGGCGCTCACGCAACGGCGGAAGCCGGATGGACACCACATCCAGACGGTAATAGAGGTCCTGCCGAAACTGTCCTTCGGCAACAGCTTGCGGCAAATCCTGGTTGGTGGCTGCCACCACACGCACGTCAACCGGAAGCCATTCCTTGCCGCCGACTCGGCGGATCTCGTGCTCCTGGAGAACGCGCAACAAGCGTGCCTGCATATTCAAGCTAACGCTGCCAACCTCATCGAGAAAGCAGGTGCCGTCCTGGGCTTCCTCAAACACTCCCTTCTTGTCGGCCACGGCGCCGGTGAACGATCCGCGAACGTGACCGAATAGCTCCGTTTCCAGCAGCGTTTCTGTAAGCGCGCCGCAATCTACCGCCACGAAAGGCTGACTTGCGCGCGGACTGTGTTCATGAATGGCGCGCGCAATGAGCTCCTTGCCAGTGCCGCTTTCGCCGAGGATCAGCACCGTGCTCTTTGTCGATGCGACACGCGCCACAGTTTTGTAAACCTCGACCATGGCCGCGCTTTTGCCGATAATTTTGCCGAGCTCTGAGGGGTATTCGTCGTCTTGGGACGCTTGTTTCTCGGCTCGACGTTGCAGTGAACGCTGCGCGAGAGCGCGCGCCAGGATGCTCTTGATCTCTGCCAGATTCATCGGCTTGGAGATAAAATCGAACGCGCCTTCGTGAATAGCTTCCACTGCGGTATCGATCGAACCGAAGGCAGTCATGACGACGATAGGCAGCGTCGGGAACTTATTGTGAGTGATACGTGTCACTTCCAAGCCGCTCGTTCCGGGCATGCGCACATCGATGAGCAACAAGTCGTAGGTATCGGCATCGAGGCGCGCCAGCGCCGCGTCACCTGAAGTTACCTGGTCGACAAAGAATCCATCCGATTCGAGCGTTTCGGCAAAAAGCTGGCAACTGACCTCGTCATCATCGACGATCAAGATTCGCGCACTCATCATTCTCCTCGGTGCCCAGCGCGGTTGGCCGCCGCGCGTCAACCGGCAAATAGATGCTTACGACGGTTCCTCTTCCGACGGAACTTTCAACAGCGATGGTACCGCCGTGGGCTCGCACGATTTCCTGGCAGATGACCAACCCCAAGCCGGTACCTCGCCCAGGAGGTTTGGTGGTGACAAACAGATCGAAAATTTTGGGCAATAGTTCCGGCGCAATGCCTGCCCCGGTATCGCTAATTTTAATAAGCACGCCTTCCGGTTTGGAGGCTGGGGAGCATGCCTTAGTAGAAATTTGGATCGCGCCGCCCTTTTCGCAAGCATACATGGCATTGTCCAACAAATTGATCAGCATGCGCTGGATGGAATCGCTGTTGCCGTAGATAACCGGAGCATCGCTACAGTTCGAAGTTACCTCGATCGCGCGTTGGTCAAAAATCGGCTGCAATAGTAACAATGTGTCGCGCACGAGATCATTGATCAGGACGGCGTGTTTGGGTGCCGTGCCTCGGGTTTGCGAAAGATAGTGTTGGATGATTTCTCCCATCCGATTGATTTGCGTTTCAATGATTGAAAGGCGGCGCCGGGCGCGTTCGGTCAGCTTTTCTTGGGAGAGGAGTTGGGCGTACCCGAGCACCGAATTCAACGGTGTGCCCAGATCATGCGCAATGGTTCCGGCCATGCGTCCCAGCGTTGCCAGCCGTTCGACGCGCCCAAGCTCAAGCTGCAAACGCAAGAGTTCTGTTTCGGCCTTTTTGCGCTCGACGATTTCGGCTCTCATCGTGTCATTGGCTTGCGCCAGCTCCGCGGTCCGTTCGCGAACGCGCTGATCGAGCTCGTCATGAGCTTCTCGCAAAGCTTGTTCGGCTCGTTTACGAGCGTTTGTGAGATAACTGGTTAAAGCAGCAATCGCTGTGAACACGCCCAAGCGCAAAAAAGCACGCCAGTCTAATGTGATGAAATATTTGGAGATAAAGAAATATTCGAGAGACAGGGCTGAAAGAATAGTGGCAAGAAGCCCGGCGCCAAGACCGCCATACCAGGAGCTCAGCATTACCGCGATGAAAAACAGCGAGAAGTGACTGGGATCGGCGCGCGTTGGGATTAATTCCGCCAAAGCCAAAGCCAAGCCGGGTAGGACGGTGGCCAGTGCATATCGAAGCGGCGCCGGCCGATCATTGATCATCGTGCGCCTACACCAATCGGCAGAATTCCACGTCATCTTGGAACCAGTAAACTATGCCCGCGGCGGATTGCATTGCTCGGTGTTGTACCATACGCCGCTGAGTGCGCTTGATCCAATAGAGTCTTTCAACTTTCGTTCCGAAGCAGAAGGGCTGATCTCTGCAGTATTGTCGTGCGTAAAGCGCGGAGTTCAAGTCGAGACGTGCATAGCGGCCACACCGGGCTTCCGAAATGCCGCAGGCAATCGGTCTTCGATCACTGCTATGAGAAGTCGAGATCTTTGCTGGAATGCTGCTGTCAGCAATGATAAGGCGGAAAGACAGGATTCATCAGTCGCCCGGCTTTCCGTGACTTGACCGCACTTTTGAAAAACTACTAACTATTCAGGCACGAATGGCCCTGCCCGCTCATTCGTTTTTTTTGGCTGCTTTGACAAATTTGTTATTGATGAGATTCCGAGATCGGCTCGACATGGCGTAAGTTGTTGAATTCTCGTCAGCTTCGGCAATAGTTACTTGGCATGCGAAGTGCGTGATTGACCTCCGCGATGGTTTTCCCTTCTTCCGCTGCCGAAACGCATTGTTCCGAAACCACTCGCGAGACCTCCGATAGTAGACGAGCCGGTGGTATGTCATGGTGGCGAAACTATCGCTGGCATAACTGGGTTTGTGAAGGTTTCTCGGACAATGAGAGGGATTCGATTGTCAGTCTTCAATGGCTTGTCGCGATCGCGATCTGTTACCTGGTGTTCGCGGTTCAAGACTGGAATCTAATCAATCCTCCGGCGGGTTTACTGATTGTTATCTGTCTCGGGTCGGGCGTTATCGTGCAGCGTATCCCGAGGGCCTTTTTCGCCAACGCCTATGCTAAGCCTGCTCTTCTCATTTTCGATTCGTTGCTTGTGATCTGCGCTATATTCGTGCGCGAGCAAACTCCTTGGGATTTGCTCATGCTGTTTTTTTTCTGTGTTTTCATTGCTGCAATCGGCGAAAGCCTGATCCAGGTAAGCATCGCGTCGCTACTTCTGAGTGTCGTTTTTTTGCTATTTGTTTCGCCAAACGCCAAACAAGCATTGAGCATCAGCCCGGATTTCATTATTCGTGTCCCGTTCATATTCGGCATTTCGCTGTTCTATGCCTATATGAGCAACCAGGTTAAACACGAAAAAAAACGCCTGGAGCAGGTGGAAGAAGCGGTGCGATTGAAACGTCAATTTGCTTCTGCACTCGCACACGACATCAAGACACCCCTTAATGTTATTCTCGGTCATGCGGAACTTCTTGCGGGCGACTTCGGACAGATGGAAGACACCAGTGAACGGCTAAATTCTATCAAACGCATTCGGCAAAATATTCAGCAAATCGTGGATCTCGTCACGGATTTCTTGGCGGTGTCCAAGCTGGAAGCCTTCGGCGTTCGAAGCGTAGGAAATTTGGTTCAAATGAATGAGGTGGCGCAGGAAGTTGTCGTACAACAGATGATTACAGCCCAAAACAAAAAGATCAGCCTACTGATCGACCTCGATCAAAATCCAAAACCCGTGATGGGTGAGAGAACTCAACTGCAACGAGCCTTATGGAATTTGGTCGGAAATGCGATCAAATTCACACCGAACGGTGGTACGGTCAGGGTCGCTTCGCGAACTGTGAAAAAGGAGATCTGCATCGAGGTGAAAGATACCGGGCCGGGCATAAGCTGTGAAGATCTGCCGCGCCTCTTTTCCGAGTTCAAACGGCTGAAGGCAACAGCACACACCGAAGGGACCGGCTTGGGTCTATTTATCGTAAAAACGATCGTTGAAGCTCATAACGGGCGGGTCGCTGTAACCAGTCAAGAAGGCGTCGGGACTCAGTTTACGATTTTTCTTCCCGCCTCCAAGGAGCCCGCCGCCAAAGCTCAAGCGACAACCTTAGCGAGCAGAATCGAGCCGCAAGCCGTTGCGGATCGAGCTGCTTAGATTTGCGCTGCTAAAAACCCGCACGCACCGTTTAAGGTGAGATCTCGATTTGTCCGGCCGATTTTCCGCGACTGATCGTCTTCAAATCGTTCTTCGTCATTAGGTCGTTCGGTAACACTGTCTTCCAATCTGCTCCTCCCGGTCTTTTTCGACATCGCAATACCTCCGAATTATCTTTAGTGAAGCAACTGACGCGGCTTATCAAGGCAACTATACTGGTTGTCCGGTGCGCCGCGGTACGTCGTTGCACAAGCACGTGGGCACAAACGACAGCATTCCTACCCGGAACTCAAAAAGATGGACAGCATTTCGCGTAGTATGATTTGGCACCTGCTTTGTTGTTCCGATCCTGCGGTAACTCCGGTGATGCCGAACTGATACATCGTCTGGCGGACGCGCGGGTGAGATGCTGCTGCGGACTTGGGTGCGGCACGAGTATCTCACATCAATCTTCTTAGCGATCATTCGATCACCGGAGTTACCGACTCCAGGAATCTCTCCTCGAAGAGGCATCTCGCTGTAATCGTCGAAGAAGTTTTCATCTGATGGTGGTGATCTCTCCGGTCGAGGAATTCATCAGAAGTGAAAAGCCATCTCTACACAGGTCCTTCTTAGAAAGATCTGCGTTTCAACAACTTGGGCGAGTAACGCCCGGCATCAGAGATGTTTTGACCAGCCAACGAGGATGCTGATCATGAAAAAAACGATTTTATTTAGGCAGCAAAAAGACTTTGTCCGTTGTAGTGTTTGGTTGCGCTCTCGCCGGTATTTTTGGAGCGTTGGGGTGCAACACGGTTCATGCCGTGGGACAAGACATTGAGCATGGAGGCAAAACTCAGGAGGCGACGGATGCGGTGAAACGCCATCTGTAAAGTGGAGTCCAGCTGCAGACGCTAGGCTTGCTCGCAGTCCGAATCACCGGTTGCTCATCTGTGCAAAAACGTCTTTTGCTTGCGCGCCCTGATCGCGTCCAGATTCCTGCTTTAGTCAGGACGCCGCCTATAATGGCAAAGACGCCATTTTTACTGTCACGGATTACATTTTTTGTCACGAAAGTTTCCTTAATGGCTAAGGTATAGGTTGTGCTATGCA
>DASTMV010000154.1:0-2557 GCA_035713885.1 Candidatus Udaeobacter sp. | reverse complement strand
GATTTTGATCGCGACAACACAATCACCTACCAGGGCGTTCGCACCGAAATGGTTCGCGAGAACGGATCGTACTGGATGAAATTCACCGGCGTAGATGGCAAAAAGCAACAACTTGAAATTGGCCGCACGATTGGTTCCCGGCGAATTCAACAGTATCTGACTAAAAACGGCGACCAATGGGTACGTCTTCCGATCGCGTACGATCTTGTTCAGCGTCGCTGGATGCATCTGAATGGGTCGTTTTTCTATCCCGATGGAACCGATTACAAGCGGCACGTCTCCGAATGGAACTCGAACTGCGTCTTTTGTCATAACGTTAAAGCCCAACCTCATCTGGATTGGACTGACAAGTCGTGGAACACAGAGGTGGCCGAGTTAGGCATCGCATGTGGCGCGTGTCACGGTGCTGCGGGCGAGCACGCCCAGCATGCGCTTTCGCCGGCGACACGTTATCGGTGGCACTTTCACGATCCGGAAGCTCCGTCCCTTGCTGTCACAAATCCAGCCAGGCTGAATTCCGATCGCTCCGCGATGGTATGCGGACATTGCCATGGACAACGTCTCCCGGAGCCGCGTGATCGAATCCACGAAATGATGAGCGATGGCGATCCGTATGACGCCGGAAAGAATTTGCTCGAGTTCTATAGACCGGTGCAGCGCGAAGACAAGATTGGCTCGTACAGTTTTGCCTCGCGTTTCTGGCAGGACGGCTCGCCGCGCCTCACTGCCTACGAGTATCAGGGAATGATGCGCTCGAAATGTTTTCGAGCAGGCACGCCCGGCGCACGAATCACCTGCATTTCGTGCCACGAGATGCACGGTGGAGATCCGCGAGGTCAGCTCACGGAGAAGATGAAAACAAATGCGGCGTGCACTCAGTGTCATCAGCAATTCACAACGCCGGCGCAACTGGTCGAGCACACGAAGCATTCCGCCGAATCGAGTGGAAGCCTTTGCTACAACTGCCACATGCCGTCCATCGTTTATGGCATCATGTCAGCGCACCGGACACACGATATTACCATCCCGCGTCCGGATGAAACGATTCGCTTCGACAAACCGAATGCGTGCAACCAGTGTCATCTGGATTGGTCGGTAAATCGCGCCATCGCGGCGTCGCAGCGTCTTTGGCCGAATGCGTTTATCGACAGTAAAGTTGGAGACAACCGTTTTGATGAGCCGGAAGGACAGCGGGCATTGTTCGCCGGCGACGCAGTCATGCGCGCGCTCACTGCCGCCGCAATGACGCCCGCGAACGATGTGACCGCGCCTTTGCTGTTGGAAGCGATGCAGGATCGATATCCGATCGTGCGATATTTCGCCGCAAATGCGCTCGCCGCTCAACATCCTGCCATGCCCAAGCCAGATTATCTGGGAACCACAGAGAAGCGTAATACTGTCCTTCGAGAGTGGTACCCACTATTCATGCCGGAGCGATTACGCGCTGCAAAGGAAGCTCGGGAACGACTCAGCGCCGGGCGCGTGGAAGCCGACGTCGAAGTCGGCGAGTGATATCGCAATAACGAATGTCCAAATGACGAATGACCAAAAAGTTGTCCCATGACTGCGGCCCGTTCTATTTCGCAACCATCCAGATGCGTGGGAATGATCCGCCAGGGTTGGATTTCCTTGGCGGCGTGGATTGTTTTTGGCCTTTTGATCGAGGGCCTGATCGGTTTTCGTTCGCCGGCTCTACTCGACGACGCAGTCCGCCGCGAGATGTTTCGCCTGGCGCACGCTCACGGAACGTTGCTTAACCTGGTGCTAATCGCAGCTGCAATCTGCGCCCGGCTCGATCTGGTTCGATTGGGACGGAGAACCTCGCTGGGCCTGCGCGCGGCGGTAATACTTTTGCCGATTGGCTTCCTGTGTGCCGGTATATGGCATTTCAAAGACGATCCTGGCGTTGGTATCTTTCTTGTCCCGATAGGCGCAGTTCTTCTGCTGGCGACCGCATTTCGAATTGGATACTCCGCGTTTCGGCAGTGACGATTTGAAGGCAAACTGCCTGGGACCACTGTAACAAAGAATTCCGAACGCAGGTAAATTTGCCAGGACGACGGCGGCAGCCTGCAATCCAGCCAGGTCGGTGATAAGACTGCCGGGGTCGGCGGTTTGCCGACCCCGGCCAGTCACCATTCGGACTTCACTAATGGCTTCACCGGAAATTGTCGCCCGCGGCGAAACTCTCTCAGGGTCGAGGATGCGGTGTTGGTCGCGGCCTCGGGGTCACTCTAGGCGGAGCTGTCGCACTAGGACTAGGAGTCGCACTTGGCGAGGCCGTGGCGCTTGGGGATGGCGTAGGTGTGGCACCCGGGCAACTGCCATCCACGTTATAGACGATATGCATGATCAAACCCGGGACAATGCCGTCGGTAGGGGTCGGGTCATCTATCCCGCAAGGGGCCGAGCTCAGGTAGCTTGTGCCGGTTTCTGCCGCCGTGTTCGATCCAATAAAGAAGTTGTTCATTGCGGCTACGCCATCCGGGTTCATCACTTCCATGACCAGCTCGAGCGTACCGGCAGGAACGCTTACCGAGATTGGCACGTTGAATAT
>DASTMV010000153.1:0-9085 GCA_035713885.1 Candidatus Udaeobacter sp. | reverse complement strand
GATGGACACGAAATCGTCATTCACGGTTATTTCCACGAACGTCCGCGTCGGCCAGGAGAAAGTTTAGCCGACAAATTAGTGACTAAATTCTACACGCGGAATGAGGGCGAGTTTTACGATTTGAGTTATGAGGAAGCGCTGCGCCGTATCACTATGGCACGAGATGAATTCCATGCACACGGCCTGAAGCCGCGAGGGTTCATTGCGCCTGCGTGGTTGCTCGGAGACGAAGCACAGCAGGCGGTTTGCGATGCGCAATTGGAATATACGACACGCCTCCGGAGCGTATGCGACCTCCGCTCGGGAAGCGTCTTTCCAGCCAGAACACTCGTTTATAGTGTGCAAAACAACTGGCGGCGCTCGATCAGTCAGGGGTGGAACGCAGCGTTATTTCGTCTCCTGAAAACCAAGCCGCTCTTGCGTGTCAGCATTCATCCGCCTGATTATTCGCACCCGGCGGTTTGGAAACAGATTGTCGGATTTATTGACGCGATCGATGGTACGCGGACGGCCACGACTTATCAGGACTGGATCATCGAACAACGATTAAGGCGCGGAGTGTAACATGAGCAGGTGCGACTTACATATTCACTCGCGCCATAGCGCGCGTTCGGAAGAATGGCTTTTCCGACGATTCGATTTTCCCGACAGCTATTCCGATCCAAAGCAGTTGTATGAACAATTGCGCAAACGCGGAATGGATTACGTCACCATCACCGACCATGATTCCATCAACGGCTGCCTGGAGATTGCTCACTTGCCTGGGACGTTCATCTCCGAACAGGTAACGACCTGCTTTCCGCAGGGCGGCTGCAAGTTGCACATTCTGGTCTGGGGAATTTCAGAACAGCAGCATCGGGACATCGAGAGTGTGCGCGAAAACATTTTCGATCTGCAAAGGTATCTCCAAAATGCAGACATCGCGCACGCGGTTGCTCATCCGTTATACAGCGTGAACGGCAAACTCGAGCCGGCGCATCTCGAGCAACTGATTCTTTTGTTCAAACATTTCGAGGGCATCAATGGCCTGCGCGACGCTCTTCTAAGCGATCTCACTCAAACGCTGCTGAAAGAGTTGACGCCGGAGAAAATCGAGGCCTTCGCAAATCGGAATGGCATCGAGCCTACACACCCTGAGCCTTGGAAGAAAATCCTGGTAGGCGGCTCTGACGATCACGGCGGACAATTCGTCGCCTCAGCTTTCACAGAAACTCCCGCCGCCGATTCTGTGGAGAAATTTCTCCAGCTTATTCGGAAGGGTGATTGCACCCCGCGCGGCCATGGCGGGACGCCATTGATCCTGTCCCACGGATTTTACAACACGGTGGCCTGTTTCATCCAGGACCGTTTTCACGAACAGCTCGGCCCCGGGACTGCGTTGCTGGAGAAAATGTTTTCACGATTCATGGAAGGCCGCGCTCCGACGGAATTCACTTTGAAGGAGAAAACGGAGTTTGTTGTGCAAGGCGTTTTATCCGGAAAAATTTTCGAATTCGCGAAGCCCGCAAACGTGTCGCTGTGGAAAGAACTTTCCGGTTATTTCGCAAGACCCGACGTTAAGGCGAAATTATCGTCTCAACTGGACAAGATCAGCGAACCGGAGCGACGCACATTTCTCATGGCCAACATGGTGGCCGAGCAACTCGCTTTTCGGTTTTTCCAAAAATTCGTTCAGCAAATCAGCAGTGGTAACATGGTCGAGAGCATGCAGGCCCTTAGCGCGATTGCGCCAATCCTGGTCGTCCTGACGCCTTATATTTATGGCTTTCACAGTCAGGCGCCGTCGCGCAAATGGCTGCGAAATGTGTTCAAAAAATTGATCGGCGAAATTCCACCTGCACTGCAAAATCGCAAACGCGCCTGGTTTACCGACACGCTTGACGATGTTAACGGAGTCGCTACGACCGTTCGCAAAATGACCGCTGCCGGAGCGGTTGCCGGAAAGGAACTCTTCGTGGTCACTTCGCGCGCCGATCCGCAATCGCCTGACATCCCAATCAAAAACTTCCCGCCCATCGGCGAATTCGAGCTTCCGGAGTACGAACTGCAAAAACTGAGTTTCCCGCCGATTTTGCAGATGCTCGATTACGTTCAGCGGGAAAGATTCACCGAGATCATCATTAGCACGCCGGGCCCGGTGGGGCTGACGGCATTGCTAGCCGCGAAAATGCTTAATCTCCAAACCACCGGGATTTATCACACCGATTTCCCACAGTACATCCGCATTCTGACTGAGGACAGTTTCCTGGAAAGCATGACATGGCGGTACATGCACTGGTTTTACGGCCAACTCGACACGGTTTTTGTGAACTCCGAGGAGTACAGGCAGAGCTGGATCAAGCGCGGTTTTGATCGCGAGAAACTTAAAATCCTGCCGCGCGGCCTCGACACTGAGTTATTTCATCCTTCCCGTCGCGACTCGGCGTTCTTTGAAAAATTCGGCCGATGCAATGGCGAGATCCGGTTGCTTTACGTTGGCCGTATCTCACGGGAGAAAGATCTTGATCTTTTGGCTGCGGCTTATCGTCGTCTGCGCAATGAAGGATTGCCGATTCAACTTTTCGTCGTCGGTCACGGCCCATATTCCGAGGCCTTGGCGAAATCCTTGCCTGACGCTTTTTTTATCGGCTATCTCAACGGAACAGAATTGGCCAAAGCGTACGCGTCGGCGGACGTTTTTGTTTTCCCCAGCACCACGGACACGTTCGGCAACGTTATCCTGGAAGCGCAGGCGTGCGGGCTGCCAGTCGTTGTTTCCGATTCCGGCGGCCCCAAGGAATTAGTCGAACACGACGTGAACGGTCTCGTTACCAAATCGCATGACGTCGAAGACTTCGCGCGCGCGATTCGGGCTCTGGTTATCGATCCGGCATTGCGGAAGCGAATGGCCAAATCCGCTCGAAACAGTGTCAATGACCGAAGCTGGCCCAGAGCGTTCACGAAATTCTGGGCTGCGACCGAAGTTCACGATACAACCCGTTCGCTTTAAGGCACGACTGTAGCGGCAGGCGTCTCACCGTGCCCCTGCCTCGCGGACTCTCTACAGCGCTGCAGCGGCAGGCGTGTCGCCCGCTCATCACTTTCCCCCCGCAGCCAGCAAGGCTGCCACTACAGATTCCATGGTAATGCTTCGAGATCCACGTTGCCACCAGTTACAATAATACCGATACGTTTTCCAGCGGCGTCGATTTTCGATTCCAGAAGTGCCGCATACGGAACAGCTGCTGATGGTTCGATCACAATTTTCATTCTTTCCCAGATCGTGCGCATCGACAAAACGATTGCCTCCTCGCTTACAGTTACTATGTCGTCCACGTATCGCTGAACGATTTCGAAATTCGGTTGGCCGATATTTGTGCGCAGACCGTCCGCGATGGTGAATTTCTTTTCGGTAATAATCCGGCGACCCGCGCGAAACGATTGCGTAGCGTCATCTGCGTTGGACGGCTCCACTGCGATCACTTTGATTTCGGATCGCATCGATTTGGCCGCGATCGCTGTGCCAGACAACAGACCGCCACCACCAACCGGGCACATGATTATGTCGATATGAGAGACATCCTCCAGCAATTCCATCGCTGCTGTCCCCTGCCCTGCTATCACGAATTCGTTTTCGAATGAGTGAATCAGCGTTGCGCCGGTATTCTCGATCACCTCAGCGCATTTCGTTTCACGCGCCTCTTCTGTCGGTTCGCAAAAGACAACATGCGCGCCATAGCTCTCAACCGCTCCGACCTTCACCTTTGCTGAGTTCGAAGGCATAACGATGTGCGCAGGAATGCAGCGCAACTGAGCCGCACGCGCCACCGCGGCTCCATGATTGCCCGATGAATGTGTCGCAACTCCTCGCCGCGCGGCTTCATGATCAAGCGAAAGAACGGCGTTCGTCGCACCACGCGCTTTAAACGCGCCGACCTTTTGGAAGTTTTCGCACTTAAAGAAAAGTGACGCTTCGCTCGCCGCATCCAACCGTGAGCTGGTCAAGACTGGCGTCCTGTGGATGTATTTCCGAATCCGCTGATGGGCAGCGCGAATGACATCAAGCTCGATTGATTTACCTTCTTCGACCATCCGAAAAAGGCGTCTATAACTCCGAATGTGTCAATGAATCCATGAGCCAAAATGCTGGCCAAGGTTGCGAACTATCAACGTGCAAGCCGCCGCCAGCTTCAGTTCTACAATTCCACAGTCAATGATGCCTGACGGACGTTTGTAACAATAACTGTACCCAACAGGGTTCGAATGTTCAGCATTCGAAATAAGGATTGACGCAGAGAGGGCGCATCGAATAAAAGCGTTCCTGCATTTTACGCCTACGAAAAGCTAACCAACCTGTGACGCTCGATATGAACTTCAAAACGAACCGTCACCTTTTCGGACCGATCTTTTGGCTCTTGGCCTTTTCGCTTGTCGTGTTTGTGAGATTACAGGTTCCAGCACACGCGGACCCGACGCCGACGTGTACACCCGAAATAACGCCTTCGTGCACGCCTCCACTTTCAGACCCAACCTGTACGATTACCCCTTGCCCGACTCCAAAAATTTGCAGTGGTTGCATCCAGACTTCCACTTGTACGCCACTGCCCTGGCCTACCCGCGCCCCTACTATGACTCCACTCCCAAGCATGTACCAGCCTGGCGATGGGACCCTACTAGAATGGCGGATCTATCCGCCTGGATTTCACTATTCCGCCTCTCCCACGCCCACTTCTACTCCGATTGGTCCAACTCCAACGCCGGGACCGGTTGTGCTGGTAGTCCATGGCGGCAGCTGGATCGAAGGTGACCCATACCAGATTAACGTCGAGGGGGTAGCAGAACGCATCTCCCAGAGTGGTTTTTGGGTCTTCTCGCCCGACTATCGGTTGGCGCCCTGCGGCAAAATTCCCGGCCAACCGCCGCATGACGGCAGCCCTACGCCGACCCCCAGTGGAACGCCCACACCCACGCCGAATCCATCTGGCCGGCCACCAGAGCAGACGGACGACATAGTGTCCGCTGTGCGCGCCGCGCGGGCCGACAGCCGCTGTAACGGAAAAGTCGCTATCGTGGCGGCTTCTTCTGGAGGCAACATCTCGGCTTTCGTCGCCTTAGACCGCAGTGCAGCGGATCGCCCGGATTGCATAGTCACGTTCTCTTCACCCTTCGATCTCTCGGATCAGCTATCGACTGATTTTTACGACTTCGCCGACTACATGCAGGGAGTGCGTAATTACATTGGAACGGACAATCGCGACACCGCTCGAGCAGCGTCCCCCATTTCCAAGATCGATTCGGGGACCGCCGCTGACTTCAGACCCATGTTTATGGTGCAAACGGACCACGATCCAATATGCCCTTATCGGCAAATCTTTGATATGGTATGCGCCTTGGACACTTACCAGGTTGATCCCTGCCAATATGTGATAAAATACGTCACAGACAATCACGAACACGCGTTTGTTCTTTGGAATCACCAGGACCCGGACTGGACTACGACTCACAGCATCGGCGAAAGCGTGCTCACTTTCTTGCACGACCACCTTGATTAAGTTTTCACCAATTATGAGAAAATTATTCACGAATAAGGGAGGTCTCCTAGTAACTTCAAGGGCGGAAACCGTTAAAACCGACGGATATCTGCGCAGCTTCTGTCTGTTCACTACCGCGTTTGTTAGCATTGTCACGGTACCAAGCCTTACCGCTGGCAGCGCGACCTGGAATTTGAATCCGGTCAACAGCGATTGGAACACAGCTGCTAACTGGACGCCAGAGACAGTGCCAGATGAGAACACAGATACGGCTACGTTTGGTGTTTCGAATATCACTAACATCTCTGTCGCCTTTGAGTTTGGACTCGACAGCATGGTCTTTAACTCAGGTGCGAGCCCCTATACGTTTGCGATTAGTGAACCTTACGTTGGTTTTATCGGCTTTGGCGGAGCGGGGGTGATCAACAATTCGGGTGTTACACAGAACTTCGACTGCTTCGGGAATGTAGGATTCGGCGGAGCCGCGAGCGCAGGAGACGCAGTAGTGTACACCAATAGGGGCGGGCGACCTAATTCCACTTGGATTAGCTTCGTCGGCGAGAGCAATGCTGGCAGTGCCACTTTCATTAACGAAGGAGAGAGCACGGACTTCGAAAGAGGTTCTCTGGTGTTCAATGACACGTCGAGCGCCGACCGGAGCTCGATTATTAATGAACAAGGAGATCTATACGGCGGTGATACTACTTTCTACGATTCATCAACCGCCGCCAATAGCACGATCACAGCTCAGCCTGGTGCTCACGTGGAATTCAACGACAACACAACCGCCGGCTCGGCCATACTGATTGCAGACGGGGGAGTCATTTACTTCAAAAATAGCGCAACGGGCCAACTTGCGCGCGTAGAGCTGATCAACGGCGGAGTGCTGGATATGATTGGACCTGACAGTCAGGTGCCGATGACGATTGGTTCTCTGGAAGGCGACAGCACGGGCGAAGTGCACTTGGGTTCCAGGCACCTCACTGTAGGTGGTAATGGATTGAGTGCCACGTTCAATGGCGTGGTAGGCGGTGGTGGCTTTCTGATCAAGACCGGGAATGAGAAGTTAATCCTCGCAGGGGCGAATACCTATACGGGCGGGACTACCGTCACGGGAGGCACCTTGCTAGGTCAAGCGGCCAGTGGCTCCGCTACGGGCTTCGGCCCAGTTCAGGTGAACGCCGGCACTTTTGGCGGTACAGGGACAGTGAAGGGCCCTGTGACAGTCGGAGCTGGAACGGGTCCACGCGCGTTCCTTGCTCCGGGTTTAAATGGGCCCGGCAATCTGTCGATAACTAGATCTCTCACCTTCAAAAGCAACAGTAGTTACAAGTGCGAGCTTGCACTTACTCCTCATCCAAGGGCCGATCAGGTAAGCGCCAACGGGGTAACCATCGAAACCGGAGCGCAGTTTGTCTTTCGAACGAAAGGAAATCAAACACTCCCGCCCGGCACGAGCTTTACCATTATCAACAACACTGCCGCAACGCCAATCAGCGGTGTCTTCGCGAACCTTGCCGACGGTTCAACGATAGTCGCTGGTAGCAACACGTTACAGGCGAGCTACGAAGGTAGCGATGCAAACGATCTCACGCTGACCGTATTACCCTGATCCACGCCAGGTTCTTATCTGTTGTCCAGCAATTGGGGTCTGAAAATGTTCAGGGCGCGGCCCGATGCCGATGAACCGTGCGGGTAGTTGTTGGAGAATCGGAAACCATTTCAGCAAGCGGAGAACAAAGGGCAACGAATTGCGCCTTGCTGAAGTCTGACCGGTAACGACGCGGCGATGAATGAAGACCTGCATTGCCTGGATCAGGCGCGTCGGCCATTCGCGTCGCGTTTGCACCTGTCGCAAGTCGTCCAGGGAAACCGGGCCGTTCCGTAATTTTTGCGCGAGCAGATTCGCAGTGGCCACGGCATCCTGAATTGCCAGATTAATTCCAACGCCGCCTGCTGGTGACATGGCGTGCGCAGAGTCGCCGATGCAAAGCAAACCTTCCCGACACCAATCGCGCAGACGATTGATCTGCACCGTGAGCAGTTTGATTTTCGACCAGTCGTCCAGGTCAGACACGCGGTCGCGGAGAAACGGCGCGAAGCTGGCGATGTCTTTTTGAAATTGGGAAAGACCGCGTGCTTTTATTTTGTCAAAGTCGCCTTTGGGAATCACGAAGCCCGCTTGCCAGTAATCGCCGCGGTCGAGTAACACCAGAAGTTTGCCGCCCTGAAAGAATCCAAAGGATTGCTGGGGATCGTCTGGTTTCTTGGAGATTCGCATCCAAACCGCATCGATCGGCACCCCGAACTCGCGCTGTTGCAATCCTGCGCGTGTGTGAATGATGGAATGCCGTCCATCGGCGCCAATCACCAGGTCGGCGCGTACTTCCACTTCGCCAGGCGGCGTTTTTGCGCGTACTCCAACGACGCGATCGTTCTCGAAAATGAGATCCGTCACTTCATGTTCCATCAGTAGCTGGAAACTTGGGAACAGCTTGGCGCGGGCCGAGAGGAAATTGAGAAAATCCCACTGCGGCATGAAAGCGATGAACTTGCAGTGCGTGGGCAGCTTTGTGAAATCGGCAATCGGCACACTCTGACCATTCACTATGGCGCGCAGCTCACGCACCTCCTGATGCGGTTGTTTCAGAAATTCGTCGAGCATCCCAAGCTCGTACATCAATTCCAGCGTGGACGGATGAATGGTGTCGCCGCGGAAATCGCGGAAGAAATCCGCGTGTTTTTCCAGCACCACTACCGGAACGCCGGCTCGCGCGAGCAGATAGCCCGCCATAATCCCAGCCGGCCCGCCACCTGCGATGACGCACCGCGTTTGTAGCGTCTCAAGCACAAACAGACGGATAGCACGGATCACGGTTATCTCATGATGTCATTCGACAGATCCTTGTTATTCGTGAATTACGGCCAATCATTGCAGCTGTAACGACCAGAATGAAATCAGAACAGTCTGAGGATGCGCAACGTCGCGCCGCTTTCACCTACAATGCGGCCGCGGATTCTTACGACGCAGCGTCTCTCAGTTTCTGGGATTATTTTGGACGTCGCACCATCGACCTGCTTTCGCTTCCGCCTGGAGCACAAGTGCTCGATGTTTGTTGCGGAACTGGAGCTTCCGCGCTCCCAGCTGCCGAGACGGTAGGACCAGCCGGAAGAGTCGTGGGAGTTGATCTCGCGCAAGAGCTCTTGCAGTTGGCGCGAGCAAAAGGAGTTCAAAAGGGTCTTGCGAACATCCAATTTGAACTCGGCGATATGCTCTCGCTCAGATTTCTCGCCGAAGCGTTCGATGTTGTCGTGTGCGTGTTCGGAATCTTTTTCGTGCCTGACATGGCCAAAGCTGTAAGCGAACTGTGGGGTCGTGTCCGACCCGGTGGGCGGCTGGCTGTGACAACATGGGGACCGAATTTCTTCGAACCGGCTAACAACCTCTTTTGGCGTTCGATTAAGGACGTGCGGCCTGATCTCTACAAAGGATTCAATCCCTGGGACCGAATCGATAACCCAGCAAAGCTTAAGAAAATCTTCGACGAAGCTGGCGTGCCGTCGGCAAACATCCT
>DASTMV010000152.1:0-32114 GCA_035713885.1 Candidatus Udaeobacter sp. | reverse complement strand
CTTGCTTTATATCTGAACTTTACCCGGCAACAAGAAATGTTAGCACCGCGTTTGAAAA
This sequence comes from Candidatus Udaeobacter sp., assembly GCA_035713885.1. Lineage (GTDB taxonomy): Bacteria > Verrucomicrobiota > Verrucomicrobiia > Chthoniobacterales > UBA10450 > Udaeobacter. The sequence continues at coordinate 32,056 of DASTMV010000152.1, read as the reverse complement.
CATTGCGCGACATGGCTGGCCAGTTATTACACAGCGACATTCCTGACTGGTTGAGAACGCCTTATCGAAATCTGGCCGGCCCGATGCTCAAATGGTGGGGACTGTTAATGACCAATATTCGGATGCTGGTCCTTTTTGCGCTTCTGTTCATCGGTCTGCCGGTTTATTACTTTTGGTTCGAACTCGTCCCTCTGAACCTGCTGTTGGTTTACCTGCTGATGCGCCAGGAAAAAATGGCCGAATCGCTCCAGCATCTCATCATGACGCCGCGGCATTCCGCCTAGGCCTTCGCATTCGTGTCGAAAATCGAAGTTTCGCAAGTCATGTCGCGCCGGGACCGCGATGTGTTCATCAAATTTCCGTGGCGAATTTACTCTGAAGATCCAGCGTGGATTCCTCCATTGATCATTGAGCGCAAAGCATTCCTCGATCGAAAGCGGCATCCGTTCTACCGCCATGGTGACGCCGCGTTATTTCTTGCGTGGAAAAATGGTGAGATCGTTGGGCGGATCATGGCAAGCGACGATCCAAATTACAACTCATTGCACCAATCGAATGTCGGTTGTTTCGGCTTATTCGAATGCGTCAACGATTGCGACGTAGCCGTCGGCCTGTTTGAAGCGGCGGAGAATTGGCTTCGCGCGAGAGGTCGGACGGAAATAATGGGCCCTATCGATTATTCTACCAATTACGTCTGCGGCCTGTTGATCGACGGATTTCAGTTTTCACCAACAATATTAACCGCGCACAATCCGCCGTACTACCGGCATCTGATCGAGGCCTGTGGTTTCAGCAAAGCGAAAGACTGGTATGCGTGGTGGTTTGCTGATCCTTCAAAAGCGGTAACGCATTTGCGAAGACTGGCCAGCCGCGGTCACACCCGGTGGCCGTTCACAATCCGCTCGAGCAATCTAAAAAACATTGCGGATGAGAGCAGGCGCCTTCGGGAAATTTACAATCAGGCGTGGGAAAAAAACTGGGGTTTTGTGCCGTTCACGGAAGCTGAGATCCAGTTTATGACAAAGGAACTAAAGCCATTACTGATGCCGGAGTTTGGGTGGATCGCTGAGATCGGCAACAAACCAGTCGGATTCACATTATGCTTGCCGGATATCAACGTGGTGTTGCGCCAGCTCAACGGGCGACTGACACGCTTTGGACTGCCGATCGGTCTGATTAAATTGTTGTTTTACAAGAAGCGCGTCCGAAAGGGGCGGCTTATTGCACTCGGCGTGATCAAGGAATACCGTCGCGCCGGAATCGCCGAAATGCTGGTATTGCGCGTCATGGAAGAAACAATGATCAAGCGCGGAATCACCGGTGAACTGAGCATGACTCTAGAAGATAATTTTATGATCAATCGTTTTCTTGAAGCAATCGGTGCGGAGCGTTACAAGACCTATCGAATACTTGCAAGGACACTGACCCGATGAGTAAGCCCCAGGACGGCTTCGTCTCACGTTTTTTGAACCGACCTGTTTCGAGCCGCATAACGCGTGTGCTACTCAAATTCCCGATTCATCCGAACGCGTTCACAATCTCGATTTTCGTTTTGCCGCTGGTTGCGTCCGTATTTTTGTTACGCGGAGATTACCTCAGCATCGTAATTGGTGCCTCCATCTTTCAGGCGTTCAGTATTCTTGACGGTTGCGATGGCGAACTCGCGCGCGCCAGGAATTTGGAATCAAAGTTCGGCGAGCGGTTGGATTACTTCTGCGATTTCATGGCGAGTCTTCTCTATGTTCTCGCTCTCGGCTTGGGCCTCGGGCATTTGACCGCTGGAATAATTTGTGCGGTCCTGATCACCGGCAATGAGTTGATCCTGCGCGTCGGCAAGGACCGAATGTCCATTCCTTCATCCGAATTAAATGATTCTTTTTACGCCCGGCATCATGGAATGATCGGGCATTCGGGTCTGCTTCATCTGGGAGATGAATCTGTGTGGTGGCTTTTTCAGCTTACCAAACGTGACATGGCTATTTTGGTGTTCCTTGTGCTTGCCTTACTCGGCGTGGCCAACTGGATCCTCGATCTTTGGATGATTGTTGCGGGCGCGAGCTTTATCTTGAGCGCAATCGCTGTGGTTCGGGCCGGTAATGGGGATGGAGATGTCGCGACGCGCGAGCCAAGAACGTGAATTGCGGATAGGCGCCTGGCCTTATCGTTTTAATACGCCATCCCAAATGAGCGGACTTTGAGTCCTGCGGCAATCCGTTCCTCGGCATGCTGCAGCATTTGACGAGTGTCCACGTCCTGCCACCAGCTTTCGCCAATATCGATGGCCCGCACTTTTTTGTCACTGGCCATCAAACGTACTCCGTCCGCCAGGCTGCAATCGTTCTCGCTCGGGGATTTAGCGCGATCCAGATACTCGAATATCTCCAGTGGACAAATGAATAAGCCGGTATCGACAGCATCGTAACGCCGCAAGTTTTTTCCGATAGCAGTGAGTCTTTCTCCGTCAATTCGAACTTTCATAGCATCCTTCAAATCGAAAATGGAGTGAAGTTTCTGGTCAACAGCAACGTTGAGAAAATCAAAGTCGGACGAATCCATCAGACGATCGACGATCGCATTGTCGAATAGATGATCGCTCATGGTGAGGAGAAATGGCTCGGCAACACGATCAGCCGCCGCGAGTAAAGAAATACCATTTTGTTTTTGCCAGTCTCGATTTGCAATGAATGACGCGATGACTCCAGAAGGGACCAACTGTTTGATTTGCGGGGTCATGCGCTCACGTTCATAGCCGACCACGAAGTGTATGGTCTTAATTCCTGCAGAGCTCAATGCGTCTAAAGCATAGGAAATTAAAGGGCGCCCCAATACTGGAACCAAAGGCTTTAGAAAAGTCTTATCCGAGCCGCGCAGCCGCGAGCCCTGTCCGGCCATCAAAATCACAGCTTCAGAGATAGTTACCATAGATAATGATTTGCAGGGGAAAACGACAGGTTCACTGCAGGGATCAATCAGTCATATTCCGTAATACGTCTTCAATCCCCAAATTCGCACACGCTGGGGAAGAAATCGGAAAATCGTCGGTGCGATTTTTGTTTCAAACACATCGCCGACGGTTATCCGTGGGGGTGGGCGCACGGCATTAATTACTTTAAGAACGTGACGCGCGACAAGGTCGGGCTCTGGCGCCTCCTTCATGTTGTGTTCCACTCTTTCCCAGGTTTTCGCGATCTTTGAATCGTAGCGGTCAGTCTTAGTGGTTTGGGTCACGCTCTGATTGAATTCCGTGGAAATGTCACCCGGCTGAAGATCAACAATATGCACGCGGGAACCAGGTAACTCGAGCTGGATTGACATTGTAAAGGCTGCCAGCGCTGCTTTTGAGGCATTGTAAGCGGCCATGAACGGCACTGGAAGGCGGGAAGCTAGCGAAGTAACGTTGATGATCAAACCTTCTCCGCGAGGCAGCATGTGGCGTAGCGCGAGTTGCATCAACTGGATTTGGCCAAAAAAAAGAACTTGAAACTGCTTGGCAATCGATTCTATCGGGAGCAACTCAGCGGGGCCAAAGTGACCAGCCCCCGCATTGTTAATCAAAACGTCGAACTGACCAGCATCCGCGAGCGCAGTAGTGAACGCCTCATCAATCGAGTATCTAACTGAGAGGTCGAGTTGCACTGGATGCAATCGTGGAAGCCTGGGAAGTCGTTCCACGCTGCGCGACGTGCCCCAGACCTCGTATTCTTGTGCTGCTAATAATTTGGCAATGGCGAGACCAATGCCCGAACTGGCGCCAGTAAGAAAGACTTTTTTCACAATGTTGAAGATGGTCGCGTGGCGCGACGCATTGCGTGTTGCTACGGAATTAATTCCTATTTTAACTATTGTTTCGATGCAAGAATCTCCTTCGCGGAAATATCGATATCGTGGGGCTCATGCTAAAGCCGTTGGCTTCTCAGATGCCAATCTTGTCTAGATGTTGCCTCTGATTTCGCTTGTTCTTGTCATCAGCTTGAGTGCGCTGAGCCTTGCGCGTCTGCTTCCTGTCCGTAGAAGGCGTCGAGAACAAGTCCGGTTTATTCATGAAACTTTGGCAAACGGCCCGAAATCAGACGATTTGCGCGTTATTGTTTCGTTGTCGACTGTGCCTGACCGCATCGGTAATTTAGAGCCGACGATTCGCTCGCTTCTCAGGCAAACACGACCCCCGGATGAAATTGTGCTGGCTATTCCGGAATTTTCGCTCCGTGAGCAACGGCATTATATCGTGCCGAAATTCATTGCCCGCTTGCCGCGCGTGCGTGTCTTGCATTGCGGCAAGGATTGGGGGCCAGCAACGAAGTTTATTCCTGCGATTGACGATCAGCTGACGGCGGGCCGCGAGAATACGTTGATCATGGTTGTAGACGATGATCGGCTTTATCCGCGCGATGCGCTAGAAACGTACCTCTACTATAGCAGGCAGTTGCCGGATGCGGCGCTTTGTTTTCGGGGCGCAGCCATGCCGTCCAGCTTAGATTGGAATGATGCCAAGATGGTTTACGGCAGAGAACTTCGCGAAGCACGGCGCGTAGCGGTAATCACCGGGTGCGGAAGTTACCTTGTGCGGGCCCGGTTCTTTGACCGATCACTGTGGGATTATACAGGAGCCCCCTCCGCAGCATTTTACATGGATGATATTTGGATCAGTGGATGGCTCAGCCGACGGGCGGTGAAACGATATGTTGTTCCGGCATCAGCCATGATGCGCAGTGTACGTCGGCAGCGGCAGACTGTTTCTCTAAACAAGATTCCCGGTCGTCAGAAACTCAATAATGAGACGATCGCGTTTTTCCGTGACACCTGGGATGTTTTCGCTTCCCCCTAGGCGCGTTTGTCCTTGCGATGAATATGGTGTCTCCACCACTGCGCGCCGAAGATTGCGAGAAAAACCGCAGCGCTGGTGACTTGTCCGATAACTCCACTTAGAAATCCTCGGCAAACTAGAGCGGGAACAATCGCGATTCCTGCGGCGATAAGCGGGGAACTGATATCGCTCCAGGAGTCTTTCCAGTGGAATACCCACCGCAGGGTCGCGTAACGCAGGAATCCTTGGACGATGTAGGGAATAAGAATACCGACTGCCGCGCCCAACGATCCAAAGCGCGGAATCAAGCAGAGAAGCCCAGTAAACGCGACGACGCATGTGATCGACGAATGCAATAGATTCAAACGCGGCCGCTGCACCATGATTACCGTCTCGCCCAAGGAAACAAAGGCATTAGTAGCACTGGCCAGAGCAACGATGCCTAACCAGAGACCCCCTTGCCAAAATGCCGGACCGTAAATGAGCAGAATCGTGCTGCCTGCGAGAGACAGGACCGCAACTGCTGGCAACAAGATCCAGAGCATCCATTGCGCGAGCCGCGCGTAAGTCGCTGCCGCTATTTGGTGGTCGCCCGTTGCGGTCATACCAGCGACGACAGGAGCGAAAATCGGGTTGAACGCCTGGTTCACTTTTCGTAACCCGTTAGCGGTGCCGATGACTGCGCTGTAAACACCAACCGTTGCGAGCGACACACCGGGGGCGCGTCCAACGAAATAGCCGAGCATGAGGAGGTCCAAGCGGGAAATGAACGCGTTGATCAACTGGTAAATGCTAATTGGAGCAGCATATCCGATCAAAGACCGTCCTTCATTGAAGAGTGATACCACATCCGCCTGGCGGGAAATATGGCGAAACAAAGTTGAGGCGAGTACGAGGGCAACGAGCCCTGACGCCATGGTCCCGACGATTGCAGCGACTTCGGGTGAGGACTGCCTGAATCCAACAGCGACTGCGAGCAGAAAGGCGAGTGTTGTCACAATTGGTTCGGTCATCCCGCGCGAGTAGATGTCGTGCTGCATCACTTTCATCCCACGTGAAACGGCGGTACTGATCCGATACAAAGCCAGACCCGGCATCGCGCAGAGGACAAGTGCAAGCGCGGAAACCACCTGTGGTTGTACGTGAAGGCGATTGTTAAAAAACCGCAGCGCCACGATCACGATTAGTGCCGTGATAATGGATTGCACGACCCCCAATACTACAGCGACTCGAAAAAGCGTCCGGCTACGGGCCCGGTCTCCGGCAGCTTCCGAGCGCGCGATGAAGGTGGTGATTGCATTGTCGAGACCAAAAACGCCGATCTTGCTGATGATGTCAGTGGTCGACCAGGCAACGGAGAAAATACCGAGTGCCGCCGGACCAAGGAGTCGCGCGACAAGAAATGTAAAGATGCCACGGAAATTCGACGCCAGCATGGCGATGGTGTTCAGGAAAGCGCCGCGTTTAAGCTCCACCCCGGTCTCATCAACCTGTGCGGATGCATCTATGGCCGCGGGCGCAACGTCCAGTATGGGTGCGTTGGTCGTAACTGAGTGTCGGCGAAGCCTGCCAGCAACTCGGGCGATTTCGACGTCAGACATCGTCAGTGCGAACGCTTTGATTCATTTCTTGCCAGGAATATGCTCAACACAGCGGACGCCTGAACCAGTATTCGCGCTCATACCGCCTCGACGCTACAATCGACTCCTCGGACCACCAAAATTTTTTCGCAAACACTGACCGTCGTAGAAAGAGTGCTAGGGAATGAATCTCCCTCTAGACATTTCAACTTTGCAACGCACCGACCGCTGGATAGGGGTGCCGCTCTGCGCGATTTTAACGATTCTGCGAAGGGTTTTTGAATTCGCAAAGCCACAGGGGCCGCGTCCAATTCGGCGCATACTCTTCGTCAAGTTTGCGGAACAAGGTTCTACTGTGCTGGCGTACCCGGCAATTCATCATGCGATCGACATGGTTGGACGGGAAAACGTCTATTTTATTGTGTTCGAGGACAATCGTTGCATCCTCGATGCGATCGGGGTCATCCCCGAAGAAAATGTAATAACACTCGCACCGAACAATCTTTTCGCGCTGGCGCTGAGTTCGGTGCGAGCATTGCATCGAGTCCGAAAAATTCGGATCGACGCAGTCGTTGACATGGAATTCATGACCCGTTTTTCCGCGATTCTGACGTTCATGACCGGTGCCAAAACTCGGGTGGGGTTTCATACTTTTTTTGGCGACGGGCCATACCGCGGCGACTTAATGACGCACCGTCTTTTGTATAATCCTCATCTTCACACCAGTGAGATGTTCGATGCGATGGTTGAAGCATTGAAACGAGATCCAGCGGTGCTTCCTACCTTCGACTTTACTCCTTCTATAAACCGCCCTCTCGCAACGTTTCAGCCTTCTGCGCTTGAAGTTGCTGAAATCGACGCCCTGCTGCAGCGTGAAAATCCTCGGATCGGTTCTGCACCACTCATCCTGCTCAATCCGAATGCAAGCGACTTACTGCCGTTGAGGCGATGGCCGGCAATTCGTTATGTGGAACTCGCGCGGCGGCTCCTCGAATTTTATCCAGAGTTGTTTATCGGGTTTACGGGTTCTCCTTCCGAAGCGAGTTTCAACAATCGGCTTGCACATGAGGTCAGTTCAAGCCGCATCATCCCGCTCGCCGGAAAAACGACTCTGCGCCAAGTGCTCGTACTGTATACGCGGAGTCACATTTTGGTTACCAATGATAGTGGTCCGGCTCATTTTGCCTCTATTACGCCGATTCATGTTGTGACTTTGTTCGGGCCCGAAACGCCGGCGCTATTTGGCGCGAGATCACCAAACGCGACCACCTTGTGGGCGGGCATAGCGTGCAGCCCATGCGTCAACGCGTACAACAATCGGCAATCGGTTTGTCGCAACAACCTTTGCATGCAGGCAATCACAGTGGATGATGTCTTCGAAAAAGTTACGCGTATTTATGATTCTCTCAGGAGAACCGTATCGCGCAACGAATCTGCCAAATGATTGGTGTGCCGACTCACAGGTCGTGCCGATTTTACTTCGCCGTCCCTGGGATAATTCTGCTTACGGTTGTAGCTCGCCTTCCTTGCTTTTGGCATCCATGTCCGATTGATGATGAGATTGGGTATTCGGTAGTAGCGAATGAAATCGTCGACGGCGGTCGTCCTTATATTGACGCGGTGGATCGCAAACCACCGCTGCTCTACTGGACCTATGCGGAGGTCTTCAAAGTCGCCGGAAAGTACAATTGGATGGCGCTACACATAGTTTCGCTGATCTGGACCTTAGCGACGATGGTTGGTCTGTTTGTGATCGGAAAAGAATTGTTCGATCCTCAAACGGGCCTAATCGCTGCGCTCTTGTACAGCGTGTTTCAACCTTGGGCGAGCTATAAAAACCTGGCGTTCAATGGCGAGATGGTTATGAACCTCGCAATCGTCTGGGCCTGGGCGATTGGGCTCCGTCGTAGCGGCACGCGGCTGCGACCCGAGCTCTTCGTGGCAGGGGCGCTTCTTTGCGCAGGCTTCTTGCTTAAGCAGCCTGCTGCCATAGCAGCAGTTCCTCTCGGCATTTATCTCTTCCTCCCGAGCTATCGAACTGACCGAGGTTTGACACACGCAAATTCCATTATTCAGGCAACCATGTTGACCCTGGGCTTTTTCGTAGTCCTCGGTTCGATGGCGATTGTCCTTTGGAGACAAGGCATTCTTCATGAGGCCTTCTACTGGACAATTGCCGACCATGATGTTCCGCATGTGTTCTGGCACAAGGGGATCGTGAACACTCTGATCTTCCTTGGGGTTTGTTTACCTTTGATAATCGGAGCGATCATGTCGTGCCGGCGCAAGAGTGAGATTTGGATTGGAAGAACAGCGCCGCGACTAGCGCTCCTTGGATTGCTTGCTGCTTCAATGGTCGGCGTTGCCGCCGGCGCGCGGTTTTACCAACATTATTATATCCAACTAGTCCCGCCCCTTGCTTTGCTTGCCGCGCCGTATTATGGGCAGCTTTGGGCTGCAAGGAGCCGACCGCCGCATTGGTTGTTACGTCCTCCTGTTACGTGCACCTGGTTGGCGGTCACTATTGTTGGTTTCTCAATATCCCACTGGCTAGGGCTGGCTGTTGAGCGCAAACCATTGGAAACGGAACGCTATTTGCTGGAGCATTCTGCTCCAGACGACAGGATTTTTGTCTGGGGCCACAAAACAAGAATTTATCTCAATGCACGACGGCGTCCTGCTTGTCGTTACATCTTAACGTTTCCACTCACAGGATCAGTATTCGGTGGACCACTCCCGGGTTTTGATAGCCGTAGCCGGATCTTGCCAGGTGCTTGGAGCACGCTCCAACAGGATTTCAAGAAGCACCCCCCTGCCTACATTGTCGATCTTTCCTCTCAGCCCGGAGCGTCATATCCGGTGCGAGACTTCCCAATTTTGGCCAAACTATTGGAAGAACGCTATCAGCCAGTTGTGCACACCGCTGAAGGCGTGATTTATCGAATTCGCTAGACTGCCAGCTTTCACGAATTTTCCGGCCATGACATTTTGCAGTCGGGCAAGCCGCTTGTGGACCGCAGGTCGCTATCGTCCACGGATCCGACGTTCTGGAAGTATTGTAGAAGCGTCTTCTAAAACTCAAGGAGGTCGGTACATTTAGCGTCTCACTGACCCGTAGTGATGCTCCTTAAGAATTTGTTAATGTCATGTTTCCCCGCAGATCGGGGTGGAGTTCCATGATCGAGGAGCACCACGGTTTCGATCGCATCCTGATTTTAGCTGATGAATCAGCCAATTGGCAGATCGCCGGCGTGCGACAGCTTGATCGGCTGCTGCTGGGGCTTGATGAATTCGCCGAGGCAATGGGAATGGCAAACAAGATTGAGGCTGTCGTTTTCTGGAAATCCGAGATTCCGCTTTCTGAGCGATTGTTACCCAAGAAGCAGCGAATCACTCGTGTTCGGTTAACCGAAGCTTCTGGTGGGGGTGGACCGGAAGCACGCATTCTCACAACGCGCTTGTTCATCACGCGAAATGCTTTGACGAAGTTTTTTTCAACGACACCCCCGGTAAAAATCGAGCAACCGACTGTCGACCTAACGGAAGCTTGGCCACAACTCTTCGAGCAGTTTGAGAGAACTTGTCGAAGCGCCACCAGCGCCGCGGAAGAGCATTGGCGTCTTCTCGCGCATTCTGGCGAGATTGCAGCCGGCGAAAAATACTTCCTTCGCCATATTGGAAAATCACAGGACGGAATGGTGTCGAGATTCTTGAACCGTCCGATATCACGCGCATTTACGCGGCTTCTCCTTAACCTCCCGATTACTCCCAATCTGTGGACGATATTGATCTTCGCGCTCGCTCCTGTGGCTTGTGTCTTTTTGATACGCGGTGACTACACTGGGTTTCTGGTCGCCACTGCAGTCTTTCAATTGATTAATATTTTGGACGGATGCGACGGCGAGATTGCACGCGCCAAGTATCTCGATTCGGAACGAGGCCGGCGTCTCGATGCCTTCTGCGATTTCGTCGCCAATCTGATTTTTGTTTTCTGCCTGGGCGTCGGTCTCTTCCGGCAGCCGTCTGTAAGCGCAAACCTTGGCTTGATTTATCTGGTCGAGAGCTTGATCACATCCTTCATAATGGCAAGTGGCTTTGGGCGTTTCTTTACGCCGCTTCTCGCTGGCGATACCAAGGGCGTGGTCTCGCGCCGGCAGGAGGACTTCAAGCTGGCAGAGCGTTTTTTCGGTCGCGTGCTGCCTGCTTTCATTTATCAATTAACACAGCGCGACGTGATTTATTTTGTGTTTCTGCTCTTGGCGATCGTCAATCGCGCTTCATGGATTCTGCACATTGTTTTCGCCTTTTCCGTGATCACGCTGGGCTTCAGGCTGTTCAGGAGGAGTCGGCAGGCGGCCGTAGAGACCTGATATGGCGGAACATTATCGCCAGCGATTATTAATCGCCGCAGATTCGCCAGGTGCGCTGACGGATTTGTGCGGCATTTCGCTGTTGGAACGAATGCGTCGCATCGCACTTCAGCTCGGTTTTTGCGAAGCGATAATTTTGTCCAACTCCGTGGAAGCGGTAGCTACGCATGTCGCTAACGAGTCGTGGCGTCGTAAAGATGTATCGCTCACCTTCCGGGAGCACACCGGTGCAGAGGTCACGGTTGGCGATATTCTAGATTGCATCACTGCAATGAAGGTCGTCTCCGACGGACGGATCCTCATCGTATTCGCCGGTTTTTATTGCGATGAACGCCTGTTGCGCTCGCTTGCCGACGCACACACTGACTCTGCTCTCATCGATTCGGATCCCCCATCGATCATTGCGCCGCTTTTGGAAAATTCAGATACCTATTCTTCCGGCCAGCTTTGGTGTGCGGCCCTGCTTTCGAACGAATGGCTTTGGCAGAAAAATCGCGTTGCCGCACTCGTGGATGAGATTACTTCGGATACGGTGGCGGGGCGCATAGCACGCGTCGACGCTGCTCGACAGCAAACCTATGTCGGAAGCATGCGCAGGAGTGTGCGGCCGGTCTTTTTTCCGGCTCCTTCAGTTGCGCAACGTCCGCTGGCCGAGCGTTTGCTCCTCGACGCGACGCAAAAAGGTGTCCTCGATTTTCCGGCGCGTGTGCACGCACCGATTGAGAAGTGGCTGGTTTCGCATCTTTGTCGCAGGAAGATTACTCCGAATCAGATCACGCTTGGAACCGCGGTTCTAGGTCTAGGCGTCACGCTGCTTTATGTCTGCGGGCATCTTTGGGCTGGAGTATTGCTCGCTCTCGTTATTGGAATTCTCGATGGCATTGATGGCAAACTCGCGCGGTTGAAAGCGCAAACGACCAAGCTTGGAAAGAAGGAACACGACCTCGATTATCTTGTCGAAACGTCGTGGTGGGTGGGGCTGGCATATCATTTTCATGCCACGGGTCAAATTCGATATGCTTACGTAATTTTGTCCGCTTTTTTTGTTTTCCAGATGCTGGAACGCTGGGCCAAACGAGCCGTTCAGCGGCGAATTGGTAGAAGCCTAGACGATTTTGCTCCATTTGATCGTCTCGTGCGCGTTGTCGCTGGTCGTCGCAACATCTACACATGGCTGTTCGCCTTTTTTCTTTTCATTAATGCCCCGACGATTGGTTTCATTTGGATCTGTTTCTGGGGCGTGGCGAGCGCGGTCGTCTACATCTTGCGTGCGTTGCAAATCGGTTTCACCCGCGATTATAGAGTTGTGTCGACGTCAACTCTCTCCTGAAAGAGGCTTGGTTCGTCGGAATTCAAACTACTTTATTGAAGAAGTCGAACTTCTTGTGCCGCGGTGGCTGGTGATGATGCTTCCGTCTTTCATTTCGTGGATCCAGTCGCACGCTTCGGCAATCGCCGGATTGTGCGTGGCCAGCAGTAGGGCTTTCCCGTGTTCGTGCACCAGATTGCGCAGCAATTCGAAGGCGCGCTCGGAGTTCACAGTGTCGAGATTGCCCGTGGGTTCGTCGGCCAGAATAACCCTGGGATCGTTGGCCAATGCGCGCGCGATGGCCACCCGTTGTTGTTCGCCACCGGAAAGATGCCGACTGGGCCTTCGCAATTTATCGCCGAGGCCTACTCCTTCGAGAAGGTTGGCTGCGCGCCCAGACATCTGCGCATCGGAAAGTTGGCCGAGCTTCCGCATCGGAATCATCACGTTTTCCTGTGCGGTAAAATCTTCCATTAGAAAATGGAACTGGAAAATGAAACCGATGAATTGGCTGCGCTTACGTGCCAACTCGTCATCGCTAAGATGCGACATCAACTCCGATTCTATTGAGACGTAACCCGCATCCGGCACATCCAGCAGGCCAAGAACGTAAAGCAATGAGCTTTTACCGCAGCCGGACGGACCCACAACTGCATGGACGCTTCCGGCCTCGATATCTAACGAAACGCCGCGGAGCGCGTGCACGCGCTCCTCCTCCTGGCCCAAATATCGTTCGATTCCCTCACAACTCAGGCAGGTTTCCGCGTTCATCTTGATCCTCGAATGGTGACGACAGGCGGCAATTGCGCGGCGCGCCGTGCGGGAACATAGCTGGCGATGAAGACAGCTATTAACGCTAGTAACGTCGCGAAGACGTAATGATGCCAGTCCCATGTTACCAGGAAATAATTTGTGTAGAGCAAACCTCGAAGCCGAATAGGAATGTGCGAGACGCCCCAGGTCATCAACGCGCCCAACGCACAACCGATCAACGATCCCGCTGCCCCAATCAACGCCCCTTGCCACAGAAAAATTGAAGAAATGTCGATGCGACGATAACCCATCGAACGCAGAATGGCGATCTCCTTAATCTTCGCGAGCACCGACATAGTCAGTACATTGAAAATGCCGAAACCGGCCAGCAAAATGATCAATGAAACGGTAATCGCGACCGACATCCTCAAGGTTAGAAAAAGTTGCAGCGTGCTTTCCTCGCGTCGCTGCCAACTTAAGGCACTGTGTTGGAACAGTGTTTCGAAGCGACTGGCCAACGCGGGGGCGCGGTCGGGATTTCGCAGCTTATAAATGATCATCGAAGCCCCGGACGGTTGTTGCAGCAAGGCTTGTGCGACTCTGGAATGCGAATAAACGCGCGTTGAATCAATGGAACCAATTCCTGCGCGGGCAATCGCGGCAACGGTGAAGCGCCAGTACTCACCATTAGGCGCCAGCAACTGCACAGTATCCCCGACGCCGGCTCGGAGCAACTCGGAGAGGGTCGAACCGATAATGATCGAGCCGGTATTATTGCGAAAATCATCAAAGTTGCCGTCAATCAATTGGTGGAGAATATCGGTGGTTCGTGCGTGCAGAGCCGGGTCGATGCCGTAAAGATCGATGGTTGCGTTTTCAAATCCTGAGCGTGCGCTAAGAGTTCCACGCAAAACTGGTGAACAGGAAACCACATCCGGGAATTGCCTGCTCACTCGCATGATTTCGTTGGGATTAGTGATCCCCTCAAAGTATAGGCGTCGGCTGGTCGATTCCTTAGATCCTTTCGCCGTGACCATCAGCGGTTCGTACCGGGGTCGGAAACGCGATTTAAGGACCAGTGCGCCGTTGGCACCGATATTCGAATCGATGAAATATCGGGCGAAACCCTGGGTTTGCGCCTGCGTACAAATAAAAATGGCAACGCCAAACACAACCCCGCTAAGACTCAGAAGCAGCGCCCGCTTGCGATGCGTTAAGAAACGCATCGCAATATAAAGTGCCGGAGTCACGGGGCCTTGGGTGGAGGCGGTGAACTGACCTTGCGCTGGCGCACGGGCTGGCCGGAATGAAACTTATCCTGGTCGGAGACAACAACATGATCGCCTTCCCTCAAGCCACTGAGCACCTCCGAAAAATCCAGAGTGCGAAACCCGACATTGACGGTTCGTCGCTGCACGATTCCGCCATTTACGACCAGCGCCTGGTCCACAAGCAGCGCGCGCGTTGGCACCAGCAAGGCATTTTCGTGGATGCCGGTGATGATGTTCATTTCACCTGTCATCCCGACCATTAAATTGTCGGGAGCGTTACCCATCTCCAATACGATGGTATATCGCTGAGTAGTTGGATCAGCCGCTGGCTGAACGGAGGTGACGCGTGCCGTGAACGTGCGCGTCCGATAGGCGTACAATTGTAATTTGGCTTTCATTCCCGGCTTCACTTCGCCCACGTCCTCCTCATTGACTTCGCCGCGCACGTAAGTCTTGCGAGAAGAGACCGTGAAAAGTTCGTTGCCGTCTGAGACCAGTTCGCCGTCGATTGTCTGGAGGTTGGTAAGAATTCCGTCGATCGGCGAACGCACCTCGGCATTCTTCATCTGAGCTTCCAATTTTTTCGTTGTCGCCTCGAGAGAATTGAGATTTCGATCCCGCTCAATGCGCTCTGTTTCCACCGCGTCACGCAATCGCTTGGCTTCGCTTTTGGCCTTCTGGTATTCGACTGCGGGCACGTTGCCCGAGCCAACTACCTTTTCAAGCCGTTGCAGATTGTCCTCGGCCGTTTTGAGCAACTCCGAAGAAGGCGGGGGAAGCGCTGCTCTGTCCATCGCTGCCTGCAAATCAGCACGGGCCTGTTTCAACTGTCGCGACGTATCCTGGTCCGCGATCGTCGCTAATAATTGGCCTCTCTCGACGCTCTTTCCAATCGCCCCGCGACCGGCCGAAAAAGGTTCCGCCAGCCGAATAAAACCGTCATTTTGCGCACGTACGCGCACGACAAACGCAGGCTCGATCCTTACCGTCCCGTAGACCGCGGAGATGGCTGTGCCGCGAAGAACAGGCGCCACTTCGGCGACAGGCATCAGAAAAAAATATGCCAGCGCGAAAAGGGCAATGAGCGATACTCCGCCGATCCACAAGACGGCTTTTGATTTAGGCGATTTCAATTTTGAAAAACTAGTCTGATGTCCACGGCCGTTCTTTGCAATAACCTGGTATTCAGTGCTTGGCGGGCTCGCTTCCACTTTTTCGTAGATGTTATGGAGCATTATTGCCAAGACACCGCACTGGAGACCTGCGTTCGATTGGTGAGCCAGTGACACTGGATTCGAAGCTCAGAGGATCGTCAGCCCACCCGCAATTTGAACTTTGGAAAGCGGAAGCGGGCGGCGTAAGGCAAGCCTTCAGCGGATCACTTGGTTGAATCGCCTGATGGGGGACGCTGCTCTAAAAATTGAAAATAATGGCCAGCGGCACGGTCCCATTCTGCCAGGGCGAGGTTATGTTGATAAACTGCATTCAGCAGTCCGCTTTTGGTCTTTAAAAACCCGCTCTGAGTAACGCGGTACTCAAGCGACGAGACAAGACCGCTCGCAAGATTCTCCCTGACAGTTCTGGCGCTTTCCTCCGCGGCGACAGAGGCAGTCGCGAGGGATGTTTCACGGGCGTCAATTGCCTGAAGGTCATTTGCAATGCGCGACAGCTCACGGCTGACATTGGCTTCGAGCTTCCTGCACGTCAGCTCATTCTCTTCGCGTGCTGCGCGCGCTTTCAGCACTGCGCCGCCTACCTCTCCGTTATCGATCACTCGCCAGGTATATGTCGCCCTTTCCATGACTTCCGATCCAATGAAGTCCTGTGTTTTGCTGGTTGATTCCTGACGATGAATGCCTTTGACCGGAACGTATTCGCCACGGATGTGTCCACCGATCGCAGGATAATAGCCGGCAGCTATGATCCGTTGATCTTCATTGGCAGCGCGCACAAACAAACGTGCCAGCTTGAGATCGGCTCTGCGCTGCAGAGCCGCTGCTGTTGCGGAATCCACATCGAGATGAGCTGGGACAAATGTCAACTCGCCTTCGGGGTTCGGGAGCGGCGATTTCGCGGGATTAATCCCCATTGCTTCCGCCAGTTTTAATTGCGCTTCCGCGTAGGCTCGGTGCGCCGTTTCAATTTGCGGGACTAGTTCGTCGGCTTGGACAGTTGCACTCGTAAATGCGCTTCGATCGGTTAATCCGGCATCGAGACGACTTTTCTGAGTGGCAACATTTTCATCCAGTTTTTGTCGTTGTTCGCGTCGAATGGATTCCAGCGAGCGGTTGTAAAGCGCCGTGTAAAACGCCAGCCTGGCGGCGTGTAACTGCTCTACAACAGCAACGTTTAATTGCTGTTGGGCGATTAAGACTTCAACGTCTCCACGCCGGAGCGATGGCGGCACGGCCATGTCGAACAAAGTTTGGTCTAGTAAGCCGCGACCAATCGCAAAGCCTTTCACTCCGCTTTCGCCAGCGCGGTGACCAGCTTGAACACCAGCCGGGACACCGAGTTCGGCACGAGGCCACACAATAGAGCGAAAAACAAGGCGCCGCCCAGAAGCTTCCTCGAGACCGGCTTTCGCCTCCTGGATGGTTGGATTTTTGTCCAGCGTGGTTTGCAGGACTTCGCGCAGCGTGACGCCGTTGGCTGAAACTACCGGCCAAAAGATCGAGACTGTAATCAGAAATAAGAATTTGTGCTTCATCTCTGACTTAATTTTTCCGGTGGCTTCGCTATCTCGCTGGCATGCGCTCCATTGTGATTTCCATTCTTCGCGTCCTTAAAATCCGATGCGAAATTCAGCGCTTCGGCAGAACTGGCGCAGGCGTGCGCAAGGCGGGCGAGAGCGACATTGTGCAGATAGATGGCGCTCAATCGAGTGGTCCGAGTCCTGGTTACATCGGAGGCGGCTTGCAGAACGTCGAGCTGCGTTCCGAGTCCGGCAGCGAGATTGCCTTTGGCAGCGTCGAGCGCTTCATCAGCTGTTTGGACGTTTTCTGTTTCAGTTTCCAGGACGCGTTCGGCTTGTTGAAGGTCGAAAAATGCGCTGCGCACTTCCGAAGCAACGCTGCGTCGAGCCGCGCCGAGGCCTTGTACCGCCGCCTCGCGCCGGGCGCGCGTCGCCTGCATGCGTCCCTTGGTCGCAAATCCGTCGAAGATGTTCCAGGTTGCGTTTATTCCGACAACTCCGCCGTAGTTAAATTCCGGACCCACATCCGGATCTCGCTCGCTGTAAACCTCATATCCTGAGAACGCCCGGACATGTGGACGCGTTGCGCTGCGGTCCAAAACGTACTGGCGATCTTCGATCTCGATGTCTTTCTGCCGGGCTTTAATCAACGGCCGATTCGCATCAGCCCGTGCCAGACATTCGTTCAAGTCCGGATGGTTCGGGCGGTACTGCAACTCACCGGAAACTTCAAACGGCGGAGATTGAGCTCCTGGGCGTAAATCGCTTCCAAAGAGTTCCGACAATCGCAGGTAGGAGTTTCTCACTTCGGTCTGCGCGTCAAAGAGTTCCGGCCGCTCGTTCGCGAGCGCTATCTCAGCTTGCTGCACGTTTAATTTGCCAACAATTCCAGCGCCTAATTGCTCCTGCTGGCTCTTCAGTTCCTCGTCGAGTACCCGCACAGAGTCTTCACGAACGCGGACTTTTGCCCTGTTCAAGAGAAGTTCGTTAAACGCGATTCGCACATCCATTGTGACGCGGCTGATGGTCTCCTGAAGATCGTAATTGGCCTTGGCGATGTTCAGCTGCGCTATCGCTACCTGGCTACTTACCGCTCCGCCGGTGTAAAGGTTTTGTTCTAGCTTGAGTATCGCGTTGTAATCTTCCTGTCGAAGGTTCGTCTCGCTCGAAGTCTGTCGCTTGTCTGCCAGGCCACTGGAGCTTAGCCACGGCAGATACCCAGAGCGCGCCTCAATGAAGCCGCCCTGTGCAGCCAGTACTTTTTTCCGCGCGATCAGGATTTCCGGGTTATGTTGCTGGGACAGAGCGACTGCTTGTTCGAGGGTGTAAACTGGGATTGCTTGGAGCGATTTTGCACCGAGGCCCAAAGCGATAGCCGTCAGGATGCTGATGGCCGCAAACTTCGAACACATGTGATTTGTCTCCTGTGCGACGGCTTTCCTTTCCTCGGAACGCCTCTGACTGTTGCTCTTATATCAGGTCTTGCAAGCCAGCGCGACTTCGGACAAATTCGGTCCTTGCAATCCTCAGAGACGTCAGCAGACAGGTGCAACCGTCTGATTGAAGCGAGCTAAATTGTGCCTTGCTTCGAATGACCGAGCTCAGGTAGTTTGTCAGCTTTAAGAACCTAGAAATGAGAAAAATAAGAATCGCCATTGTCGGTGTTGGAAACTGCGCCAGCTCTCTTGTCCAGGGAATTAATTTTTATGACGGTTCTTCCGTCAACAGCACTGGCATTGGGTTAATGCACCGGGAGATTGGGGGTTACAGGCCCAGTGACATTGAAGTTGTGGCCGCCTTTGACATCGACCGGCGCAAAGTTGGTCTGGACGTGAGCAAAGCCATTTTCTCGCCGCCGAATTGCACGCGGGTTTTCTGTGAACGTCTCAAACTCACAGGCGCTATTGTGAAAATGGGCTGCGTTTTGGACGGCTATCCTCCGCACATGCGAGATCACGATCCGCTGCGGACTTTTCTTCCACTGGAGAAAGAATCCACCCGCGAAGACATTATTGCCGAACTAAAAAATTCTTCCGCTGAACTGATGGTTAACTATCTGCCCGTCGGATCCGAGCAAGCGACCCGTTTCTATGCCGGTTGCGCGCTGGAAGCCGGGCTCGGCTTTGTGAACAACATTCCCGTGTTCATTGCCAGCGACTCGTCATGGGCAAAGCGTTTTGCCGACAAAAATTTGCCGTTGATTGGCGACGACATCAAAGCGCAGATGGGCGCAACTATTGTGCATCGGGCACTGGTCGATCTTTTTCGTAAACGTGGCGTGAAAGTCGTGCGGACTTATCAGTTGAACACCGGCGGGAACACCGATTTTCTGAACATGCTGAATCGCACGCGGCTGGCGTCGAAGAAAACTTCGAAAACCGAGGCGGTGCAATCTGTCATCGGCGATCGGCTGGCGGACGAAAACATCCATATTGGCCCGAGTGATTACGTTCCGTGGCAACTGGACAATAAAATTGCTTTCATTCGTGTGGAAGGCCGCCTCTTTGGTGATGTGCCGATGGAAATCGACGTGAAACTTTCAGTGGAAGATTCGCCAGACTCAGCTGGCGTAGCAATCGATGCGATCCGCTGCTGCAAAGTCGCGCTTGATCGAGGAATTGGCGGTGTTTTGCATTCTGCTTCGGCTTATTTCTCAAAGCATCCGCCTGTGCAAATGACGGACGACGAAGCCTACCGCTGCGTTGAACAATTCATTCGCGGCGATAGACAGAGCTGACCAGCGCGGCCGCTTTTGGTTTTTTTCTGCGCTCAAAAGGCATCGGCGACATCTGGCCGGATTTCATTTTCTAATTGCGCCGGTGGAAGTTGTTCGAGCCGGCGCCATTCCGTTTGCAGTTCCTCGACAGCGTAGAGCAGTACATGGCCAAGCGCAGTTGAGAACAAGCCGGCTTCTACTTTTAGGCTGGCAATTTCGGTGACCGCCTTCCAATAAGCGGCCAACTGTGGCCGGTAAGTTTCGCGAAAGATTTCGACATCGCTTGGAAAAACATCGTTCGTTTTCCAATCAAGCAGAAGACACCTGCCGGCCTGGCGGTCGATCATGATCAAATCGATTAAGCCCTCAAGCACGCTGTGATTGTTTCTGCGCCACGAAAATGGAAACTCCGCGTGAAACAGCGTTTCATCGCTTTCGAGAAAGCGAGAGAGGGTGACGTCGCTGAACAAATTCCGGCGCGTGACCTTCCAGTCTCTTGCCGCGGCCTTCGCGTCGGGAGAAGTCGGCAATTCTTTTTCGAAAAGTTTTTGTGCCGAATCGATACCACCTTTCCAATCCAGACGTTGGAAGAATTTATGCCACCAGCGGCCGTAGAGGGTGGCAAGAGTGTCGGACCGCGAGCGGGTTGGCACGTCTGCTGGAACTTCCGAGCCGAGCTGGCTTGGTGTGATCTTTCGCACGAATTCCGAAGCGCGCTTCACAGCGCGTTTGAGTTCGCTGTTCGTTAATGGCTCGGTTTCAGCGCTGTCCTGCTGTGACGCCTGCCCTGCCAGCGGTGGCGGTTCGACGATTTGATCAATTGTACTGCTGTGTTGATCGAATTCTCCCGAGTAAAAATCCTTGTCGCGAATCAATCGTCGAAGTTGTGCTGTCCTCGGCAGTTTGCCCTCACTATTGGAGAAGATTTCCTGATCGAGCACAACAACGAGCGCGTGGCGCGCCCGCGTTGTTGCCACATAAAGAAGGCGTTCAAGCTCCTGCTGTTGGGCGCGTTCAATGGCGTCTTTCAGGTCCTTGGATTTGTCTTGATTGGCAAATGCGATAATCAGTTCGCCATCCACGGGCGATTTTACGAAATCGGGATAACGCGGTGATGACCGCCGCTGCTCACGCGCCAGGAATGGCACGATGACCGTCTGCCATTCAGACCCTTTTGCCTTATGCGAAGTGATGAGTTGGATCGCGTCGTCGTCGGCGGAAAACCTGACGGCGCGTGACGATGCGAAGTCGTCGCGTAACTGTTGTGCGAACCTGGCCAGGATCATTCCATTCGCTTCCGCTTCCGCCGCTTGTGCGACCAGGGCCTCAAGTTCGCGCGCAAGATCGCCAAACTCCGTGGCGGGCAATAAGAGCAAACGGTCGCGCAATTGTGTTTGCCCGATGATCAAGGTGACGGCGTCAAATAACGCCAGACCTTCTGCGCGCTGACGAATTTCTGCGAGCATATGCAAAATAGAGGAGATTCTTCCAGTCGCCGACGATATTTGATCGATCCGAAATCTCGCGCTTTGCCCTTCGGAAAAGACGGCAAGATCGTGATCGGACGCTCCAAAGATCTCGCGCAGGACACCGACGATTTCGTAAGCATTGTGCGGGTCGGTCATGACCGTAAGAAGCCCGGTCAGCCATGCGTAAGCCGGGCTATCGCCTTTGACATCGCTTTCGGATTGAATCGTCACTGGTAAACCGACCCGGCGTAACGCTGCGGCCATCGTTTGCAGCCACGCTTTACGCGGACAAAGAATTGCCACCTCGCGCCATGAATCGGCCGAAAGTTTTTTCAGTCCGGCGTCCTTGATCCATTGCGCAAGATATTCCGCTTCGCTCCGTGCCTTTTGGTAGTCCTTGAGCTTTTTCCCTTCCGGCAGCAGTCCTTTTGCGATTAACGGGACGCAAATGACCTTTCCAGGAAGGATGTTCGGCCGCGGTTGCAATTCGACGAAGCGGACCTGTCCGTCCTTGTCATGCAAGATCTCGCGGAAAGTTTCATTCACGAAATCGAGCTGCTTCTGGTCCAGCCTAAACGTCACAGCAAATTCCAGACTCTCACCGTTCTTGTCGGAAATGAGGGCTTCATGAACTTCTCTGTAATAATTTAAGTCTGCACGCTGCCAGTAAATGGATTGCTGGAAATCACCAACCATGCAGAAGTGCCCCGGTCGCGGACCTAAATGCCCATCTTGCAACCAAACGCCTTTTGCTTCGGGCGGGCGAGTCGCTTCCAGCAGCACGGAAAATTGTAGCGGCTCAGTGTCCTGTGCCTCGTCGAGGATGACACGAAAGCTTTCTTCCCGAATTATCTTCGCGGCGACCGGCTGTTGCAGCAATTTTTCCGCGAGCGCGATTTGATCTCCGTACGTGACGAGCCCGCGGTCGAGTCGAAAGTTAAGATAATCACGCTGCACCTCTGCTGCGACGCACGTCGCCGCGTTGCAAATCCACCGGCGCAACGGCGCAAATTTTTCCTGCCAGAGCTGGGTGAATTTGGCGTTTGCCGCCGTGAAACAAACTGGCCAGCGCAGATATTCCCAATCGCCCGCGAAGCGGGTTTCCCATTCGCGCAACTCCGCCTGCGATTTGGCGATATTGTCGCGCCCCGTTTGATCTATTTGTTGGTAGACCGCAGCGAAATCGGGTGGGGGACAATGCGACAGCTCCGGTGCCTGCAAGATGGCGGAGCGCGCACGTCTGGCCAGCTCCATGAGATCGCGTGCCTGCACGAAACGCAAAAGCATGGCCCGGTCTTTCTCACCTAACGACTCGGCAATTCGCGTTTGGTTTTGCGCAAACTCCTGCCATAAGTCCTCATCATCTTCGACTAATTCAAGCGGCGCAGGCAGACCAAGATAATGGCCGAAGTCAGTCAGAAGTTTCATGCAGAACGAATGGATTGTGCCGAAGAAGGCGCGGTTAAATGCCGTCTGCACTTCATGTCGTAACTTTTCCTGCAGCAGGGCATGGCGGGTGCGCTGTTGCATTTCGTCTGCCGCACGGTTGGTGAAGGTGACGACCACCAAATGTGGCAAAATCTTGACTGCATTCGGCGAACGAGCGATCGACAAGATGCGTTCGGTAATCGCAGTGGTTTTGCCGGAACCGGCCGATGCGACTACAGAAAAATTGCGGTCTAACTCGCTGGCAAAGCGAGCGCGTGCATGTTCGTCGCTTGGCTTCACCACGCTTCCCACTCCTCTCTTTCGAGGACGAGTGCGGGATGCGTCAGGGCCCACCTATCTTCCAAAATGTCGTTGTCGATCGGCAATGTCGCGAGCGGATAACGCGCGCTGTACCCAAATGCGGGACGGATTTCACCTTTCATCCCGAAAATGCCGGTGCGCTGCATTTTGGAAAGATCTGCAAAGATGTCCGTGTGCGGTGTAAGATCGATAACCGACAATTGTGGGGCGACGTTTTTAACTGTCAGCGCGACAATACTCGCGCTTACTTCTGCGGCCCCGAGTTCGCGCATGGCTAGCGCGTAAAGACCAAGCTGCAAGGTTGTGCCTTTGACCAGACTGTCGTGCAGATCAGAGGTCTTTAGCTCTTTGGTGGAACCGGTCTTGTAGTCGACAACCCAGATTTTTTCTCCGGCGAAACTTGAGGCGTTATCTTGCGCGAGCACCAAATCGATCCGGCCATGCAATTGAAGGTCCACACCATTGGCGATTTTTACCATGCCGTGGCGACCAACAAGTAACTCGGTCGCCATCCAATTCCACCCTTTCGTCGCTCCGATTTTCGCGCCGAGGTGCCGTGCGAGATAGCGCGCGTTCAACCAGCCCGAGACCCACCAATCAGGAACGACTTTGCCTGCCAGGCGGCAAAGTTGCTGAAGTGCTGCATACCGCTCGTCCGCAGCCAGGCAGATTCGCTGGTCGATTTTCGCCAGAGTGGGAAAGGCAGAAAAAATGTTTCCGTTCCGCGTTTCGATGATTTTCGCCAGCCAGTGATGCACCCATTTACCAGTTGTCGCCGCCCACGGATTCGCAGTGTCCTCTGGCGCTTCCACGCCGAGGTAACGCTTCATCCAAACAATCGCCGGCGACGAAACCATTAGCTGAAGATCGCTCACACTGAGTGTCGGAACTCGTCGATGTGCCTGGTTTGGCCGCAACGCGAAATCATATTCGCCGGCAGTTGTAGCGGAATCGCGGCGCGCCTTGAATGCGATCAGAGTTTGCTGCACATCAGTCACACCGGCTGGTTTCGGCAACCGCGCAGTGGCAAGCTGGAGATTTTGCAACGTCTTTTGGGTGAGCGGCTCCCCGCGGGTCTTCAGGTAAAGGTCGGTAAACAACTCGCTCGGATTCCAAAAGCGTTCCGGCGCATCTTCCTGCACCAGACTGGCCGTGAGCGTGACGCATTCACTGGCCGATTCGAGGAGCGCATCGAATTGGCGCAACGCAATCGCCCGCTGCTCGCTCGGGCCGAGATAAAGGGAATGATCTTCGCGCACACTCGTGTGACCCTCGCCCTGGCTTCCCTGCCGCGCTGCACGCTCATTGAGTTGTTGCACACTCTGATTGAAAGCACGAATTTCTTCAGCGCGTGCGAACTCCGCTCCGGTCGCGGGCGGCCAGGCGCCTTCGTTCCATCCGGCGAAAATCAAGTGTGACCATTCCTGATTTTGCGCGCGTGCCACGGTGAGCAATTGCAACCGCGCATATGGATGATCGCCTGTGGCCGAGCGCTCGGCGTCTGACGTGGCAGCAGTTTCTTTGAGCCAGCTCAAGAAGAGTGCGCGGGAAAATTTCACATCGAGAGACTGCGGCTGGTCCGCGCGATTGTTAAGCTCGAGCGCGTGCTGCTTCCACCCAAGATGCGCAAGCGCGATGTGAGTTTGTTCAAGAAACTCCGCGAAAGTGGCGCGCGCAGGCAGAAACGGCAATGCGCGCAGAGCCTCAGCTGCCGCCTGGCTTTTATCATCGATGGACGCCGCACAGAATTCTCGCAGTAATTCCAGGTCGTCCAGCAATACCTCCTGATAGCCTTCGTTCAGGGTCCTTTCGAAAACTTGCCGGGGGATTTTTCCCGATACGACCCCTGGATCAGGCAACGCATTTAGAAAACGTAGAAAAGAACTAAGCCGTGGTGCCCGTTGCAATTCGATCCACGCTTCCCATTCCGCTGACTCGAAGAGGCCAGGCACAATGTGGCCGAGTCCATCGTTATGCGGGATTTCAAGCCGCTCTAGAGAGCTCGCGACCAGCCGTGGCAAGGCCCCGCGACCCGCGAAAATCACGCCCAGTCGCGTGCATTTCTCATCTGCCAAATAACCAACGCATTGCCGCGTAATCGCTTCGGCTTGCTCGGAAAAGTTTGTGCCGATTAGAAAATCGTAACGCTTTGTCGGTTTCGCGCCTCCGCGCATTTCCATTTCGCTGAAAAGCGAATCGCCGAGGGCAGCGCCGGGTGTTACTCTCGACGTGCGTTGGGCTTCGCCGCAGACCTCTTCCCAGGAGCCAATCCAGCAAAGATCGACATCGGAAAAATTTCCCCGGGGTTCTTCGAGCACGATCGTGGCGCTTTTTGCCAGTTCGACCGCGGTCCGCAGGGCAAACCATTCTGACCAATGGGCTCCGTCGAATCCGCTGATAAGCACATTCGAAAATTCTCGCCTGTTACGCGTGCACTCTTGCAATCGGCATCGATCGCTCTCGCCGCGAAGTACAAAGTCGCATTTCTTTAGCAGCGCACGAAAACGCTGAACCACTGGCGCAAACGACGGCAGCCCGAGTTCTTCGAATTTCCAACCAGCAGTTTCAAGGCGATCCAACGCGCGGAGTAGTAATGCAGGGGCCCGAGCAACAGCTTTAGCAGCAAGCGCTTCAGTTTCCTCAAGCCCTGGTTCGATTTCATTGGCCGCGATTGCTAGAAGCAAACGAAAAAATCCCGGCTGAGCAGTGCCAGTCACATCATCCCGTTCTAGCAACGCACGTAAACTAGACGGCGTTAGAAATTGCAAACCCAAATGCGACCGGCCCTGTGAGATTAAACGCGCTTTGATATCGTTAACCTGTCCGCGCGTTGGGACGACTACCAGTGAAGGCAACTGCTCTTGCCACGCGTTAGGCAAGACTTGATCGAACCAGGGAGCAATCACGCCCTGCCATGCTTCTTGTAGTGATGGCACGACGAGCAGAATCGGCCGCGATCGTTTCACGAGGTACGGGTTTTGCAAATCGTTCTTTTGTCCGCCAAGCGTCGCGTAAATCCGTCGCGATCCAACCGCTCCAGCAACGGCACCATGATGCGTCGCGAACTTCCCAGCGCCTGGCGCAGCTGGCTTATGGTCGCCGGTCCGCTTTTAGAAATAAAGTCAGTGATTCCAGACTTCATGCGCTCGAAACTCTCACGCAACAAGATTATCTCGGGAGCAATTTCTATCAGGTCTCCGCTGTCTATGAAAAAGCGTATCACTTGCCGCGCTTCTGGATCTGACTCAATCTCTCGGCGCGACGGGGGATCAAACGGCACATTCGAAAGCGCTTGACGAATTTTTTCCGCAATCGGTTGAAGGCGAATCGGTAGCTCTGGGCGGTGCGAAGAGCGTCCAATGACTGATCCTTTGCGGATAAAATCTCCAGCGCATAAATCTGTCACCAATTGTTCGATTACATCTGCCTGTTGAACGCGCAGCGCCGAGCGCATCGCGGTCAGATCGACACCAGCGCACTCAGGATTTTCCTTATGCGCTTCGTCGATCAACTCAGCGGCCTGAATAATGAGTCTTTGCCACCATTCACCATTCGCGACAATGTGTTCGCGCAGAATAATTTCGTTCCGTTGCTGTAAGCGCATCAGCGATTCAGAGATTTCATCCGCGCTGAACTGTGATTTGCTCAAGAAACCTTCTTGTCGGGCAAATCCACGTCGCAAGGTCGTTAGGCGCACGACCGAATCCACCTCATCCAAAGCAGGGCTCGACGTGAGTGATTCTTTGTGGCCGTCCGGGTCCAGCACTACTCCGCCCGCAATTGTATTCTGCTCCGCCGAATCGCGTATGACGAAACGATCACCGACAAACGCAAAAATCGGAGATGAAAGCTTTAGCTGAGCGACTTTTCTTTGTCCTGCTTCAAGCACGCCACTTCCAGGCAACGCAATCCGGGCAGAAATCCGAGATGTTCCATGATGGAGATAGACTAAAGACCCACTTCTGATGGAAAAGGCAACGGCGCGACTTTCGCGCTGAGGCCGCGATGATTTTTCCAGAAACACAACAGGACCCGAACCCGGTTCGCCGAGACCCGGAATCGTTGCAACGTCTCCGCGTTTGATCTGATCCAAAGGAACATCAGGCACATTGATGGCAGTGCGCATTCCCGGCTGGGCGGCTTCCAACTCATGGCCGTGGCTTTGAACGGAGCGAATACGTGTTTCGAGATTCGTCGGGTGTAGAACAATATGTTGGCCCCGGCGCAACGCTCCGCCGATCAATGTTCCTGTTACAACTGTGCCGATTCCGCGGAGGCTGAACACTCGATCGATAAATAAACGCGGCTTGCCGATGTCGCGTTGCGGTTTCGCCGTTGCGAGTTCTGCGGCGATTGTGTTCGCCAGCTCGTTAACGCCGACCCCGCTGCGGACAGAGGTCGGGACAATCGGACAATGCGCGAAGGATGTGGCACGGAGTCGATTGCGAATTTCCTCCGTAACGCTATCGATTCGGCCCAGGTCGCTTTTGGTCAGAGCAACCACCGCGCGTTGGATCCCCAGATAGTTCAGAATTTGCACATGCTCCTCCGTTTGCGGCATCCAACCGTCGTCCGCCGCAACGACAAGCAGCGCCAGATCGATGGAGCCAACTCCCACGATCATGTTGCGCACGAAATCTTCGTGCCCGGGGACATCAATGACGCCAGCGTGAAATTTGCCTCCACTTGGACCAATGAGATTTAGTTCGGCGAAACCGAGATCGATTGTGATCTGCCTTTCTCGTTCCTCCGGCAGACGGTCAGGATCAGTTCCGGTCAGCGCTTTGACCAGGGCGCTTTTGCCATGATCGACGTGACCTGCAGTGGCGATGATGAAATGGCGCACCGTCACTTCGTGCACGCTGCGCGAATCGCTTTGATCACCAGATCGTCCTGATCGGGAAAGATAGTGCGCATATCGAGCTTTAATCGGTCGTTGGCAATGTACCCGATGACCGGCGGATCTGTCGCACGAAGAGTTGCCGCAAACTCCGCTACCGATGAGTTGCTTGGAGTGATATCGATTGTCACTGAAGCGACGTTTGAGCTGGGCAAAGTGCCACCACCTGCCTTCGCTCTGCCGCGCCCGATTCCAATGGACATCGGCAATCCTCGTAAACTTGAACAAATCACCTCGGCACGCGCGCGTAATGCACTCTCCGACATTTTTAGAATCGCGAACATTGGGATTTCGCCGTTCTTTTGATCGAGATGGAGTTCCACCGTCGTTTGCAAGGCCGCAAGACATAGCTTGTCGCAGCGCAACGCCCGGAACAGCGGTTCCCGTTTCAACCCGCTAATGAATCGTTTTTTGCCCAGAATGATTCCAGCCTGGGGGCCGCCGAATAGTTTATCGCCGCTGAAGCAAACAAGGTCCGCGCCACCCTTCAACGCTTCGGCTGCGGTCGGTTCGTGCTCGGCAATTCCAAAGGATTCAGTGGCGTGCAATGCGCCGCTGCCCAGATCCTCGACAAATGCAATTCCCTTTTTCTGCGCAAGCGCGCTGATTTCCTTGGAAGAGGGCGATTTGACAAAACCGGCCATGAAAAAATTGCTGCGGTGCACTTTGAGAATCATCGCTGTCTCGGGTCCGATAGCGCCGATATAATCGTCGAGCGTTGTCTTGTTCGTTGCACCGACTTCGCGTAATTTCGCGCCGCTTGCCTCGAGAATTTCGCCGATGCGAAATCCACCGCCGATCTGCACAAGTTCACCTCTTGAAATGATGACTTCGGTTCGCTGCTTAACCTTCAATATTCCACGTTTGATGTTTGCATTTGTGAAATGATTGACGATGAGCAGCAGCGCCGCCGCACAGTTGTTGACCACTGTGGCGGACTCGGCCTCACACAGCAGCGCGAGCGCATCCTCGACATAACCGCCGCGCCGCCCGCGTTCGCCTTTCGCAAGATCGTACTCAAGATTCGAATAACCTGAAGCAACTACGTGCAGCGCACGGACGGCTTCACTTGCAAGCGGGGCGCGTCCGAAGTTTGTGTGAATGGCAATTCCGGTCCCGTTAACGACAGGTTGAAGTCTGCTGGCGCGAAGTTCATCCAGGGAGCAGCGAATAGCAGCGACGATCGATTCGAGTTTCGGGATCTCTTTGGCAGCTCGCATCTCTGAAAGCTTGCGGCGGACGACCCGAACAGCCAAAGGCCGCGGCAAACTGTGGTCGTTCAGAGCCTCAAGGATTTTCGAGACGGCTGGGATTTGCCGTCGCGGTTCTGATTTCAGCTGGTCATGCATATTAATGGTCGTCCTTGCCGTCGCTTTACGATTTTGCCGATTAGCGTGGCGACAGGTGTCCGGGCTTTTCGCAGGATCCTCAGCACATCTGTGAGATCGACGTCACGTACACAAAGCAACAATCCGCCGCTGGTCTGTGCATCGGTTAATAGAGTTCTGCGGTGGTCATTTAACCGTGCCCAATCAACAACAACGGTGGCCGTATTGAGATTCTCCCGGGTTCCTTCCGGAATACAGCCCAGCTCGATTAGTTCACCGACCTCTTCGCTGATCATTGGTACAGCAGCAGGATTTATGTCTGCGTATACGCCGCTAGCGCGGCATAATGAAATTAAATGTCCGATCAATCCATAGCCGGTGATGTCAGTGGCGGCGCGGACTAATCCGGACTCGGCGAGTTCCGCACCGACTGTGTTGATCTGCGACATGAGCGCGACCGTTTTCTTCTCTAGGGCGCGCGAAGCCATTCCGCGTTTGATGGCCGTTGTTGCGATGCCAGTGCCTAACGGCTTTGTCAGCACCAGCAAATCGCCGGGACGCGCATTTGCGTTGCTTGTCACGCGCCGCACGTCGACCAGCCCTGTAACGGCCAGTCCGTAGATCGGTTGGGGATTACGAATTGAATGGCCGCCGATAATTACGCATCCGACTTCACCAGCTTTGGCAAGTCCGCCTCGCAAAATCGAAGCAACCACTCTAGGCCTCACGATATCGGCGGGGAATCCGATGATGTTTAGAGCAGTCAATGGGCGCCCGCCCATGGCAAAAACGTCGGATAGTGAGTTAGCGGCCGCGATCTGGCCATATGAAAACGGGTCGTCAACAATAGGCGTGAAGAAGTCAACCGTCTGCACCAGCGCGCGGTGGCGATCCAGGCGATATACGCCGGCGTCATCGAACGTCCTGGAGCTGACCAGCACGTTGCGGTCGAAGCGAAAGGGAAGCTGCGGCAAAACTTGTCGCAGGGCCTGTTGGCTCAATTTGGAAGCTCACCCTGCGGAAGATGAGAGCGACGTAAGATTACGAATCTGCTCGCGCGACATCTAAAACCACCTCCTTTGTTGTTGTACCGCCCGCAGGGCGGTGGCTATATTCCAATTCGGAATCGGCAATTGAAAATCAAAAAAATGGCGGAGAGGATAGGAATCGAACCTATCTCGTGCCGCTATGCGGAACGACAACGGTTTTGAAGACCGCGAGGGCCACCAGGCACCCTTCACTCTCCGAATTGTCAGCCGTCGATTGAGTATTAACGATGGAATTTGCCGGGCGCGCAGCCCGCTTCCGAGTCCTCCCACACATCGCAGCAATAGGACGGATTTGCCGTGGCGATCGCGACGACACCAATTCACGGCACAATCTCCGCGCGAGATTACCACCGCCAAAGCAGATCGCTGGTTATTACCCTTTCTTAATCGCCTTGGCGATCTGGTCGAAGTCCGGCCATTCGCCAGAGTCGAGTTTGGAATGGAGCAGTTTGCCATTGGCGCGAATTTCGAAGGCGCCGCCGCTCGAAGGAATTAGCGTTAGCGATTTAATGCGCTCGCCTAGTTCGAGAATTTTAGCCGCCAAACTGACAGCCCTCGGCGTGTAGTTTCAAACGACGCAGTATTCGATTGATACCTCGGCTTTCACCGCGAACAGAGCTCCTTTCCGAGAGCAAAGTATCGATGCCGTTTAAAGGGGTCAAGAGTTGTAACGGCAGCTCGGCATCAGATGTCCTTGCGCATCTGGTTTCATATCAGTGCCTGTGCAGTCCGAAAAGAAGTATGCCGCAGCCCGCTCCACCGGGCTGCGGCATGTCCACTTTAGCAACCGCGGAACCGGCCACGGTTTTTAGCTCTGAGGGTCCTAACCTCAAAACGCAAAATTGAGACCGCTGCGCAACATTCCGAAATTATTTCTCGGCCCATCAATCACGCCAAAGCTCAAGTCGTTAGTCCAACCGATATGCCGCGCAAAGCGAAATTCCAGACCGGCGCCGAACTGACAAAGAAATTTGGTTTCGCTGCCGAAATGTTGGGTCTGCGCATTGACAGCGAAGGCGTCTGGCGGTCCTTGCGTGTGAAGAGTCTCCCTTTCGCCGCCGCCGAAAATCGCGCCCGCGCCTCCCCAAGCGTAAGGCGCCAGGCGCGTGCACGGAATTGGGTATCGCAACGTAAGTGTGCCAAGGATACCGCCGACTGTGTGATCGTGATTGATCCTTTGGTGAACGAATGTCGGGATCGCCTGATCCTCGAAGATATCGTAGCCAGGTTTGTGAGCGTCCAGTGCAAACCCCTCTACACCGACACCGGCATAGCGACAGAAGAAATATTTTACATCGCCGCCGCCGCCCCAGGCGTGGTCGCCGCCAATGTAGCGATCGTAGGTGCCAAGTACCGGGCCTCCCTCGCTGGTGCTTTGCACGATATCGACCAACGAAGGATTAGGAGCAAATTCGGTGTTAGTGAATGCATAGGTACCCCAGAGATTCACATTCCATTCGCGGTCTCCATACCAGTCCGGACAAGGCGGGACGTACGCGACCTGCTTCATCTCCTTTCCGGAATCTTTTCCGGAATGGCTGTAAGCAGCGTCAGTGTAATAACGGAATCGGGTAGAGACTGGGGCTTCTGCTTCGCCACGTTCGCCGCCAAAGAGCCAGGTGAAGGCGGCAAAGACATCGGCGACCGGCGAATCATGCGTGCAGCCGAACAAGGGTGAGATATCGAGACGAGTGTGCGCCGACGGTTTCCACGCAACGGTTGGACCGATTGTGAAACTGTTCAGCGGATCGCCGCGTGTATCTTTCACCGTCAAATTCCTGTATTCCATTTCAATACCGAGCTTCAGCCGTTCGTTAGGCAACAAAACCGGTGTCATCACAGCCTGGGAGAAGCCCCACTCCCGTCCGCGATCGCCGGTGTTCTCTTTTTCAAAGAACCAGTTCATGGCCCATTCGACGCGATTGAAAAATTCCTGGGCGAGGAGCAAACGAACCTCGTAGGCATCGGGAACCTTGGGCGGGCCGCCTTCTTCCTCCTCTTCTTCTTCT
Organism: Candidatus Udaeobacter sp.; assembly: GCA_035713885.1. GTDB lineage: Bacteria > Verrucomicrobiota > Verrucomicrobiia > Chthoniobacterales > UBA10450 > Udaeobacter. The sequence continues at coordinate 54 of DASTMV010000152.1, read as the reverse complement.
CCACCAGCGCCCGAAGGCGGTGGAACTTCTTCGTGTCGAATGGTGCCGACACCG
>DASTMV010000151.1:0-35514 GCA_035713885.1 Candidatus Udaeobacter sp. | reverse complement strand
GCAAGCAGAAGTTTCTGCCAAGGTGACTGACGCCAGCTCAGATTTTGGTAATCCGATTGCAGTTTAGAGGAAGAATCAACATGAATCCGCGCTCCACTCGTTACGAAGTAAATGTAGCTGCTGCGATAATAATCAGCAGCTGCTCCTTGCAGCGCGTGACTAATCCCGGCAGCGAGCGCTAGTAAAAAGATGGCTGGCGACGAACCTCCAAACAGGTAGCGGAGAGTCAAATTAACGTAAATGCTGACGAAGACCAAATGATCGGCAATACTGTCAATGATACGCCCGTCGCGGCTTTCCTGACGCGTTAAACGCGCAAGCTGCCCATCCGCATTATCGAGCGTGTTCGCGCAAACATGGAGGATCATCCCGACAACGTTGATCCTCAGATCTCGATAGTAATAAAGATGTCCGGCAATGATGCCGAAAATGCCCGCCAGAATGCTCACGGCCGCTGGAGTGATCTTTAACCGAGCGAAAAGCCCCGCCAGGCGAAAGCCAATGGGTCGGTAAAAATGAAGATCCAGGATCCCCTCGACTTCGCGCGCCTTGAAAGTCGATTCGATTTTTGGCGTCGCTGCGTGAACGACCTGCGCCGGCATCAAGAACTCATCCTCACCGCCAGCTCAGACATTTTACAGCGCAATCGGAACGTGGTCGCTTTAATCTTCGAATCCGCCTTGAGCGTATCGTCGAGAATGTTGAGCGCTTCATCGAGATCGGCGCGAGTGTGTTTGGCGGTCACGCAGGCGCGAAAACAAATCTTGTCTTGCGGCACCGCTGGGTAATCTACCGGCGCGACCCACAAACCGCGCCGTCGCAATTCATGACCTAACCGGTACATGCGTTCCCTGTCGCCGATCACCAGCGGCATAATGTATGTCGTCGAGGTTCCGGAATCGATACCGATGCTGCGCAGTTGCGCGTGAAAATAATAGGCGTTTTCCCAAAGTCTTGTTCGCAACTCCGGCTGGTGCGTTCCGATTTCCAGCGCCTTCAAAATCGCCGCCACCACAACCGGCGGCAAAGCGCACGAATAAACATATGGGTGCGCGTAAAAACGCAGGTAGCGAAGGGTCTCCTTGGAGCCGGCCACGAATCCACCCAGCGCTCCGAATGCTTTTGAAAATGTTCCGTAAACAAGCGGTATGCGATCTTCCACACCGAATTTCTCCGCGGCACCGCGACCGTTCTCGCCGCAAGCGAGCATCGAATGCGCTTCATCAACGAAAACCCGCGCGTCGTGCGACTCCGCGATATCGAGCAGCGCAGGCAGGTTCCCGAAATCGCCGTCCATGGAATAAATTCCCTCCATTATCACGAGTTGACGGCGACCCTGTTTTCGCGCCAGCGCCTTATCCAGCGATGTTGGGTCATTATGCTCGAATTTGTCCGCGCGGCATCGCGAAAGCGCCGCGCCGTCACGCAAACTCAGATGCGAGCGATTATCCAAAATCGCTACGTCAGTCTTGCGCAGCAAACCGGAGATAGTTCCAAGGGCGCCGCCAAATCCACTGTTGAAAAGCATGGCGTCTTCGCGGCCGAGAAATTTTGCTACCTTCCGCTCGAGTTCCCGGTGAAGATCGGTCATGCCGGAAAGCATCGGTGAACCGCACGCGCCAAGGCCATGCGTTTTCAAGGCTTCGTGTGCTGCGGCAATGACTTCAGGGTGATTCGCCAGGCCGAGATAGTTGTAAGAACAAAGATTGATCACCGAGCGCGGCCGCCCGTTGTAATCGATGGTCGTGCGCGCATCGGGACTGGCGAGCATCTCCGGTTCATAGAGTTCCACAGCGAATGTGGCCTGTTGCATCCAATGCGTGAATCCGGGCGGCGGCTCGAGCGGATCACTTGTCTCCTGCGCCAGAAAATTACTCAGACTGAGTTCTGCCGGGTCCTTCTTCATCGACTGGTACAATTTTTATCGCTCGCCCTTGTCGCAAAAGACGCAACGTTCCGGCAAAATTGAGGGTTTTGGTGCTTCACAAATTCCTTACGGAGTTTTCCGCTGCATTCGCAGAGTTCCGTCTCGGGGCAGCCAATCTAGCGGGTTTCAGATTTCGCGACAAGATTTTTGCTGCGATGGCAGAATCTCTACTATTCGAGACGTTTAGGGACTTGGTCGCCGTGAGATGTGACCGAGCGGGTTACTTGCGCGTCGTTCCAAAAATGTAATCCCATAACGGCGAGCTGATGCCGTACCCCGCCGAATCATCTTTGTAGTGATGCCGAAGATGATATTGCTTAAGCCAGAGTAATAAGCCGCGTTTCATCGGAAAATGGTGCGTCGCATAGTGGAGCATGTCGTAACAGAGGTAACCGAACACCAGTCCGGCAAACGCGCTGGACGAAAAACGCCCGAAAATTAGCAGGAAAATCCCGTAAAACAGCAATGCGAGAGGAACACTGATACTCGGCGGCATAACAAGTCTTTTTGCATCATTCGGGTAATCGTGATGAACGCCGTGAATGATGTAGTGCAGCCGTTTCCCCAAGCGCGTTTTTGGTTCGTAATGGAAAATGTATCGGTGAATCAAATATTCGAGCAGCGTCCAGAGGACGATACCGAGCAGGAAAAATCCGACGACAACAAACACTGGGAATCCTTGCTTCCACAGCGCCAGGTAAAGCATGTAGCTCACCACCGGCACATAAAGAATCAATGGCGTCGCCGGATGCACACGCGAAAAAAATTCCATGAAATCGCTGTCGAACATCCGGACGGTCTCGTTTTTCGTGGAGACGTAGAGAGGTGGCTTAAGTGGTTTCGTCAAGAAAGCGTGCGACAGAGGCAGGCTGCTTGGCTGGTCTACTTGTTCCGCCATTTTTAAAAGCTAATGGGCCGGGCACTCAGATCAAGGTCGCCCGATTCAGGGTTTATCATGGATGAAGCGATCTGTGGCTTCTCGCTTTCGCTTCGCTCTATTCTCGAATAGAGGGTGTATCGCCTATCGAAAATGAACTGAAAGAGCAGGCGGCTCCACGAGGAGTGATACTTGAGGTTGTTGTAAAACTCCGGCGCTATGGCACGCAGCTTTGGTAGATTATTCCATGGCACCGACGGCAGATCGTGGTGCTCGTTGTGGTAACCCATGTTCAACGCTACATGATTGACCGGTCCGTAATAACTGAACGTTTCCTGATCGAAATCGTAGGTGTAATGCTCCTGAATCCAGCGGGCGCCCACCGGATGCAGCCCGATTGAGAAGAAAAAGGCGAAAACCAAATAAAGAAATCCCGACCAACCACAGAAATAAACAATCGCCACGTCATACGCGATGGCACACAGAAAATTGGTGGAGAACCAGCGGTCCCACATCTTGATCGCCTTCAGTCGAGGTGGACGCGTCACCTGAAAAAACGGAAAGAGCATGAGCCAGATCGCTTTCCGATACCATTTGTTGCCAACCAAACGGGCTTCCCAATGATTCGCCAGGTCTGCATCCCACTCGTAATCTCCCTGGTGCGAATGATGTTTCAGATGATAAACGCGAAAGCCCATCGCACCGGGAGTGAGATTCGGAAGATCGGCGGTGATTGCGAGCATTTTGTTCCAACTTGGGCTGCGGAAAATCAGGTTATGCGTCGCGTCATGAATGATGACGTAGTTGGCATGATTGGCGAAGGCTCCGATGAAGACGGCGATGAGCAGACTTAGCCACCAATAACCGAACCCCAACTCGCCCATTCCGAATGCGATTCCTGACTGGATAAGTACAAGGGAAATGGCGATCAGCGCCGTCCACGGATTGCGCACCATCAACTGGCGAACTTCAGGATGCGCTTTAATGATGGCTCGCGCTCGCCCCGGATGCGGCTGCTCAGATTCCGATTGGTAAAACGCCGTCTGCATCGCGCTCAAATATTGCATCGCGGCTGCGTTCTGAATCGAGCTTTTTCATGTCGCGCGAATCGAAACGACCCTAACGGGATTCGAACCCGTGTTACCGCCGTGAAAGGGCGGTGTCCTGGGCCTCTAGACGATAGGGTCATAAAGCGCGGGCAATATCAGAATTGCTATTCCTTTACGCAAGGCAAATTGCCCGATTGTTTTTTGCGGTTCTTGAGGGGGCGCACGAGCCAATGGCTATAGACGCGAATTAGAGCTGATGAATCAGCGTTGCGGCACGCGCGGTTGCACCTTTGTGTTCATTCAAAACCTCTCGCGCGCTTTGCACAAGACGCTGGCGTGCCTCGCTATTGAGTAGAAGCTCTCCAATTTCGCGTTCCAGTGAGTCGGCGTCGCGAATCCGGATGGCGCCGTTCTTGGATACGAGCCTGTCGGCGAGCGACGCGAAGTTTTGCATGTGGGGACCAAATACCACTGGTTTGCCCGCCAAGATTGGCTCTACAGGGTTTTGGCCTCCGTGCGCAGTCAAGCTTTTTCCAATGAACACGATTGTGGCTACAGCGTACCAGCGCTGGAGTTCACCGGTGGTATCGAGAAGCACACAATCTGCATCTGATTCGCCATCAATAGCCACTTCGCTGGCTGGCGCTATGCGCAACGGCAAAGCAGCAAGTTGTGAACGAATTTCGCGTAGACGTTCGACGTGCCGCGGCGCAATGAACAATTGCAATGAAGGAAATTTCTGACGCAAACGCAGAAAGATGGTCGTCAGAATTTCCTCTTCACCGCGGTGCGTGCTGCCGCCGAATAACACTGGACGCTGTCGATCCGCGCCGCTCCAGTCGGCGCGCGGCACGCTCGCTGGCACTTTCGAAGGCTGGTCCAGACTGTTGGGATCGTATTTAACACTTCCGATCACATGGATGCGATCGCGTTTAACGCCGATCTCAGCCCATCGATCGACATCATCCCGCTCCTGCGCACAGACCAAGTCCAACTTTCGAAAAGTTGGTTTGACGAAGAAACGGAACCGGCGAAATCTCTTCTCCGATCGGAGCGACAGGCGCGCGTTTACCAAGACCGTGGGAATTTGGGCATTGTGAGCGAACGCGACGAGGTTCGGCCAAACTTCCGCTTCAACCAGCAAAATCCGCGTAGGCCTGATTACAGAAAAAGCGCGTCGCATGATCGGCCAATAGTCGAGCGGCGTGTACATGACTTCGATCCACGGCGGCGCGTTTTTGCGCGCCAGCGAAAATCCAGTCGTTGTGGTGGTGGTCAAGACACAGCGCAGATCGGGTTCGAGCGCTCGCAGCGCTTTGGCCAGTTTCAGCGCAATATTCACTTCGCCTACGCTCACTGCGTGCAGCCATGTGGAGTGTTGCTTCGAAAGTCGGTCACGTACTTCACCGTCGTAAATTCCCAGGCGTTGCCCGAATTTTTTACGGTAGCCGCCCCGTCGAGCCATTTTGATAACGTAGCCAGGCAAAAAGAAAAAGAGTCCAAGCGGCCAAAGCAAATTATAGATGAGACGGATCATGCAATTGCCGATTTTCTCAAAAACAGGACCTCAGTAGCGCCGTACTGTTTCTGCCGAATCACACGCCAAAGTTTTAATCCAGAGACAGTTTCTTTGGGTCGTGTTTCTAACACAAATATACCGCCCGGCTCCAGCATGTGTGGCAAGCTTTCGTTGTTCAAAAGCTTCTCGGTATAGAATTCGCCATGGTGCCTTTTTTCATAGGGCGGGTCGGCAAAAATGATTTCAAATTCATATTGCGTCGGCGTTCCCTGGAGGAAATCGAAAACATCTTGGTTTCGAACCCGGCCTTTTAGTTTTGTCACCGCGAGATTTTTCTTAGTCGTTTCGGCTATTCGCAGGTCGTCCTCAACAAACACTGCCGAGGCTGCGCCCCGACTGAGTGCTTCAATTCCAAGTGCGCCGGTTCCGGCGAAAAGATCGAGCACATGCGCCCCAATGATCGCGTCGCCCAAACTGGAAAAAATTGCGGCTTTAACGCGATCCATCGTAGGGCGTATAGAGCATTTCGGAACTGCCAGGCGGACCCCGCCGGCGCTGCCGGCGATCACCCTCATGGCGACGACGCTGGAGTTGAAGTTACGCCAGCCTCAGGCACCGCTTCCTCCGGAGAAACTGAAGGAGACGGCGAGGCGCTCATACTCTCAATGGTCTTTTTTTTCTTTTTTGGACGGTCCTTTTTTCCAAAAAAACTGTTGATCATGCTGCTGATGTCTCGTCCGACTAAGCGTTCGACCAGATTTGTGCTAGGCCGATCAACAGTGCCGCCGACCTGAAATTCGATGGCGGAGTAACCAGGCTGATTAGTCGGATGAAAATTCTCGCGAATCGCTCTGAAAAGCTGGCCACGGATTCTATCGTCAATCGCGAGCTGCGAATTAAGTTGCAGCGCGCCGTCAAATCCAACTGTTCCCGATGCGGTGAGCTGAATATTCGGCGATCGCAAAGCAAGCTCGTCAATCGTCACCAAGCCCGGGCTCAAGTGATACTTTGCTTCTGCCTGCTGCAAATGAAGCTCCTGGAGTTCCTCAATCTGCAAGACCTGACCTAACAATACAAGCAATCTGTATTGTTGAACTCTGCCGTCGCGGAGAAAGATCTCGCCCTTCCCGGTAAGGGCGTCCGGCTCACCAGTTTTTCCGGACGCTTGAAAAGTTCCTTCCAGCTTGCCCTTTACCATCCCTTTAGTACCACCAGCATTTCCGACAATCTGGTCCGCGAGGACATCGTGGAAGCTTACATTGGTCGTAAAGGGTGAATCTTCCGCATCTGGCTGCATCGCAAAATAGCCGCTGACCTCACCATCTGCGACTCGCGCGGAAATTTTGGAAAGCTCAAGCACGTCGGGCTCGTAGCGAAGAGGTGAATGAAGTTCGTCGAGAAAAAAACGGTCGCGTAATGAAATTCTGGCGATCTTTGTCTCTCCGTAAAGGGCTGTTGCGCTGCGGATGTTACTGCGGAAATCCACGCCTGTGAAACTCGCAATGAGGCTGCCGACTTGATCGAGAAAAGCGAAATCGCCGTCCTTAATGCTCACTCGTCGAACTTCGGGAGCGACAGCCAACGTTGGCCGTTGTCCTGCCGAGCGATTTTTGACGGTATTTGGCAGGGGAGACGGCACAGTACTGCCGAGCGTCCCGGCAGGGATCGCCCCCGTTTGAACGACTTCAACGCCTGCGGATGTTTGCGCCTTAATCTGTGTTGTCGGGCCAGCATGTGACCGAGCTTTTTGTGCAGATGGCAGACGCCACTTTCCCTGGGCATCTTGCGGCCAAACAACCTTCGGATTGATGAGCGAAACTTCTTTGATCACGACCCGTTGTGAAAAAAGCGAAAGGAAACGCACGCGCAGTTGGAATGTTTTTGCCTCAAGAAAATTTTTGGTGCCAATTCCCGAAGATGTTTGGGGAATCGTGATGCCGCTCAATTCGAGACCGCCCCATGGAGTTACGCTCATGCTGCGAATCGTCAGCGGAACGCCAAGCGTCCGGCTTAGCTCCTGCTGAATCTTTGCTTGTGCGCCTTGCGATTGCACATACAGGTTCACGCCAACCAAGAGAACCGCGCCGACCGCAATTAAAGCCCCCAGTGCAACCAATATCAGCCAACGTAATCTTCCCACCCTGAAATGTTACGCGACCGCAGTTTGAAGCAAAGATCAAACGACCACCACATGCGTCGACACCGCTCAAATGGCCTTGTCAGGTTAGGAAAACTAAACACTCTGGTGTGTTCGTTCCCGCGACCGGTTGACACTGATCGCAATCCTTCGCTGCGCTCGGAATAACGATCTGAAGTAATTTTTTCTGTGACTGACACAGTTGTCATTCTCAATCCAACCGCGGGAAATCTCGAAACTATTCGGGACTGGCAGAAGCGCATCGAATCGATCACACGCGGTTGGCCTATCCGAACCACATCGCAGCCGGGCGACGCGGCAGCACTCGCAAGAAGCGCGGTGGAACAAGGCTTTGGGCGCATCATTGCGGCAGGCGGCGATGGAACCGTAAATCAAGTGGCGAACGGAATCGCCGGCAGCAACGCAGCGCTGGGAATTCTCCCAATTGGCACGGTCAATGTTTTCGCAATGGAGCTTGGTCTGCCTGTCAACGATCTTGAACTTTGCCGCGATATTCTCGTGGCGGGAAACATACGTCTGATTGATCTACCGAGCGCGAATGGGAAATACTTCGTCCAACTCGGCGGCGTCGGGCTCGACGCACAAGCTGTCAAGGAAACTACCCTTGCGTCAAAGCGCAGTCTTGGCCCGCTCAGCTATCTCATCACTGCGGCACAAATTGCAGCGCGGCAACCACCGAAACTCTTTATTAAATCGGATAAGGCGTCTGTGTACGAGGGATCATTTCTTCTCATCGGGAACGGCCGTCTTTACGGCGGTCCTTTCCCATTCTTCAAACACGCCGTCATGGATGATGGTTTGCTCGATGTGATCGTTTTCAAGCGACTCGGTTATCTCGAAATTATCAAGTACCTTCAGGACGTTGTATTCAGTTCCGACATCCGTGCTCCTGAAATCGAATATTTTCAAAGTGGCTACGTGCGCGTGACCAGCGAACAGGATGTTCCAGTCGAGCTTGACGGCGAACTCGCTGGCAACTGCCCGGTGGATTTCAAAGTCCGCGAAAAAGCGCTTCGCGTCCTGGCACCGCTCAGCTCGACGTAATCGAATTGAAAAGGCAATTTATTACGTAAGTAAAACGAAATTCCAGCGCTTCGTTGCAGTTGAACTTGAAGCACTGTTACTAGTCTTTCGCGCAAAATCGCACGAGGTTTCAGCCGATGGACTCTCGCGCTCACTGGATCGCGAACAAAGCAATCTCCTCGCTCAATCCCTCGCAGGTTGAGACCACTCTGATCCAGCTCAGCCAACAATGGCCGGAAAGCGGGCCGTCGCTGGCCAACGTGGTCGAAGGATTTCCGCTGGGCGAAGCGGCGCTGCTGCATCTTCTGGCGATGTCCAGCGTCTGCGCGACGAGGTTGACGCAGAATCCCGAAACTCTGCTGTGGCTTTCCCAGCCTGAAGTATGCCTTTCCCGGCGCGGGTACACGGAGATGCTCACTGCCCTGCACTTTGTCGCTGAGGAGTCTGCAACCAACGAGAACTTCGCACCATTGCGATTCTGGAAAGGCCGAGAGATGACGCGCGTGGCGGTCAGGGAACTGGCGGGAGTCGCACCGCTGGAGGAGACCACCGGCGAGTTATCACAAATCGCAGAGATTTGCATCCGTCGCGTGTTCGAACATTGGAATGGTGAACTTCGGCAACGCTACGGCGCGCCAAAAGCGGAGTTTGCCATTCTGGCTCTCGGAAAACTCGGCGGTGGCGAGCTAAATCACAGTTCGGACGTTGATCTTCTTTTTGTCTATAGTGAGGAAGGTCAGCTCACGCCCCATTTTTCATATCACGAATTCTTCAATCGGCTGGGAAACAAAATTTTTGGAACGTTTTCGACGCCACATCCGGCTGGGCCATTGTTTCGAGTGGACTTGCGGTTGCGCCCGGAAGGGATGGCAGGGCCATTGGCTCGTTCGCTGGAGAGCATGGAAAACTATTACGCCGGATTCGGGGAAACGTGGGAACGAATCGCGCTCATTAAGGCCCGCGGAATCGCCGGCAACCGCGAGCTGGCATATGACTTCCTGAGACTACATCAGCCATTCATTTTCCCAAAAAGCGGGACGCCCGATTTGCTCGGGGAAATTGCGAACATCAAGCGCCGCATCGAACGCGACGTGGTTGGAACCGAAAAACTGGAACGCGATGTAAAACTGGGGCGCGGCGGCATTCGCGAGATCGAATTTATCGTACAGACTTTGCAGCTTATCCACGGCGCGCGTCACCCGTTCCTGCAGGAGCCGAACATGTTGAAGGCGCTTTACGGGCTACGACAACTCGATTTGCTGCCGCGCGAGGAAGTTTTGGCGCTGGACAACGCCTATCGATTTCTCCGCCGGGTCGAACACCGGGTGCAAATTGAAGCAGAACAGCAGACACACACCGTCCCACACGAGCCCAAATCGTTGCTCCGCCTTGCCCGGAGCCTTCGGTTTTCTTCCACCAGCGATTTCACCGCAGCGCTCCAAAAACGAATGCAAACAGTCCGTCCTATTTTTCAAAGGATCATCTCTGAAAAAGATGCGGATCCTGTCCAAGTGAATCTGGAGATTTTTGACGATCCGAAGCGAGCAGAGAAAGCGCTGAGAGATCTCGAGCGCGGTGCGGCCAGCTTTCACGTCGCCACCCGTACCCGGCAAATATTCCAGAAGCTGCGGGCGATTTTGCTGGGCTGGCTGGGGAAAGTTGCGGATCCCGATGCGACTTTGAATCAGTTCCTTCGATTCGTCGAAGCTTATGGCCTGCGCAGTTTGCTCTTCGAGTTGCTCGTGACAAATCCGAAGTTGCTCGAGCTGCTTGTAAAGACTTTCGATGTGAGTTGGTTTGCTGGCGAGCTGTTGATTCGGCGACCGCAACTTCTGGAAGATGTCACCCGGGACCCGACATTTGATGAACCGCGCTCCGTCACCGAGAACCTGCGCCGGCTCGAGCTGTTAGGCGCGGCTGCAAACAATCTCGATCCCATTCGCGCATACAAGCAGAGGCAACTGTTGCGCATTATCTTGCGCGAGGTTGTGGGACTCGTTACGCCCGCAGCTGTTTTTAACGAGTTGTCGGATCTTGCCGAAGCGTGTCTGGTCCATACAGCCAGGCTCATCGCGGACGATCAAACAACCGTCATCGCGCTCGGTAAATTTGGCGGAAGCGAAGTCAGTTATGGAGCAGATCTGGACGTCATATTCGTCGGCGAGGGCGATCGCGGCACCCAGAATCTCATCACCGCTATGGCCCATCCCACCGCCGAGGGGAACATCTGGGCGCTCGACACACGGTTGCGTCCCGAAGGTGCAAACGGCCCCTTGGTTTGTTCGCTCCAGACATATCGGTTGTACTATGCAAAGCGTGCGCAGCTATGGGAATTGCAGTCGCTTACTCGCGCGCGCCCGATCAGCGGTCCGTTAATAGATGAGTTTATGACAGTTGCAAAATCTGCGTGGCGCAGAGCCAGCCAAGATACCGAGTTTCTGGTGAAAATCGATCGCATGCTCGAACGCATTCGCACGGAGCGAGGCAGCGGATCGGATTTTTTGGATCTAAAGACTGGACAGGGCGGAATTATCGAGGCTGAATTTCTCGTCCAAGCCTCGCAAATGCGCGAGGCCATTTGGGAGCCAAAATGGCAGCAAGCGGTGGATCTATTATCGCGACGCGGCGTCTTTACCGATCCGGAGGCGACGAAACTCAAAGAATCGTATGGGTTTCTGCGACATTGTGAATCTGTATTGCGGCGTTACGACAACAAGGCTGTGTCGGCACTTCCGAGCGATTCAAATGAACAGCGGAAGCTCTCTATTCGCCTGGGCTACGACAACTTCAAAATTTTCCGTCGCGATTACGTCGATGCGCGCGAGACAATTCACGCGATTTATCAACGACACCTTATTTCGGTAAAACCCGGCTCCCCTTAGCCCTTCAACACGCTAACCTCAGCGAGGTTTAGCCTGGAATGTTCTTGAGCATTTCGCCGTTGGTAGGGAATTTTTTAACAAACATCAGGAGACGCTGAATGGCTTCCTCTGGCTTGTGCCCTGCGAGCCCGCGCCGGATGAGATTGATTTTTTCCAGCTCCCATGGCTGTAAAAGCAGTTCCTCTCGGCGCGTTCCGGAGAGGAAAATATCGATGGCTGGATAAATGCGCTGATCGCTGATTTTCCGGTCAAGCACCATTTCCATGTTTCCGGTGCCTTTGAATTCCTGAAAGATCAGCTCATCCATGCGGCTGCCGGTTTCAATGAGCGCCGTGGCGACAATTGTCAGTGAACCTGCTTCCTCCGTGTTTCTCGCAGCCGCGAAAATCTTTCGCGGAGTTTCCATTGCGCGCGCATCGATACCACCACTCATTGTGCGCCCGCCGCCACCCATCGCGTTATTGAATGCACGAGCCGTGCGCGTGATAGAATCGAGCAGGATAAACACATGTTTGCCCGCTTCTACTAGACGTTTGGCGCGTTCAATCGCCAGCTGCGAAATCCGGGTATGACTCTTGATATCGGCATCATTGGAGCTGGCCATGAGTTCCGCTGTCGGATGCGATCTTCGAAAATCGGTCACTTCCTCGGGGCGTTCATCTACCAGAAGGATAATCAAGATCATCTCCGGATGGTTCTTGGCTACCGCATCCGCGATGTGATGTAACAGCGTTGTTTTCCCTGTACGCGGTGGCGCAACAATCAGACCGCGCTGGCCCATCCCCAGCGGAGTCATCAAATCCATGATTCGCGTCGTGTACCGGTCCGGCACCGTCTCGAGTTTGATTCGCTTGTTTGGATTGATGGTTGTTAATTCTTCAAATGGACGGAGTCCCTGATATTTTAGCGGCTCTTCGCCGTTAATCGTAACCAACTTCGTCAGTTGAGGACCACGACTTCCCCGCCGAATTTCCCCGTTGATCCACATGCCGTCGCGCAGGGCAAAGCGACGCACAATTTCTGGAGTGACAAAAATGTCCTGCGGCGTCTGCACAAAATTTCGCTTCGGATCGCGAAGGAAGCCGAACCCTTTCCCGGAAATTTCAATGATCCCCTCGCCAAACTCCGGTTCTGTCTGAACCGGTTCACTCGTCTGGGTGGCGGCTTCTGAGGCTTCGGGGTGACCTGAAACCTTGGGATCGAGCGTCTCGACAGCCACCTCTGCGCCGGAGTTATCGGCGTTTGTCGATGAAGAATTTGCTGGTTCCTCGGAATTATCGCGCCTGAAGCGGTCACCGCGGTAACGCCTTCGAGAAAAACGGCGACGTGGGCGATGATGGCGTTGCTCTGGTGATGGGGACTCAGTTTCCAGCGGCGCAGGCTGGTTTTCATTTTCTTCATTCATAAGCTGAAATTCTTGGCTGCTGATAAAAAGAGGGGCAGCGCCCTAACAAACTTTGCTGTAAGCAGTAATTTTTTCAGGCCGGCAACCCGGCCAGCAATTCGTCCGGAATGTCTAGATTTGAATAGACGTTTTGCACGTCATCGTCCTCTTCAAGTGCATCACACAAACGCAGGACCTGGCGCGCCACGGTCTCGTCCCTGACCGCGACTGTAGTATCGGGAATAAACGTAAACCTTTGCCCATCGGTAGTGACGCCTGCATTCTTGAGCGCTTCAGCTATGGCGTAGAGCTGATCGTGGGAAGTGATAATAACATATTGATCCTCCTCAGTTGTCAACTCCTCCGCTCCGGCATCGAGCGCGATCTCCAAAAGCCGATCTTCCCCAACGCCTGATCGCGGGACGGTGATTTGTCCCTTTCGATGAAACATGTAGGAAACGCTGCCACTGGATGCCAGATTACCGTTGTTTTGGCTAAAGATTCTCCGGATCTCGGCTCCCGTGCGGTTTCTGTTGTCGGTCGCCGCTTCAACAATGATCGCAACACCGCCAGACGCATAACCTTCGTAAGTGATCTCATCGAGCTGTTCGCCGTCTTTTCCTTCGCCCGTGCCACGTTTGATTGCGCGCTCAACGTTGTCATTGGGCATACTCTGCGCTCGCGCAGCTAGAATGGCGCTACGCAATCTCGGGTTACCATTCGGATCGCCCCCGCCGGTTTTTGCCGCAATCGTAATTTCTTTCGATAATTTGCTGAACGCTTTGCCGCGCTTCGCATCGATAGCGCCTTTAAATCGCTTGACCTTCGACCATTTGCTGTGTCCTGCCATACGAGTGCGCAGTTATTTTAGACCTGAAAACTTGCGAATAGTGTCACCTCGCACGAGAAACGACTGGCGAGGAAGAAATTTACTGCAACTGATAAATCGCACGAAAACTTCGTTCGTCAATCATTTCGCCTCAGGGCGGCGCGGCTCGCAGCGAACACCATCAGGTATTTTGCTTACAAACTCTCCGCCAGTGTCCCATTCTCCATGCGTATGAGAGTTCTACTCGCCTGCATTCTGGGCGGAATCGTGATGTTTATTTGGACATCGATGGCGCACATGGCGCTCCCACTGGGCGAAGCTGGGATTCGCGAAATTCCGAATGAATCGGCGGTGCTTAGTGCGATGCAGAGCAATATCGAGGACAAGACCGGCCTTTATATTTTTCCTGGGCCCGGCGCGGGTAAGAACGCCAGCCGACAGGAAAAGAGCGAAGCCATGAAGCACATGAGCGAAAAAATCGCAACGAATGCTTCGGGCATTCTCATGTATCACCCGCCGGGGCGCCCGTTTGCGCTCGGGAAATCGCTGGGAATCGAATTCGGTACCGAACTGCTTGAATCAATTCTGGTCGTCGTCCTTTTGGCTTGGGCGGGTATCGGCAGCTTTGCCGGCCGGGTGAGTTTCACCATTGTTGCTGGAATTCTCACAGCGATCGGAACCAACGTGTCATACTGGAATTGGTACGGCTTCCCCAGTAGTTACACCGCCAGCTACATCTTCATCCAGATTGTGGGATTCTTTTGTGTGGGAATTGTTGCCGGAACGATTCTGCGAAAGCGCAGCCCGGCAGCTTGAATAAACCTCACTGATTACCGCGGCGGTGATCGGAACGAAATTCACGCACCGTCAATGCTGGGCGCCCGTTCACGGGCGCGTAAATAGCCTCTGCCTTACCATCGCTACGCGTAAAGCGCCTCGCCGCGTGAGCATTATCCGACATCCATCTAGCTCGCCCAGCATTTGCCTTGAGGAATTTCCTAATTTCCTTCTCAGAAAGATCCGTGCCTTTCACATGCGAATAGCTTTCCGAAATACTTCGGTCATTATCAAATCTGACGAGAAAGAGATATTCATTTTTTGCGTAAACGACACTCACGGTTTCGTCTTCTCGCAGCCGGCGCTGAACGATTGTGCCATATGAATCTTCGATCATATCGCCGCTGTCGCCGAGCCTTGCCCAGGTCGAACTGGCAGCCGCGACAACCGCCATTATCAGAATCATCGATTTTTTCATATGTGTAACTCCGGCAATTTGCAGATATCACTCAATGGAACTGCCCTGTCTGAATAGTGAGTTCTTAATTGTATGGCGAAGAAAAGCAAAACTCGGAATCGAGCCGTGCAGATCGAGGTTCGCCAGTCTAATGTCCACGGTCGCGGCGTTTACGCCATGCAGTCTATTCCCGAAGGCAAACGCATTATAGAATATACCGGCGAGCGCATCTCCTGGGAAGCCGCCCCCGATGACGACAACAATCCACACACTTTCAACTTCGGGCTGGAAAACGGCCAGGTTATCAACCCAGAGATTGGCGGTAACGATGCACGCTGGATAAACCACTCCTGCGATCCAAACTGCGAAGCGATTGAGGAAAAGGACCGCATCTTTATTTATACCATTCGCGATATTCAAGCCGGCGAAGAGCTCCTTTATGATTATCGGCTGGAGATTGACGAACCAATCACTGAAGCAGCTAAAAAGAAATTTGCGTGCCTTTGTGGCGCATCGAATTGCCGCGGCACAATGCTCGCCTTGTAGAGCCGGCGCATTTTTAGCATTCGTAATCTGTTACAATCTGGCGCAATAGCCGAAACCTATCCCACCTAGACGCATAAAGTATTTCAATCTAGCGCCTGATTGTGGCCGGTTGATTACATGGAAACCAAAATGCCAATAGGACAGCGTGTTTCACGCTTCCTCGAGGAACGATATGTCCACAGGACGCGGCCTCACTACTTACCTGAGCTCGCCGTCTTTGGGATCATCCTGATTCTCGCCGTCTGGCCGATGTTATCGATGGTAGCGACGGCGTTGGAGACGATGAGATAGAGCTAGCTCTTGGCGTCGTCGGCGACTGAATCCTGGCCTGCCAAAACAGCTGCCGTTTCTTGACGGAAGGCGGCCGCCGCTTTGCTCTGGAATCGTAGCGGGTTATGAACAAAGTTCAGTTCCCGCTCGGCACCTGGCGGAGCAAACGACAGGCTGACGCATCCCGGTGTGGCTTGATGTTTCACCATCATTTGCGGCACGATTGAAACGCCGATCCCGGCGGCGACCATGCGCGCGATGGTGGTGAGCTGACTTCCAGCCAGAGCGATCTCCGGCCGTAGACGACGTGTCTCTAGCAAGTGGTGTACTTGCTGCGACAGGCAATGCATCTCGTGGAGAAGCAGAAATCGCTTCGATTTGAGATCCTCTAGCTCGACGAGAGTCTTCGTCGCTAGAGGATCTCCCTCGGGGATTAGCGCGAGCAACGGTTCGTTGCCTAAAGATTGCCTTCGCAGAGTTGGACTCGGCTTGCATGTGGATGCCAACGCGACATCCAGCTCGCCAGCATCGATGCGCCGCGTAATGCCGTCCGTGACATCCTCAACCAACTCCAAAGCCACTTCTGGGTAGTCTTTTTGGAATTTTACCACCAGCTCTGGGAGCACGTACGGCGCAATCGTCGGGATCGCCCCCACCGCCAGCTTGCCAGTAACGGTCTCTTTGAGTTCATCGACACATCGGCGAGCATCTCCGATCGATGCCAAAATCTGCCGGGCGTACTCGATGAAAGATCGACCAGCTTCAGTCAATACAACAGATCTCGGCAGACGGTCGAACAATGGTTGGCCGATTTCCGCTTCCAGCTTGCGAATTTGCTGGCTCAACGATGGTTGAGCCACGCGGACCTTCGCCGCTGCACGCGAGAAGTTTCCCTCATCCGCCACAGCGACGAAATAGCGCAACTGGTGAACCTCCATGGCTAGCTATAGGACAGCCAAAATAGCGCCGACATCGATATTTGAAAATCACCTACTGTATTTCACGCATACGAACTGGTGGGCGTATTCGGTAAGAAAAAAGACAAAGAAATATTCGGATCAACGCCTTAATGGCTTTTGAACGGGAACAACGGCTCAGCTTTTTTGATTTAGCAGCGAAAACAATCGACATCGACTCGAGCAGTACGATAGCCTCTGAGATCAACCAAATAAACCTATGCTACACATCATCTGGTACATTATTGTCGGCTTCATCGTCGGTTTGATCGCACGAGCCATTATGCCGGGGGCGCAACATCTCGGTTTCATAATGACCACGCTGCTCGGGATCGTCGGCTCGATCGTCGGGGGATTAATCGGACGGCTGTTCTCCAAACCGGCGCCTGGTTCGGCATTTCATCCGGCCGGACTCATCATGTCCATTATCGGCGCCATCATTGTACTGTTTATCTATCTTAAAGTAGCGGGCTAATAAGATTATCACTCGCGTTTATTCCGAAGTTGTATTCCCCTTGGGGTGGCGGCCTCGAACGCGTTCGAGATTGTCGCGCAGTGATAAGACCAAAGTCTTATCATTAATGTGTCTTGCCTTCTTCAAGCTCTATTGGGTAAGACTGTAAATTATGAACAAGTATATCGCCGAATTTATCGGAACATTCTTTCTCGTCCTGACGATTGGCTGCACGGTAATTGGCGCGGGAGCTGGCGTGATCGCGCCTCTTGCTATCGGGGCGGCGCTCATGGTGATGGTTTTTGCGGGCGGGCATATTTCTGGCGGACATTACAATCCGGCGGTGACCCTCGGGATCTTGATCCGTGGTAAGCTGCAACCCGCCGACGTAATCCCTTACTGGGTCGCTCAGCTTGCCGGCGCAGCGGTCGCGGCTTTTTTCGTAAGCAAGGTTCTCCGGGCGGGTGTCGCTGTTACTCCGATCAATCCGAATGTCGGTCCAGCCTTGCTGGCGGAGTTTCTTTTTACTTTTGCGTTGGTGTATGTGGTGCTGAATGCGGCTACAGCCGAGGGCACTTCAGGAAATTCATTTTACGGCCTGGCGATTGGAATGACGGTAATGACGGGTGCGTTCGCAGTTGGCGACATTTCTGGTGGTGCATTCAATCCCGCAGTTGCGCTTGGTATCTGCATTCTTGGCATTTCGACCTGGGCCAACATCTGGATTTATCTCGTAGCGAACTTGGCCGGGGGTCTTTTGGCAGCTGTAATTTTCCAGCTGATTAACCCGTCACTGCAAACCACTCCGATCGCAACAGAGGAACCGCCTTACCAAACACCCGATTAAGCTTCAACCAACAACCCTGAGAAAATATGAATCAAACCAAAATCATTGCATTACTATCCGTCATCTGCACATGCGTCTCTGTTGCATTCGTAAATGCGGCAACGATTCCAGCCGGAACAAGCCTGATGGTAAGCACTGTTAGCCTTGTCACATCACAAAGCATCGTTGGGAGAAGCTTCGAGGCAAAGCTCGCTCAGGATGTTTCCGCAAAAGGAAACACCTTGTTGAAGGCTGGAACAAAAGTATTCGGGAAGATCGCCTCCTCACGTGCTAATCCGCGTAAATCAGGGCCGCTCACTCTGGAACTCGCCTCAATTGAAGTGAATGGGCGCAGGATCCCAGTTAAGACGAACAGCATGGAACCCCACGGCCCACCGCAAACAGCGCGACAGGCGCAGTATGGACATACTGCCGGCACAACCGTAGTTAATCCGGGAACGAGGCTACAGTTCCAGCTTCTGCAACCGGTGACGTTGTAGTCGCCGTGGAACACGTCGCGTGAGCGCGTGACGGCTTGCGCCAAATTTAACGAGACGTCTGAGCCAAAATTGTTCTCGGGCTCGTAGGAAGCCCAAGATTCAAGCGCAGAATCCGGTCAAGCTCAGTGATCGTTTCCGGGAGTTCACACGATCCATGCGGCCCGGGAACGATGCACTCGGATTGAGCGCCGTCGAGATGTGAACTCCAGTACGGCACGACGCCGTCGGTACTCTCGGCGAGTGGTCCCGGCTTGCCGCGATTGCCAATGATGGAGTGGTAGGGAACCTGGATTGGCTCTTCGTTCAAGACCTTAAGGTACGGTGCATTCGGCGCGAGGTTGCTGACGCTGTTGGGAAGTCGACCATTGTTTATTTTCCTCAACGTTGCTTCAGGAATCTCGCTTTTTATGGTCGTAACAAGGTCCGTCGGAAGCGAGATCAACTTGATGGCAAGTTGGCCGATTCCGGCTGACGCCATTTTGCTGCCACGATGAGGAGTACAAATGAACACGACCCGTTTGACCCGGGGATTGCTCTTGAACGTCGTTGCTCTAGCAACAAGTTCCGTCGGTTGCAACCCGTCGAAGAGGGTCATGCCTTGTGCTCCCAGTGCTTTCACCCAATCGGTGCGCGTTATGTTTGTAACCTGCGCTTGCGAGAGCAGACCCCCCATACTGTGGCCGACGAGGACATAGCCTTTGTGGTTCGGATAAAGCTCATCTACCTTGGCCAGTTCTTCACGCAAACGTAACGCCGAATAGAGGACGGGATTACCCGTGGGATAGGCGAAGACCCAAAATTGGTAATGCTTGCGAATCTCAGAATCCGCGAGGAGACCGTTAATAGTTTTCACCCAATCGAACGGCGTTGATATGAGACCGTGGACAAAGACCACAGGAATTCGGTCCGGATCGTAAGGCTGCAGAAAATAGAGTCCCGTCTTCTTCTCATAGTGAGCGGCCCGTAATGCACCCATTACGCCTACTAACAACAGATTGGGGGGCGGTTCATAATAGCTGATTGGCCCCGAGAAATCGGCATTCAGTGGACGAACTTTTCCTTCAACAGTAGCCGTCGGTTGTTTGGATGGGCGACGGAGCGCGAGCCTGGCATTTTTTCCGTGAAAATCCACGGTGGCTGTAACTGCTGCTGTGATTCCCTTCGGCGGTGCAAATTCTTCGGGAGGATTAATAATTCGCACTCCGACCAGCGCGCCGCCAACGCCCTCCTGATGATTTGCCTTTCTGATTAGTTTTTCTTTTACCTGATCTGCGTCCACAAAACTTGTGAAGTAGTTCGGCGCCCAGAGAGCATTGCCGGCAGGTTCGAGGCGTAAATGATACGTTCCGTTGGTGCTGGTGAGCGTTAGCGGCTGATTCCACAGGCGTCCCGCGTCACCCGAGCGTAGCAGAACGGTGAGTTCGCCGCACGCTGCATTATAAGTCTCGCAGGCGGGTGTCCCGATGCCACTTCCCAGCAGTGGGGCGGTAATGGCCGCCGCTTGCAAATAGTCGGCAGCTCGTCTTTCGGTTGCGAGACCGGTAGATCGCGCCTCCCGCATGATGGCGGCGGTGGGCCCATACTCCGGACCACGTCCTGTTTGTGGCGCCGTCGCACAGCCTGCAAGAAACGCGAGGCACGTTACACCACTAATCAGGCGACTGGATACTCTTGTACCTTCAGGCTTCATAAGATCGGGACACCTCGCCGGGAGTCGATACTATCCAGGAAGTACGTGCGCGCACTATTTTCGCTGTAAGACCTTTGGCCAATGGTGAAATATCCGGAAGTTCACGCCGCACTGTTAGGCATCATCGGGTTTCGTTGCAGAATAAAGTGAAACCAGCCGTGCGATCAGGACCGCCACATAAAGCAGACCGGTCATGGCTTCCATCGCCGCAAGCCAGCGCGCAATCCTCGACACCGGAGTGATGTCACCGTACCCGACGGTGCTTAGCGTGATGAAGCTAAAGTAAAATCCGGTGAACCCATTCATTGTCTCTGCGCCACGAATAGTGTTGAAAGAAAAGGCCCCGCCAGGCGTCAAGTCGTCGACGAGCCAATAGGCGATGGACCAGATCAAACCCAGCATCAGGTAAACTGAAATGCTCGCGCACAGCACTTCCACATTTACAACAGGCGCGCGCAGAATGAAGCGCAGCATATGCGCGATCACGAACGCCAACAGAACGAGCGCAAAAACGAGGAAAACGGCAGGGTGAATCATATCCGGGCGAAAATGATTGATCCATCTGCCCACGATTGCCGGAATGACAAGTATAATGGCAATGATTAGCACGCGTTTGCGCTTGGCCACAGCAAGCACAGCAGCGAGCAGCACCATTGAAAACAAAACCGAGAGAATAAGATTACCGCCCCTCATCTCTTCGACGAAAGGGGCGCAGGTGAAGAAAACGACCAGAACAACCAAAAGCTGCACAGTCGAAAAGCGATCGACGCCAAGTCGTCGCATCACTTGTTTCGTCGAGTGTCTCGGATGGGTGGGTTCTTTCATTCTGCTTTCCAAGAGGGTCTGCTACACATTCCCAATTTCATCGATGGATCTGTCGGTTCGTACTGAATCCGTCGAATCTTTGCAATCCTGAGACTTCGAAGGCTACGAATCCTTGCTTGTCACATGTAAAGCAATCCGGTTCATGAGCGCATCTTTTTACCAGCGAGCTGCTCGCGAACGCGTACCATACGAAGCGAACACATATTCGCACACGTCGCCGATCGCAACGTCGCATCCAACGACTCAAGCCGCTCAGGTTCCTCTGACGTCATGTCGTGTATCGTAATCGCTTGTTTCTTAATTCATCATTGTGAAACAGCTGCTGCTCGTTGTGTTTATGTCTGCTGTCAGCATCGTTTGCCCTGCAGACGTTCCGATCGCTCAGGACGAACTGATCCGTCGCACTCAGGAGCTTTACGATGCACTCGCGTCTGGGAACCAACAGCCGTGGAAAAAATATTTCGCTGACGACTGCATCTTTGCTGATGAGAAAGGGCGCGTTTTCGACAAACCGAAACTGCTCGCCGACATCACACCATTGCCAGTCGGATATTCCGGAGCGATCAAGATCGAGAACGCCCACAGCCGTATCATTGCGAACACCGCCATACTCAGTTACGACGCGGACGAAAGTGAGACGATTTTCGGGCAAAATCTGAAAGCGCGCTATCACGTCACCGACACGTGGCTTCAGCGCAACGGCAGTTGGCAGATTATCGCGAGTCAGGCACATCGCTATTATGAAGATCCTGCGATGGGAAAAGCCGACCCGAAAAAGTTTGATGACTTCATTGGCACCTACGAATTGGCGCCTGGCCAAACGAGATCCGTCATTGCCGATGGCGACAAACTGTTCGTTGAGCGCAGCGGCAAGAAAGAGCAACTGCTCCCCGAAACATCGGAGCTTTTCTTCCGTAAAGGCGTCGAAGGCCGAATTCTGTTTCGTTACACTTCCACGGGAAAAGTCGACGCATTGATCGATCGTCGTAACAACGAGGACGTTATCTGGCGCAGAACGAAATAAATTGGTTTCCTTTCGGATCGCGTAGCCGTCTCCTGCCTTCCTCGTTGATAGTTAGCTCGGAATAAGCACGATCTTTCCGATCGCTCGAGATTCCATGACGGCGCGATGTGCCTCAGCTGCTTCGGATAGCGGAAGTTGCTTGCCGATAACCGGACGCAATGTCCCGTTTTCCAGACCGGCCACGAGTGCAGCGTGAATGCTGGCCAGTTCCGCCGGCGGCGTGTTTGGCAAGACCATCCCACGAATATCGGCGTCGCACTGCATGGTGTCTCGCGGATTGATTTCCACCGGACCACGGCTTCCGATAACTACTACACGGCCGTACTTCGCGAGAATTGTAAGATCTCTTCCGAGATTCACGTTCGCAAGCAGTTCCAAGATCAGGTCAACACCGTGCCTGCTCGTCGCGTTCATAATCTTCTCGAAGTGGTCAGGCGCGCGATGATCGAAGACTTCATGCGCACCCTGTTCGCACGCGAGCTTAAGTCCGTCCTCACTGCCCGCTGTACCGAACACCCGCAGACCGCGAGCACGCGCCATCTGCACAGCCGCCGTCCCAACAGCACCGCTCGCGCCGTGCACCAGCAGAGTTTCGCCCGGTTTCGCATGCCCACGTTGTAACAAGCCGCGATATGCTGTCGCGTACGGCGTTCCCATGGCCGCACCTTGGGCAAAAGAAGTTTTCGGCGGCAACGGATGCACCTGGGCGATGCCGCATAATGCAAATTCCGCATATGCCCCGCTGATCGATCCCGCGGTGTAAACACGGTCTCCGGCGTTGAATTGATTCATGTCCTGACCTACTTCCTCGACCACACCTGCGCTGTCGTTGCCAGGTGTGAAAGGTAACGCCGGTTTTCGAGCATACGTTCCTGCGCGGATGTAAGTCTCCACCGGATTGACGCCGATAGCATGGATTCGCACAAGCACTTCACCGGGTCCGGGCCGCGGCTTTGGAATTTCTTCCACCCGGAGAACTTCCGGACCCCCAAACGCGTGAACTCGAATTGCTCTCATACGTTGTCTTATCTGCCTCAATTTAAACATCAAATCCGCTGACAAGACAATTCGCCCAAAACATGCCTATACACCGGATGTAATACCGACCGGTGCCTAGTGGGGTCGAAAAGTGGGCATTCCAGTTCGACAGGCTTTGAACCTTCCTGTGTCGAGCCAATGAGCTAAACCGCGCTGTTCCGAACGGCAACACGAGGACGATTCCAGTTGCGAAATGTAATTTGTGTATATGTCTATATTGTGAAAACGATCGTTGCGCGATGCTTCATCGTTCTGATCTTGCTGTCATCAGTAGGGGTTGTCCTTGCCGGACAATTCAAAAGTAAAACCATCACTAACCAGGCGTTGGTGATCACCGTGCCCGATGGTCACTTTCTTAAGATTACCAACTTCACGCAGGAAGGAGGCACTGACCGCGGTCTAGTCCAGGTAACGCTGCAGGGCGATAGCAGCGACAGTACCGGCACGGCCGATGTCCTCACTGCGACCCGGATTGACCTAAGCACCGGAACCAACTCGCAAAATTTTCCCGAAATTGATAATCGCGCGGTCATAGCGGGTCCGGCTCAGGTGACGGTCAGCCCAGTGGTGGGTGGGACTCTCTTCATCACTTACCGAAAAGACTCGAACGAAGGTGCTGGTGGCGGCGTAACACCGACCCCAATTTTCGTCAGTCCCACGCCTGGTGTAACGGCGACGCCGACTGCCACGGCTACCGCCACCGCCACGCCCTGAAAAGCGGTTACCTTGCTAAGGTGTCAATCGCTTTCCACTCTTCTGAAGTCAGTTTGAGCTTCGCGGCGGCGACATTCTGTTCGAGATGGTTCAATGATGACGTGCCGGGAATCGGCAGCATCACGGGCGATCGCTCCAAAAGCCAGGCCAGCGCCACTTGAAAAACGCTGACGCCGTGGGCGTTTGCCGCCACATTCAGCGGGTTCTCTATTTTCAAACCGTTGCCTCCGCCGATAGGAAACCATGGGAGGAATCCAAGCTTTTCCTTTTCGCAATACGCGAGAACATCTTCCGATTCGCGGTCCTCAACATTGTAACGGTTTTGCACACTCACGATCGGAACAATTTTTCGCGCCTGCGTGATGTCCCTTTTGTCCACGTTCGATAATCCGATGTACCGGATTTTTCCTGCCTCCTGCATTTGCTTTAAGGCGCCGACAGATTCTTCAATCGGCACTTTCGGATCGACGCTGTGCAATTGATACAAATCAATGCGATCCAAACGCAGCCGTTTCAAGCTTCCTTCCAACGCCTGTTTAAGATGTTCCGGCCGGCAATTCGGCACCCATTGTCCCGGCCCCGGCCGCGTGAGCCCGCCTTTGGTAGCAATGACCAGTCCTTTTGGATACGGGTAAAGTGCCTCAGCGATCAGCAACTCGCTGATGTCTGGTCCGTAAGAGTCCGCGGTATCGATCAAATTGACCCCGAGGTCCACCGCGCGTTTCAACACTTGCAGCGCTTTCTTCCGGTCAGGTGGCCAACCCCAAATTCCTTTGCCGGTGACTCTCATTGCGCCAAAGCCAAGCCGATTAACAATGAGATCGCGGCCGAAGGTAAAAGTTGGATTTTCAGCCATGCTTAATGATGTTGATGTCTCAGCTCCAAGAATTACATCGGATTTGCCTGCCAAAAGCGCCGCTCCACTCACTAAGCTCATTCCAAGAAATTTGCGGCGAGTCAAACTGCGCTCTCGACTCGTGGCAGCGACTCGATCCCCCATATTCCCAAGCCTTACGTTCTCAAAAAACCGATTTGGACTCATGAAAGGATGCTGCTTCGCGCGCGCGTGAGAGTATCGAACGCGTCTTTGAGCTTCTCCCCGAAGGCCATAATGCCGTCCTTGTGCCCACCCATGACGAAAATCTTCCGACTTCGAGCATCGGAAACGTCAAACAGATGGACAATTTCGTAGGAAATTTCCGCAGTGCCGTAAGCAGACGTCTGCGAGGTGGTCGGAACCTGATTAAGAAGTGTCACCCACAAAACCGAATCGTGACAATGAATCACTGCGGATGCGGTTGGATCGGATTCGTAAATCGCGGCGTGCGTCAACGATTCTGACGAAGGAATCGCAACACCTTCGTAGCGGACCGAGTTCTGTTCGAAGTCGTATGCTACGACCCGTACGCAATCCGCGAGCGTCAACTTGGCGAGGCCGCCAGTGGCCGAACCGCTTATGTAAAAATTCCTGGTCGCACCATCACGAACGCTCAAGTTGCCAAAACTGATTCCATTCGAGTCTATACCAATCAGATGGAGCTCACGAAGCTTCCGTCTGCAATCGTTCAATTCCGAAAGTTGATTAAATGGCAGCGTATCCGCGCTGACGCGCTTGTGCGTGAACTTTACATACTCACTCACGGTGTATGCTCGGGAAAAAGCGAGCAAATGCTCTTCTCGTCAGGTTTGCAAATGCCACGCTCGGTGACTAATGCGGTGACCAGATGTCTCGGCGTAACGTCAAAGCCGTAGTTTGCAGCGGGACTTTCATCCGGCGCAATTCGCACCGCGATTTGTTGTCCATTAAACCAACCGTCAGCGTAATTGATTTCTTCGTCTCCACGTTGCTCGATTGGAATTTCTTCCAATCCGTTCCGCATTTTCCAGTCGATCGACGACGAAGGCAACGCGACGTAGAATGGAATATTGTTGGCCTTCGCTGCCACGGCCTCAAGATAAGTGCCGATCTTATTCGCAACATCTCCGGTGTACGTGGTGCGATCTGAGCCAACAATTACCAGATCGACTTCGCCGCGTTGCATCAAATGACCTGCTGCGCTGTCCGCAATCACTGTGTATGGCACCTGCTGCTGGCCCAGTTCCCATGCGGTGAGTTTCGATCCCTGATTTCTGGGCCTAGTTTCAGTGACCCACACGTGCACTGGCAAGCCCTCCTCGTGCGCGGCGTAGATAGGCGCAGTCGCTGAACCATAATCGACAAATGCCAGCCATCCTGCGTTGCAGTGAGTAAGCACGTTAATCGGGCCATTCTTGGTCTGCGCAATCTCACGAATAAGTTTGGAGCCGTGCCGTCCTATTTGCCGGCAATGCTCCGAATCTTCGTTGGCGATCAACTCTGCTGTGCGCAGTGCCACGCCGATCTTTTCGGCGGCAGTTTTTGCGGCAGCGATATTCTGTAATTGCCGCTCGATGGCCCCCGAAAGATTTACCGCCGTCGGCCGGGTCGATGTGAGTTGATTCGCCACGCAGGCCATTTGCTCATCGAATTCCCCTACTCCACGATGTGATCCAGCTTGTATTGCCGCCAGATACATTCCATATCCCGCGCTCGCGCCAATCAACCCTGCTCCTCGAACATGCATGTCGCGAATGGCCGTCGCCATCTGTTCGACGGTCTGAATTTCCTCGATCAGGAAAGCGTGCGGCAAAAATCGCTGATCGATCAGCTGCACCACGGATTGATCATCCGGCTTAAGCCAGATCGTCCGAAAATGCTTATCGCCGACTCTCATAAATCAACAGCATCCGTCCTGCCTCGCTGCTGAAACACATCTGTTCAAGCGCCAAAAAGTTAAAGTAAAATCGACTTACGCAATGCTTGTCGAATGAAAGCCACTCTGGAATGACTTGGTTGTGCCGCCGGCAGCGCATCGTCGTCGCCGATCGTCACGTTTATATTGCCTATTTTAGCCCAAGCTGAAGGGCGATCAATACAAACGCGCACCAGCGAAAGGAACCGTGCAGGGCACCGCATTACGCCCCGCTTTCCCTGCTGGTTGGACGATCCTTAGAGGACCTCTCGTGAGCTCTTTTCAGAGTTTAAACGTTGATCGTGGTCAGCTTCCTCAACGCCTTCCTGAATTAACTTCTGCGGGATATTTTCGTCGTCTTCAGGCCTGACCGTCGGAGCTTTTTTCCCAGAAGACACAAGCGGCATCTGCCAGTCCTGGCCCGGTTCTTCTCTCGTCGGCGGGCTTTCGGAATTTGATGTAGGACCGATTAGCTCCTCGCGCGCACGAGTCCGGTCGAGATCATTTGGCCGGGTGCGTCCGTCGCCGCACGCGATCTCGCGCGCTCGCTCCTCAATCAGTTGCGGCGTTACCGTTCCGAGCCCTTCGGTTCCACGGAGAATTTTTCCGCCGCCTGGCTGTGCTTTATCCATCATTGTAATATAGAATTCGGGTCGGATACGATTCGCGGCTGGGTTGAATCCAGCTGCGCACATTCACTATTCTTATAAAAAAGCGCTCCGCATAGCGGAGCGCTTTTGCGCCAAGCATAAAATACATTAATCAACTTCGACGAAATCAGGATCACCCGCGCAAATCACCCGTTGTGAATACACAAAGCCATCCATACATCTTTTATTAGGATTCAAGTCTCCCAAAAATTTCGGCCCTACCCATCATGAATTTCAATCAGGCGATTCGATGAGCGCCAAGCGGTACTCGAAACTTGCATGGGCTTACGGTTTGTTATCAATCCGAGATGGACATACAGTCAGGAGGAGTGTCTTCTACCGTTGATGCTAAAACGAGGCACGCTATGCGGTGACTGCTTGGACGCCAAGCTCCGGCCACCTCAATGCTTTAACAGTTTACGATTTCAAGCCTGACGAAATTATGATTGGCACGGGGATACTCAAGGGAATGGTGGTCACGGCGCGGAATTTTGTAGGAAGCTACTTCGAGAAGGAACGGCTGATTACAGTTCAATATCCGGAGGAGCGAGCACCGCTTGCGGAGAATTATCGGAATTTTCCGTTTCTCATTTTTGACGGCAACGATCCACATGCCGGGTTGCGCTGTGTGGCGTGCAAAATTTGCGAGAAGGAATGTCCTCCGCAGTGCATTTACATCGCAAAGAGCGACGATAAAAAGCCCGATTACATGGGCAAAGCGCAGTTTTATCCGAAGATCTTTGACATCGACATCTCGGTTTGCATGAGCTGCCAGATTTGCGTTGAGGTGTGTCCATTCGAAGCGATTAAGATGGATAAAGACTTCGAGCTCAGCCAGCGTGAGCGCTTTAATCATCTCCTCCTTCGCAAGGAAGATTTGGCGAGGCCTAACGAATATTATCACAAGATCCATCCGATCGAAGCGGCCGCTGTTGATAAGGGTCTTGCCGACGTGGCAGCCGCCGCAGAGGCGAAAAAAAAAGCTGCAGCTGAAGCAGCGGCGAAAGCCGCGGCAGCCAAGGCCGCTGCTACCGCAATTGCTGAGACAAAATCTGCAGCAGGTGCGACGTCGCCCTTGCCTCCACCCACCAGCAACACCGCGAGAAATAGCTAGAAACTATTGCGAGGGAATATTCTCGCGGGCGTACCGGAGCGCGCGGGACATCCAAACGAGCTCGTTCAGGAATTTCTCTACCCGACCGATGTAAGCTGGATCGGTGATCCTGCCGGTTGCAGGATCAAAAAGCTTTCCTGCCGTGCCGAAGTAGACATCCCAAAAAATCGTGACGAGTCCGAGTTCGCGGAGCACTGGGACCAGACTCTGGATCATCCGCGCCCCACCAAAGGAACCAGCCGACACGCCACAGATTCCAGCCGCTTTGTGAATGTATTCCCTGAGGTTTGTGTCCAGCACATGTTTTAACAATCCTGGAAAACTGTGGTTGTATTCGGGAGCTACGATGATCAGGCCGTCGGCGCGCTCGACCGTAGCGCAAAACCGGCTGTCCTTTAGCGCTTCGCCGGCGTCATCCACACGAATGGGAATTTTTCTGATATCGATCAATTCCGTTTTGATATCGCTCCGTTTCGATACTTCACCGAAAACGAAATTTGCCGCAGGTTCCGTTAGGCGCCCTTGTCGCGGTGTGCCAATAATGATCGGCAGGAAAACGGGGCGGGCCAACTCTTGCGCAGGCATGCTTTGATTTGTGGCAGGAATTGCAGAAGCCTTACAAGCGCAATTTGCCCGAATCGACCAACAAAGTGACGTTCGCCAGCATCACAACAATGCCAGAATGGCGGAATTGACAGACGCGCCAGACTTGGGATTCCGAAATCGTCGGCTTCAAAAGGTTCCGTTTTGTTTCAAAACACGTTCGATTTACGAAGCGAAAACGCGATTTTTCGCCGTCGATAAAGAATTACTCGCGCATCAACTGTCCCGCGCGGCGCAAAAAATGCACACGATTTAACAATAGCTGCCGAGCAACTGTGCGCCAGAAGTTGAGGATGCACGCAGATGAAACCTCAACGTTGTGAACCGACCAAGGTAATTGATCTAGTACCGCAGGTCTTGCATTTGAAAAAGATTCTTGTGCCGACCGATTTCTCGCCGGCATCAAAACAAGCATTCAAGTACGCAGTCAAATTTGCAGAACAATTCGATGGGGAACTAACACTGATTCACGTTTTGACCCCGGCACCGCCGAGCGCCGCAAACTTGGCGGGAGTGCCCGCTTTTTCTGACAAAGAATTGGACAACGCGGAGAAAAACCTGCGCGACCTGGTCACATCCGCCAGAGAAGCAAGTGTAACAGCCGCTCAATCAACCTTCCGAGTTGGACTTGCCACCCATGAAATCGTGGAAGCCGCGAAAGAGCTAAATGTCGATCTGATCGTAATCGCCACTCACGGCTACACGGGTTGGAAGCATCTTTGCATCGGCAGCACCGCCGAACGCGTGGTACGGGCAGCGCCCTGCCCGGTATTTGTCGTTAGGGAAAAGGAGCATGAATTCATCTAAAGCCACTGGAAACAGAATTGAGAGGAGAAAAACCATAAAGATGAAAATCGAAACGTTAAACAATGACACGACTTGGGAACAACTAGCCACTCGGCTACCCCTACACCCTTTCTTGGTGGGAATGCACCTTGAACAGGTAGCTCTGCTAACTGATTGCGCGATAGCGGTTCACTTTAAAAAGGGACAAATTATTTTCCGTGAAGGCGAGATGGCAGATCGATTTTATCTGATTGAAACTGGAAAAGTGGTTCTCGAATCGAGCAATGACACCGACGTCCCGGTCGTGATCGACACAATCGGCGCCGGTGGTTTGTTAGGCTGGTCGTGGATGTTTCCTCCCTACACGTGGCGTTTTACGGCCCGCGCTACCGAACCATGTTCTGCCATCTTTTTCTATGGGACGATCCTGCGCGAATATTGTGAGCGAGACCACTCGCTAGGCTACGAGCTTCTCAAACGTATGGCGCCCGTCATGATCAAACGAATGCAAAGCGCTCGCGAGAACCTCGTCACTTCGGCGCAGGCAAGCTAAAAAGTGAACGCGTCGAGTACCAGATTCCTGATATCATTCAGTTGTCAGAACGCGCGACTTCCCGCTCTTTCTCAAAATGATCCGAAACGAGCAGTCGCAACGCAACACGGCTGGCGCCTCGCCGACCGGCGCGCCACATAAGTCGATTACGTTTCATCTTCCACAAAATTCAGCCATGGTGAAGGAGTCGCATGCAAAAATCCACGTTAACGCCCAGAGAACGGCTAGCGCGTCACGGACAGGCCAGTTCTGCCTCGGGGAGACGCAAGAAACATCGAGTTGACAACCCAATCGTTGTCGGCACCTCGGCAGGCGGCCACCGGATCCTCGTCGAAATATTCAAAGATTTTCTGCCGGTATGCCGGCCGTGATCGTGATCGTTCTGCACATGCCGATACAAAGCCTCCCTATGTTTAAAAAAACACTAGGCCGGTTCTGCCGCCTTCCATCCAAGAGGTCGTTGATCAGGAGCGCCTGCGTTGCGCTGATTTCGGGAACCGGCCGTAGCGTGGCTAAACAGAGCGCAAAAAATGCTTCGCCTTTCGCAAACAATGCCGCGCCGGACGGGAGCATTGCGTTCATTGTGTGTGCATGAAAACACTCAGTATGCAAAACATCGTCGTTCCAATCGATTTTTCTGAAATGTCGGCGCAAGCGATCCAATTTGCCGGGCAGCTGGCTAGGCGTTTCAAGGCCTCACTCCATCTCGCCCACGTCCACCAGTTTGAATATGCGGCAGACTTTGTGACGCCAGCTGGGGCTGCCGTGCCGTTTTCCTTTATGCCATACAAGGAAGAGGTAGAAGGAAGCGTCCTCAAAGATCTTCAGGCCGTGGCACGAAAATTTGGGGTCTCATCAGCAAGATGCCACGTTCTCACCGGTGCGCCGGCCTTCGATGAAATCTGTCGACTCGCGCAGACAATTCCTGCCGATCTGGTGGTGATGCCAACGCATGGGCGTACCGGACTGAAACATGTTTTTCTTGGAAGTACCGCTGAAAGGATTGTGCAACATTCGCCGTGTCCGGTTCTCGTCGCGCGCGGAAAGACGCTTCAATCGAACAACGGCGCACCGTACAGGTTCAAGACAATCCTTGTGCCCGTGGATTTTTCGATGTGCTCGCAGGAAGGCCTTCGCTACGCGATTGGCGTTGCCAATGAATTTGGAGCAAAGATTATTTTGCTGCATGCCACGTACCTGGGATACATCTATTCGAGCGAGGGCACTGCCATCTACGATATTCCCGGTTTGCAAAAAGCTGCTCGGAAAAAGGCTGAGCGCCAGATGCGCAAACTTGTAGATTCGGTCAATTTTGCAAACGTCAAATCCGATGCGGTCTTCACAGAAGGCTCGCCGGTGCTGGACATCTGTCAGTTTGCAAAGGATCACGCTGTCGATTTGATCATTACTTCGACACATGGGCTGACTGGTCTAAAACATGTATTGATTGGCAGCATTGCCGAGCACATTGTGCGACACGCACCCTGTTCTGTGTTGGTGGTGCCATCCCATCCGCAGGTCAGAGAAGCGAACCTGACAAGATCGCGCCGCGTTGAAGCACGGAAGCAGACACGCCAGCCGAAGTCACGTAAAGCACGAACAGGCAAGGCAGTCACCAGAAAAGATCGCAAGCTGGCAACCCACGCATTTCCAGAAAGACGAAAGACTAACAAGTTTCGCGAATCGCACTCCAGCCAATGACAAAGGCATTAGTTAAGGCGGAACCTACAGCCATCTCGACACAGCAAGTCGTCGAGCTGCGTGACGTGGTCATGCGTTTCGGCGGCAAAAAAGTGCTCGATCAGGTGTCGCTAACTGTTGCTCCGCAAGAGCGGCTGGTCATCATTGGCCAAAGTGGCGCCGGAAAAACCACGATCCTGCGCTTGATTCTCGGCATCCTGAAACCGAATGCGGGCTCAATCTTCTTTAAACAACACGAAGTTTCGCGGATGAACGATCATCACTTGGAAGAAGTTCGGATGCGGATCGGCATGGTATACCAGGATGCGGCATTGCTGAGTTCGCTCACGGTTCGCGAGAACCTGGCGCTTCCATTACAGCAACTGACCGACAAAACAGCTGCCGAGATCGATCGGATCGTCGATGAGAAACTCGAAATGGTTGAAATGAGTGGTGAGGATAAGGCGATGCCATTCGAGCTGAGTGGCGGCATGCGCAAACGAGTCGGCCTGGCTCGTGCTCTGGTCATGGAGCCGGAACTGATTCTTTTCGATGAACCGACGCAAGGCCTTGATCCGGTCATCGGTGCCCTCATTGACGAACTAATCATTGACCTCACAGAGGAAACGAAGACAACATCGATCATCGTCACGCATCTAATGGACAGCGCTTTCCATATCGCGACACGAATGGCGATGTTGTATTGCGGAACAATTATCGAACAGGGAACGCCAGAGCATATGCGGCAATCAAGGAACCCCGTGTTGGTTCAATTTCTAAGCGGCAGCACGGACGGGCCGATTCTCGATCGCAATAAATATCACATGCTTTCACCAGCGGATTAGAGGCGTGGTGATCTCTGCGGTGTGGCCGACGGCGTCTGCCTCGCAACGTGTGTCGTGTCTCCAACCACCGAGCAAAAAACGGAGAGCATTTGGCAATTGGCGGAGAGCAGCGCGCTGATCTTCAGGACAACATTGCACCATGGAAGAGCTGCTAGATCCTCCGACCGTGACGAAAGTTGCGCGCACACCGCGATTCAACCGGATCCTGGTCCCGATTGATTTCTCACGTCCGTCCCTAAAAGCAATCTCATATGCGTTGGCGATCTCCCGCCAGTTCGGCGCAAACGTGCAGCTTTTGCATGTCACCGATGTGACGCAGCAGCCCCCGCCTTCGTTGATGACTCTTCCTGTGGTGCCGCAAATCGAATGGGACCAGCGATTCATGAAACGGCTGCAAGCCCTTGTCCTGAAATACAGGACGGACGGCAATGTGTCGGCCTTAGAGCCGCGCACCGGCATCGCCTATGAGGAAATTTGCGACGTCGCTCGAGAATTGAAATCCGATCTCATTGTTGTCGCGACGCACGGGTACACCGGTTACAAGCGCGTGTTCCTCGGAAGCACTGCCGAGCGCGTAGCGCAACATTCGCCCTGTCCTATTCTTGTCGTGCGTCAGCGCGTCAACCATTGGAATGGATCGATTGATCCCCGTACCCGCACAGGATTCGGGCTTACAAAGATTCTTGTTCCGACAGATTTTTCCAAATGTTCACAAATCGCATTGAAGTACGGGGTCCAACTGGCCCGTGAATTCGGCGCGGAACTGCGCCTAATCCATGTCATTAACCCGCACGCCTATCCCTTTGGAGATTTATACGCGGCGCTCGATTCTGCCGAGCTCATGCGGGAAATGGCAGATGCGGCGCAGAAAAGAATGCGCTCAATGGCAGAAAAAGCTAAAACTCGAAATTCTGTTCGGCTGATTCACGGTTTGCCCGCGGCTGAAATCTGCGTCGCTGCAAATAAAGACGTTGATCTGGTCGTTATTTCCACCCATGGCCGAACCGGGCTTGGTCACATTCTCATCGGCAGCGTGGCGGAACACGTGGTGCGTTACGCGCATTGCCCGGTCCTGGTCATTCCGGCAGGCCCCAATTCGAAATCGAACAGGAAGTAAGGCGAAGTATGAAACTGCTCAAGATCATCGTGAAGCGAGGAAAAGCGACAGCATTTACAATGGCTGCGTCATCGTGGTCAAGAATTCCGATCAGGAATACCTCCAACGCGACGGCCAGGTCGCAGCCGACGCATATTTTTGCGCGGAACAAAACGCGCTCGTAGTACGGAATGCCGAGGAATATTATCGCAACATGTTTCCTCGCGAAATCTCGTCATGGAATCTGCGCGATAGTCACATGATGGAATCTCTGATGAGACTTACCATCCATTTAGGCAATCATCGGCCACCAGCAAAGATCATCGTATGGGCGCATAATTCGCATCTCGGCGACGCGCGCGCGACCCAGATGGGCGAGCGCGGCGAACTCAACCTCGGTCAGCTCGTGCGCGAACATTTTGGAAAAGAATCGGTGGCGATTGGTTTCTCTACCTATGACGGGACCGTTACGGCTGCGTCCGATTGGGACGGGCCAGCCGAGCGAAAGAATGTGCGTCCGGCGCATCCGGACAGTTACGAAGCACTGTTTCATGAGATTGATGTTCCGAATTTCTTCCTTGGACTCCGCGATGACGCTGATCTTGCAACGGCGCTGCGTAAAGAACGCCTCGAGCGCGCCATCGGAGTAATCTACCGTCCGGAAACCGAGTTGATGAGCCATTACTTTCGCGCGCGCTTGCCCGACCAGTTTGACGCAATCCTGCATTACGATCACACTCGTGCGGTCGAGCCGCTGGAACGCACAACTGAATGGGAGGCCGGCGAAGTTGAAGAAACGTTTCCAACTGGGCTGTGAAACCCTGGTGTCTGCACTAAAGCTTTTTGTCTTTGTTCAAGTCGCTGTGCCGATGTTGGTGTTGGCCCAAACACCGCCTCAGCAAAACAGCCCGCTGCCACCACAAGCCAAAGAAGTGCGCGGTGTCGCGGTACCAGTGCCGAAAGAAATATTCCGTTTGCTTGACCGATTTCCGGATGCGAACTGGACCGCCGTAAAGCGTCCAGAGATCGCTCACTGGAAATCGCACGGCGACCAGGCCCAAATCGCAAGTCTGCTCGGAGTGGTGATAGCGGAAGGTTTCGTTGCAATGGAAGCGAAGGATTCCACAGAGGTTGAACATCTCGGCAATAATGTACTCTCGTTAGCGCAAGGCCTCGGAATCAGGGAGCGCGCTCTTCGCCGCAGTCGCAGCATCATGGAGTTTGCCGAGAAGAATCAATGGTCGGAGGCGCGCGACGAGTGGGACGGTGTTCTTTCAGATCTCGAGACGGGCATGATTGAAATCAAAAGCGCGCACATGGCGCAGTTGGTAAGTATTGGCGGGTGGTTGCGCGGTACAGAGGCTCTGTCTGCACTTATACTTCAGAATTATTCACCCGAGCGTTCCAACCTTATTCGCGAACCCACGCTAATGAATTATTTGGAGAAACAACTTCGCGCGCTCAGGGGTGACATCCGATCCCGTCCTACCGTTGTAAAACTGCTCGATGGCATCCACACAATTCGTTCACTCGTTGAAAGCAAAAATGGACCTCCGTCAGAAGAGACAGTCCAAAAAGTCCACAGCGTCTGCGCAGAGCTTGTGTCACTGTCGTCACAACGCATCGAATGAGTCGGCAACTCAAATTGCGTAAGCGACCGCAGCATCGAATCGAGATCTTTGTCATCGAAT